>JAHFPS010000038.1 GCA_023269695.1 Rickettsia sp.
GCCAATAAAAGATTGGTCATTAGCTTTGAATCAATTTGAAATACTTTGTGGTGATTTTAAGTATGATTTATTGGAATGTAAAAAATAGAACTTACACAAAATAAATGATTGACTCTTAAAGTTCGTAAGTTAGCGAATTCCATCAGGGCTATGGCACTTTATTGAGCCTTAAGTCGAATACATGACTGCATTTGCTTTTTTCTGTCAAGTATTATTTTTTCCTTGCATTTTTGGGTAGATCCATACATGAGTTACTGGTAATATTTTAGTTCTAGTACCAGTTAAGAATATTTCTTTTGCATTTAAAGCTTCTTGTACTGAAAAAGGTTTTTCTTCGAAATTTAAATGTTGCTTATAAGCAAATTCTTTTATAGTTTTCCTCACTACACCAGGTAAGATACTAAACCCTTCATAATGAGTCCTTAGTACTCCATTAGAATCAACTATCCAAACATTTGTGCTGTTCCTTCACTTATTTCTCCATTATCCTTTACCATTATCGCTTCAAAAGCATCATTTTCCGATGCTTTTTGACTTGCTAAAACACTTGGTAATAATGCTAAGGATTTTAAGTCACTACGCTTCCAACGTTCATCAGGTACTGTTATTGCTTTAACTCCATTAACACAACCTTCAAAACTATCGTTAATAGGATTATAGCGGATTGGGAAATCATATGGTTTTACGCTAATGATAATCGTAGGTTTGACTTCTTTCGGGAAAGGTCTACTTCTTGGTGCTACTCCTCGTGTTACTTGTATATAAATATACCCTTCTTCTATTCCCTTTTCTTGTATATTATTCTTACTCATTAAATCACGTATGATATCTTTATACATGTCATCACTTGAAAATGGTGGCACCATCCTGATAATAGAGAAAGATCGGTTAATCCTTTGTAAATGTTCTGATAATTTTACTGGATGACCTAGGTGTATTGATATAACCTCATACACACCATCTGAAAATTGGAACCCTCTATCTAAAAAAGAAACCTTAGCCTCGTGTTCGAGGACATATTCCCCATTATTGTAAAGGATAAATTTATTCATACTAACTATATATTTTAAATTAAAAAAACTAATAATATTGTTTGGCTATATATAGCTAACCCGTTAATGTTCTAGATAGCCTCTCCGCTATTAGCGAAGAGTTAGTTTAGGGTATTAGCAAATGCCAGGATTATAAACATTGTAGCGATATATAGTAAATTTACTAACTAAATCATATATTCTAAAAATATTAATCATTTAAGTAAACTAAATTGGTAAAAGTAACTGGTTTGTTAAAGAGAATTAATGAGCAGTATTTAGTAGTTGTCGCCACACAAGTAATGTAAGAGCCTTAAAATATAAGGTTTACAGTGATGTATTATGGGATAGAAAAGTTAATTTTGTTGCATATAGAAATAGACCTCTTTCGAAACTCTACTTCTGCTGGTGATTTGTACGTGATATCGGTACTCTGCTCCTCACGTACATTTAAGTACGCTGCGGTTCGCAGTGAAGAGTCTCCTTCAAATCCCTCAGCACAAGCGAGTTTCGAAGGAGGTCTAGTATAAGAGGTAAGCTTTTGACGGATCGACTATTTATTTTGCGGACAAGCTCTAAGAAGTGTGACATAAGAGTACTAACTCCTGCCACTCATCTTCATCAATAATTTTAATTCCCAGCTCCTTAGCTTTCTTGAGCTTACTACCGGCATCAGTGCCAGCCACGACTAAATCAGTAGTAGACGAAACGCTACTTGCTACTTTAGCCCCTAATTTCTCTGCCTGAGACTTGGCTTCAGCTCTTGAGAAAGTTAGTAAGGAACCAGTAAACACCACAATTTTACCGGATAGCACGGTTTTAGTTGTCTGTTGATTATAGTCTTGAATATTCAGAATTTTACTCAGTTGCTGAATAATTTGTAGATTTTCTTTAATATCAAAAAAGTCTATAATATCTAGCAATATCTTATCTCCTATTCCTTCCAGATCATTTAATCTTTGGTAAATTTGCTGATCACCTTTCAACAAAGATTCCATAGCTGCTATAAAATTATTATAATTCTGAAATTCTCGAGCAAGTAATTTGGCGGTTTGTTCACCAATATGTCTGGTTCCTAAGGAATAAATGAATTTATTTAGGGGGACGGTTTTGGCTTTGTCAATATTCGCAAATAGGTTTTCTACAGATATTCGCCCCCATCCTACCATATTTTCAAGCTTGACTAAGTTTTTTTCATTATTATTTTGTAAATAAAAAATATCCACAGGATTTTCTATTAAAGATTTTTCCAGCAAAAATTCTATTTGTTTCTTCCCCAAACCATCTATATCTAAAGCATTCTTAGATGTAAAATGACAAATTCGTTCATAATTCTGAGCAGGACAATTTAAACCATTATCACAACGAATAATTATAGTTTCTTGATTATAATGTAACTGAGAACCACAAGATGGGCAAAGTTTCGGCATATCGATTTTTTGCGATTCACTAGAACGCTTAGTAAAATCTACAGCAGTAATTTGCGGTATGACATCACCGGCCCTCTGCAAAAATACATAATCATTAATCCTTATATCTTTTCTGATGATTTCCTGATAATTATGTAAGGTAGCTCGTGATACCCTAACTCCCCCAATAGAAAGCGGTTCCAACTCAGCAACTGGAGTTAATACCCCCGTTCTACCTACTTGTAGAGTAATATTAATTAGTCTAGTTTGACCAATTATCGCCGGGAATTTATGAGCAATAGCAAATCTTGGACTTCTTGCAATAAAACCCATCCTTTGCTGCAGAGCAAAATCATTTAGCTTATATACAATACCATCAATTTCATAAGGTAATTCTTCTCTAGATGAATTCAAATATTCATAGAAAGATTTCAGATCATCTTCAGAATAGGCTAATTTTCCTATATTATTGACGATAAACCCTAACTCTTTTAACTTATCCAATAAACCATCTTGAGAATCAGCTATTTTGCTACTGACACTACCTACAGCATAAACAAAATACCGTAGAGGTCTACTGGCTGTAACGTTTGGATCTAACTGCCTTAATGACCCAGCAGCCGCGTTACGCGGATTGGCAAATTTATCTTTTTGAGATAATTCTTGTGCTTGATTTAATAATAGAAAATCCTGTTTATTAATGTATACCTCTCCTCTTACTTCTAAAACGGCTGGAGCCGAAACTATAGAATGAGGGAAATTCTTGATAGTCTTGATATTTTCCGTTATATCTTCCCCAATAAAGCCATCACCCCTTGTCGCAGCTCTGGTGAGTATTCCATTCTCATAGGTAGCAGAAAAAGATAAACCATCTATTTTAGGTTCACAAAAAATAGGCTGGAAACTGTCAAGGCGTAAAAAATTCTTTATTCTATTGATAAACTCTGATACATCTTCACTATCAAAGGCATTACTAAGAGAAAACATCGGATTAATATGCTTTACTTTCGAAAATTTCTCTGCTACAGAACTACCGATTTGTTTAGTAGGACTATTTTTCAACACCAAATGAGGAAATTTTTTTTCAAGTTCAAGATTTAAATTAAATAATTGATCATACTCAGCATCAGAAATCAGAGGAGCATCTTGTTGGTGATAGGCGTTATTATATTCTCTTATCTTATTTGCCAGTTGTTTTAGTAAGCTTTTTACCTCTAATTCAGAAAGCTGTTCAATATCAGTTGGAATATTTTGCATATATTATATTAGTTGTTTAAATTGAGTTATATATAGAGATCCTGAAACAAGTTCAGGATGACCGATAACAATATAAGATGAGTCATCCTGAATTTATTTCAGGATCTTAAGTTATAATACGTACATTTTTTATTCTATCGTAAAAATAACAAAAAATTATAAGGTATTATGCCATACACAAACGTCATTGCGAGGAAGACCGTAGGTCGACGAAGCAATCCAAAACATATGCTAAACAATATCTTCATATAAATTGGATTGCTTCGTCGGCTCACGCCTCCTCGCAATGACGCTGGGTAAAAGTACTTCCGTCATTGCGAGACCACATAGTGGTTGTGGCAATCCATACTCTTGGATTGCTTTGTCGGCTTATACTTTCTCGCAATGATGTCAGTTTATTATGGATAAATACTAATCTGGTTAGCTATATAATTTTTGGATTTGATATTATCCTTCAATTTTTGAAAGTCATCGCCAGCATGATAAGAAGAACGGGTTAATGGACTGGCAGAAACCATCGAAAATCCTTTGACCTTGGCTATTCTTTCCAAATATTTAAATTCTTCTGGAGAAACATATCTAGCAACTGCTGCATGATTTTTGGTTGGTTGTAAATATTGCCCGATAGTTAAGAAATCAACTTTAGCTTCTCTTAAATCATCCATCACTTGCATAATTTCATCATTCGATTCTCCAAGCCCAACCATCATACCTGATTTAGTAAAAATCTCAGGATCTAATTTTTTTACATTATGCAAAAGACTTAATGAATTGTAATACCTAGCTCCTGGTCTAATAGTTTTGTACAAAGAAGGTACTGTTTCTACATTATGATTGTAAACATCAGGTTTTGCTGATACCACTATGTCAGCGGCTCCATCTTTCTTAAGGAAATCTGGAGTTAGAACCTCAATTGTGGTAGTAGGAGAAGCTAGTCTTATTTCTTTTATACAATTGGCAAAATGTTCAGCTCCACCATCATCTAAATCATCCCGATCAACTGAAGTAATTACCACATGTTCAAGCCCTAATTTCATCACAGCTTGAGCTAATCTTTGTGGCTCATGCGGATCGAGTAAATCGGGACGACCAGTTTTAACATTACAAAAACGGCAGGCACGAGTGCAGACAGAACCCAGAATCATAACTGTAGCGTGTTTTTTTGCCCAACATTCTCCTATATTAGGGCAGGCAGCCTCTTGACAGACTGTGTTTAACTTCAAACTTTCAATGATCTTTCTTGTATCATGATATTGATATGAATTTGGTGCTTTAACCTTTATCCAATCAGGTCTTTTAATGGCTTGAACTTCTTCTATTTTGACTATGTTTGACATATAATCCTACTTATTAACTTACGCATAACCCCTATGGCAATTTAAAAATTGCAGAAAAGGACAATACGTTCGCAATGACGCCAGGCTGTTTTTTCTATGATTTTTAAATACCATGCTAAGGTGAATTATTAAACAAATTGTTTTATTGGTAGTTTAATTATATCTGTAAGACTAATACTGTTATCACAATTATAGGATAATTTTGGTTCAATAGGAATCTTACAGATTAAGGGTATATTATATTCTTTGGCAAAAATTTCTCCACTATTGCCACTAAATATCTGGATTTTCTTTCCTGAACTTGCTTCAACTAAATAGCTCATATTTTCTATAATACCTAAAATTGGTAAGTTAAATTTCTTGTATAAATCAATCGACCTAACAACATCTATTGCCGCCATTTTTTGTGGAGTAGTCACTATTATTACTCCATCTAATTGGTAATTTTCTAAAATACTTAGGTGAATATCACCGGTACCAGGGGGCATGTCAATAATTAAATAATCTAACTCCTGCCAATGCGTGAGAGATAATAGTTGGTAAATTGTCTTGCTAGCCATTGGACCACGCCAAACAATAGCAGAATTATTATGAATAAGAAATCCAATAGAAATAATTTCAATGCCTCGTGATTTTAAAGGGGTCATTTTATTATACACTATTTCTGGCACATCACTAATACCAAATATTTGCGGAATTGACGGACCATAAATATCAGCGTCCACTATTCCTACTTTGTATCCTTCAAGATTTAGTTGTTCGGCTATCAATGCGGTTATAGTAGATTTACCAACTCCCCCTTTACCAGATGCCACCAATATTACCTTTTTTACTCCCTCAATGAAATGCTTAATTTTTGGCTTAGTTGATTTTTTAGTTACGCTTTTGTCGTCTTTGCTGCTAGTTAAAACTATAGTTATTTTACCAATATTAGCTATTTCATTTAATTTATTGATGGCTTTAATTTTTATTTCATCGACTTCTTTAGGATCTTTACCAAAAATATCAATTGCAAACCCAATATTTTTATCCTTAATTACAATGTTAGATATAATATCGATTAATTTTGTATTATCACTAAAGGTAATATTGGAAATTTTATTCAGTATTTGTTGTTGGTTTATATCAATCATTATCTTGGCTTTATGCTTTCATTATAAAAATTAGTTTAATTTGTTAAATATCTCTTTTCTTTATAATCTATTATATACACCTTGTCTATTTCCCTATATAGCTAACCATTAATTATGGATAAGCCTTTTAAAAGATACTGAAAAAAATAATGATAATTGCTATTAGTGGATCATAAAAATCTGCTATATTTATAGATATAACCGAATTTGGTGTAATGTTAGCCTTGGTTAGCTATAAAAAATCAAGCTGAACTGAAAAGTTATAGATTACTATAAAAATTCTAGTATACTCAACTGGTTTTATAACCTTTAAATCAAATATTAATGTATGAAAACAATTTCTATATATTTATTAATTATTTTGATTGCTACGCAAGCATTTGCTGAAAATCAAATTACTAGAAAGAGTTTGAGATTTGACTCATCTAATGATTGTACAGAAAGATTAGATGTTTTGGAAAAAGAAAATCAACATTTACTCGGCAGAATTGAAATAATTGAACATAGTGTTGCTAAATTAGAGAAAATTTTTAACTCTACAAAGCAAGAGGTAATAAGCCCCCAAGATAGTAGTGGTGCAGCAGAAAATTTAGTAGATGATTCTATAGTTAATGACGTCTTTGAAATAACCTCTACTAAAAAAGTAGAAAAAGAAGTTATTTCTACTGATATTATAAAACCCATTTCAGGGATGCCAAAAGATAAACAACTTTATGATTTAGCACTTGCCTCTTTAAAAGATAATAAATTAGCAGATGCAGAAGAAAAATTTGCAAATTTTTTAAAAAACTACTCTAATAGCCCTTTGTTAAGTAATGCTTATTTTTGGTATGGAGAATCTTTTTTTAGACGCAATATGTTTGATAAAGCAGCTATAAATTATTTAAAAGGTTATAAACAGTCACCAAAAGGGAGTAAGGCTTCTGACTCATTGCTAAAATTAGCATTATCTCTTGGAGAGCTAAAAAAAAGACAAGAGGCATGTTCTATTCTTGATAAACTTGAAGCAGAGTTTCCGAATAGATCAGCCACATCAATAAAAAGAGCTAAGGATGCAAGAACTAAATTTGCTTGTAAGCGTTAGGAACTATAGGTAACCCGAAAGGGTTCTTGAGACCTCTGGCGTCATTGCGAGACCACATAGTGGTCGTGGCAATCCATACTCTTGGATTGCTTCGTCGGCTTACGCCTCCTCGCAATGACGGAGTAATGCTATTCAGGTTAGCTATATGGATGAAAAGATGAATAATAATTGGTAAATAATCATGACTGACATTTTAGAAGAAGTTTTAAGTGATAAAAATGAAGAAAAGAAACTTTATTACTTTAAAAAGTTCCTTCCTATCACTATAATCCTTACACTTATAGTGATATTATTTATGCTAATAAACAACTGGCGGAATGAAAAAGAAATAGAGAATAATCAAAAGACAGGTGATATTTTAGTCAAATCTATTGCACTTATTAATGATAATAAAGATCTTGCCATAAAGTCTTTGGATAATTTAATGGCAACAAGTAATAATAGAGTAGAGGGTTTAGCTGCTATCGAGCAAGTTAGTATCAAAATACACCAAGGAAACTTTATTGAAGCAAAAACTTTATTAAAAGAAGTTATTGATAACAATAATTATGATGAATTAACAAGTGCATATGCTCATCTAATTTGGTTGAGTTTAATGATCGACGAACCAAATTTATCTGATGTAAATATTAATGAAATTGAGAAATATTTAAGTTATTTTGATGATGAAAATAAACCATTCTTTGGTACAGCAAATATTATCAAAGCAACTTGGTATATTAAGAACAACTCAAAAGATTTAGCAAAAAATACTTTGAAAAAGGTGATCTCACTAGAAAGTACAACTCAAACAGTTAAAGAGCAGGCTAAAGCTTTACTTTTAAACTTACAACAATAAAGGCTTAAATTATGATAAAACAACGATTAATTATTTTCTTACTACCTTTTATTCTAACTTCTTGTGGTCTGGGAGCTAACAAAACAAAAAATATTGTAGAATTAACTCCTAAATTATCTGTAGAAAGTAATGAAGCAATTCAAATAGATTCTACTGTAAAAATAAATATATTTAGTCCTGAAATGCTTCGAAATAAGGAATATACTGTTACAAAACATAAAATAATAGCCGAACCAATTTTTAAGAAAGCTGTTGTCTATACCATCGATACTAAAGGTAACGTTTCCGCCTTTTCTATGAAAGACAAATCTATTATTTGGTCATATAATATCAGCACTAACAAAAGTGATTATTATGCTGGTGGCGGAATCTTATGCCATAATGATAAACTATACGTTACCTATGGTTCAAGATTCTTGGTAGTTTTAGATAGTAAGTCAGGTCATGAAATAGTCAGAAAAGAACTACCTGATATTACCAGAATAAAACCAGTATTAATTAATGATCATACTATTATAGTTCAAACAGTAACTAATCAAATATTAGCAATTAATATTGAGAAATTAAATTTTGTTTGGCAACATGAAGGTATAATTGAAACTTTGTCATCAAGTTATCATGTTGTTCCAATAGTACAAAATGGTTATGTGATAGTAAACTATAATTCAGGGCAAATTCTTGCTCTAGAAGCTAATAGCGGCAAAATTTTATGGACTAACGATTTATCTAGCCAGCAAGAAATAGGTTTACCAAATTTTGAGGCAGCTTTTATATTATGTAAACCTGTTATCAATAACTCTCACATATATATAGCTAATAGTGCTGGCAAGCTAATAAAGCTAGACATTATGACGGGTAATATCCTCTGGCAAACTAAAGCTTATGATGTACAATCAATGTCTTTAGCTGGCAATAGTTTATTTATAACAAATAATGCTGGACAAGTGGCGGCTATAAGCACTGAATTTGGTAAAGTTAAGTTTGTAGCAGATTTAAACGATGGAAAGGATATCAAAAAAGTTAAAGCTTTATCGTTTTTAGCCCCGATAATTGGTAAAGCAACTGAGGAAAAAGATTGGAATTTAAATATTATCTCTACTAAAGGTGAATTATATAGTTTCCAATCAGATATTAATGGTAATTTAAGTACCGCCCCAGTGATTAGTAAAATTATTAAAAATATTGAATATTATGGGAAAACCTGTTGCGGTGCTATGTATGTTATTACTGATAAAAAAATTATGCTGGTAGATTAGTCAGGAGACTTGATTATGGTATAATTTAATATATCTTACATTTATCTTGACAAAATACTAGTTATAGTGCTATTTAATATAGTTCAGATTGGGGAGTGGCAACAGTAATTTTTGTGCTATTTCTAAGTATAATTCTAATTAATAAAGATATATAACGTGAAAACTTATTCTGCAAAACCATCGCAAATTCAAAAGAAGTGGTGGGTTATAGATGCTAAAGACCTTGTATTAGGTAGGCTTGCTAGTGAAGTAGCTAAAATCTTACGTGGTAAACATAAGCCTTCCTTCACTCCTCATTTAGATTGTGGAGATTATGTAATAATAACTAATGCCAAACATATTTGTTTAACAGGTAAAAAATCAGCTCTTAAAGATGGTAAAATCTATTATCGTCATACTGGTTTTCCAGGTGGAATAAAAGATACAACTGCTGGGAAAATTCTGGCTGGTAAGCACCCTGAGCGTGTCGTTAAACTCTCTGTAAAAAGAATGATCACAAGAAATGTTCTGGGGTCAAAGCAGATGGGTAATCTATATGTCTACGCAGAGAATGAACACCCACATAAAGCACAACAGCCAGAGCTTTATGATTTTGCAAGCAAAAATACAAAGAATAAAAAATAGTGAATTATGACAATATTGAAGGTCCAAAGAGAAAATACTAATAGTGGTACAGTTCAAAGTAAGTTAGTTAAGCATAATACGTCTGTAGAAAATAGTGATAACAAAGTTTATGGTACTGGCAGAAGAAAAAATGCAATTGCTAGAGTCTGGTTGAAAAGTGGTAGTGGTAGGGTAATTGTTAACAAAAAAAATGTCGAGCAATATTTTACCCGTGAATCTCATACCAAATCTCTCTTACAGCCATTCGTTGTAACCAAAACTTCTGGACAATATGATATAATATGTACTGTCAAAGGCGGCGGAATATCAGGACAAATGGGTGCTGTATTACATGGTGTTGCTAGAGCTCTTGATAAAATTGCCCCAGAATTTCACAGTATCTTGCGTAAATCTGGTTTTTTAACAAGAGACTCAAGAGTTGTAGAACGGAAAAAATATGGTAAGCATAAAGCAAGAAAAAGTACTCAGTTCTCTAAACGTTAAAGTTTTTCCGTGTTCTGTGAATAAATTGTTTGGAGCTATTTATACTCTAATAAGATTTGAATATATATATAGCTAACCCAACTAGCATTTAGCCATAGTAAACTGGCGTCATTGCGATGAGCCACTTTAGTGGTGACGAAGCAATCCACAATAGCATGGATTGCCACGACCACTACGTGGTCTCGCAATGACGGAGTGATGCTAATCTGGTTAGCTATAAATGGTAGAGGTGCAAGCAACATTTTGGTGTGGCTATGCAAGCTTTTGGTATATTTAAAAACAATTCTTTAAAGCAAAAGGGTAGAACTTTGCTTTTTTCTTGAAATTAGACTTATTTTAAAGCTCTTTCCATCATGGCGGGGTAGCTCAGTTGGTTAGAGCAGCGGAATCATAATCCGCGTGTCGGGGGTTCAAATCCCTCCCTCGCTACCAGCTAATACTAATAATCTTTCAATATAGAATTAACAAGGTATAATTAGGTTTGTAGAATAAAGATTATTAGTATAATGTCAGGTTATCAATATGTTTATCTACCTGGAACAGTTTGTTGGATGGAATTTTTGTTAAAATCGGCACCAGATTTAATAGTGTTTCGCAAGATACAGTGTATTTATTTACGTGCCAAGTTTTCATATTTACCTAAGCAGATTTCTGAAATTACCGGTTTAAGTATTAGTCGAGTTAGGCAAATTCATACTGTTTATTGTCAGCAAGGAAAATCAGTATTAAAAGAAACTAAAAGAGGTGGTAGGAATCATTAGGCCTCTTTCGAAACTAATCATAAGAGTTCAAAATTATAAATTCCAGCTATAAGATTAAATCTAAGAGCAAATCTTTTACGCCTATTTCGGTATTCGTCAGCAATAATTTTGAAACGTTTTAGCATACCAATAACGTTTCCATTGAGAACTCTCTCTCCTGCTAATCTTCTATTATTCCTTTTATCTTTTTTGCTTAAAGGATTTTTCTTACTTTTTTTCTTTGGTAATTCAGAATTATTATGAATTTTCTGTAAACCTTGATAACCTGTATCACTAACTACTCTAATCTTGGGGTGTATTAGGATTTTAGATTCCTTAAATAACCTGAAATCATGCTTCTTACCATTAGAAAAATCTGTACATATTACTTGTTGTGTTCTCTTATTTACTATTATTTGGGTTTTTAATGTGTGCCTCTTTTTCTTTCCTGAATAAAAGAATTTTTGCTTTTTTTTGGTCTTTCTATAGGACTTTCAGTTGTATCAATTAAAACTACTTCATAATCTATATCACTCTTAGTTAAAGTCTTATACTAATTAGCTTTCAATATAGAATTAACAAGGTATAATTAGGTTATAGAATAAAGATGATTAGTATAATGTCAGGTTATCAATATGTTTATCCACCTGGAACAGTTTGTCGGATGGAAA
>JAHFPS010000039.1 GCA_023269695.1 Rickettsia sp.
CTCTCCAAGGAATATGATTTTCTTACTAATTCTAGTGAAAACATAATTTTTTTGGCTATGAGTCGATTACTTCTTCGCAGGTTATTTTCTTCTATTACTTAGTTTGCGGACAAGCTCTAATATCCCTCTACTTTCGCAGGGATGACAAACATTCCCCTAGATCAACTATGGATAAATGCTAATCGGGTTAGCTATAAAATTTTTTAAATAATTTGCATATATCTATTAGTGTAGTTGATTTTTATGATATATTGTTACTTATCTTAAGTATGGCAGTTTAAAAGTCATAGGGAAACAACTTGGCGTCGTTATTCGTCACGACTAAGCATATAGCTCCTCACTAATATACACCTGTGAATTGGGAGTAATGTTAGCCAGGTTAGCTATAAAATAATAATGGTAGAATTTAGGAGTTTATTTTATGATAAAATGTATTTTTTATTTACTTATATTATGTTCTATGACTAGTTGTACTTTAAAAACTACTAAAAATAATTATCGGAAAATAGACCAAGATGTTATCCAAATATTTCCTCTAGAGAATTATTCTCAAAATATTAATGATTGGATAAATAAAAATAATCCTGATTACGATACTCCGTTATTAAGTGCAGATGTACAAAAAAAACATCTAGAAAAACTTTATGAACATAATTACGGTGATTTATCCCCATGGAATAAGCAATATGTAAACCAATTATTACATAAAGCTACACCGAATGATATAGTGACTATTATACAAAATAACTTAATTGAATTTAGTAATAAAAATAAAACTGTTAATGACATCGGGTATGGGGAAAATTTCCGTCCTTATACGGAAGGTTGGATTGATAATATTAATGCTAATATTAATATAACACAATTTTATAATTTAACTTATCAAGCTAGTAACAGGGCTATTGCCATTGATAATTTGCATGCACGATTATTACCAACTAATGACGTCCATTTTTATAGTTACAAGCAGGCAGGTCAAGGATATCCTTTTGATAACTTACAAATGTCATCTATTTGGGCTGGAATCCCTCTTTACATTATAGGAACAACAAAGGATAGAGCCTGGTCGTTGGTCATAACTCCTGATTTTATTGTATGGGTAAAAAGTAGTGGGATTGCCCGAACAAACGCAGAATTTGTTAATAAATGGCAGATGGCAGCAAAATCTCACCTTGTGGCAATTACTCGTACTCAAACAGCTATAACTGATACAACAGGTCAATTCCTATTTTCCGCGTATATAGGTTCCATATTCCCAATGATCAATGATAATAGTACTCTCAGCAAAAAGTTAATGATACCTTCGATGAGAAATGGATATGCTGTGATTAAATATGCTGAAGTACCTAACCAAAATACCGTGGAAATGCCTTTGATGGTCACGCAACGTAATATAGCTAATATTCTTAGTAGTTTATCAGGTCGTCCGTATGGTTGGGGAAATTCGTATTTTTATAATGATTGTTCCGCAGAATTAAAAAATTTCTTTGCTACTTTTGGAATATGGTTGCCAAGACAAGCATCAGATCAATCAAAATATGGTAGAGTGGTGGATATGAGTTCTTCTTCTCTAGAACAGAGGATATCGTATCTAATGGAGAACGGTAAACCGTTCTTGACCATTATATATATTGGAGGACATATAGTTATGTATATTGGTAATTACCCTAATTCTCATAATAAAGAAAGCCCCTTAATGGCTATGAGTTATCAAAATGTATGGGGATTACATCCTGCTGGAGTCAATACACGTATTGTTGTTGGAGGAAGCGTATTCTTACCGTTATTACTACAATATCCTGAAATGCCTAATATAGAGTCGTTAGCGGCTAAAAAATATTTTCAAGTAATTTATTTAGATCAGGTTGTTGAATGAATTAGAGATTGTAAATTTATCACATTATTTATGTTGGGTTATGAAGAATCATGTGACATAATAAGCATATAGGTTTAAATTTGGGAATTTAATACTTGCGAATTGTGAGCTATTAGTAGATTGGTTGCTTAACTCAACAAACCCACTATAACTCACAAGTTCTAGGAGACTGTCGGAGATGACTAATTAATTATATTTTGAGCTATTTTTCGGCGAGAATAAATAGGATTTTCGCAGGAATAGTGTACCTATTTCAAGAAAATCATGTTTATTCGCAGCCAAAAAGAGCCAAATATAGGATTACTTTAGTCATTTCCGACAGTCTCCTAGGTTATAGAAACGAATAGCCGTCATCGCGAGCCACGAAGTGGCGTGGCGATTGTAAGTTGTCATTCCCGCGTCGCAGCGAAGCGGCTCCTCGCAATGACGGTTATTCACCTAAGCAAAACCGGTCTTTTTCTACTATTAATTGCGACTTTTAAATCGTCCTGCAGTAAAACTGTAAATATGGGGATTGACTATTGAAGAAATTTGTATATGACTATAGTTAACAGCTCATAAAGATTGTAGATTTAATAACAATGCTGTTAAATTAATGCCACTGGCTTTTTTAGTTTGAAATTTACAAAATATATCCCCTGAATATATTATTTTGGTTTTTAAAAATTAATCAGTAATTGCTGGTTAATTTTTTTTATGGTCTCATGCTATTTTGGGGAGCAAGAAAATATACCATCTGAAATGAAAGTGTGTAACAAAAAAAGAGCGATCTAAATTACACGAATTTGGGGTAACTTGTTATCCCAAATTCGGTTGTATAATAGAAGTAATCAGGGGCAAAAGGGGCATCTGCATTAGTTAAAATAATATTACTTAGCCAATTCAGGATAAGAATAATTATTCTTATCCCGAATTGAGGCCCCCTGAAATAAGTTCAGGGTTTATACATACAGTTCAGGATTATATGTCACAAAAGCTTGGTTTTTGGTCAGTTTTTGCTTTAGTTATTGGTAGCCAAATTGGCACCAGTGTTTTAATATTACCAGCAAGTTTAGCACCATTCGGTATTTTTAGTTTAGTTGGAGGGGTAGTATCCTCTTGCGGTGCTATAATCTTAGCACTGTTATTTGCTATACTTTGTTCACGATTCCCGCAAACAGGCGGACCCCATGTTTATTTAAAAAAGGCATTTGGCAATGATGTAGCATTTTTCACCGGTTGGACTTATTGGGTTATTTCATGGGTTAGTACGGCTGTAGTGGTTATTTCAGCTATTACATATTTAACACCTTTAATTGGCGTAAATAATAGTTTTGCGATCTTAATTTTGCAAATATTATTGTTATTTGCTATTATGTTGCTAAATCTTAAAGGTATAGGCACAGCAGGGCGTGCTGAATTTATACTAGCAATTTTAAAATTTATTCCATTAATAGTAGTGCCAGTTGCGGCATTATATCAGTTTAATAGTAATAATTTTGTTATGGATAAGCAAATAACTAATTTAACTTTTTCTCAAATTCTTGGTAAGGTAACATTATTAACATTCTGGGGATTCATTGGTTTAGAGTCAGCAACTGCTCAAGCTGGTTCGGTAATTAACCCATCGAAAACAATACCAAGAGCTGTAGTAATAGGTACGCTTTGTGTTGCTATTTTATATCTCATTAATAGTGTTGGAATAATTGGTTTAATCCCATCAGAAGATTTAATACATTCTAAAGCTCCTTATGTAGATGCTACCCAAATAATTTTTGGTGGTCAGTGGCATCTACTTATTTCTTTGATTGCCTCAATTATTTGCATTGGAACGTTAAATGCCTGGGTACTAATCAGCGGACAGATTGCTTTGGGACTAGCACAAGATGGCTTAATACCATCTTTTTTTGCTAAACAAAATAAAAATGGTGCTCCAATTTGGAGTTTAGTCATAAGTTGTATTGGAATATTATTATTATTGGTTAGTACAGCCAATGAAGATTTATCAGAACAAATTACCGAAATAATTGATTTTTCAGTTATCTCTTTTTTATTTGTATATCTAGCCTGTAGCATAGCTTTTTTAAAATTACTGCTAGTAAAATCAGAAAAATCTTCAACATATGAATGGTTAATTGCCCTCGGATCAATTGTCTTTTGCCTATGGATTATTTATGAAACACCATTAAATGTTACAATAAAAGCTATATCATTTGTATTAACCGGAATACCTGTTTATTTTCTGTGGTATAAAAGGCAATAGCTTTTTAGGCTGTATAAACAAATTTTATAAGGATATAAATGCTTAAGTCCTATATATTATTATTAACTATATTATTCCTACAAGGATGTAGCACATCATCTACCAACAAGACACTTTTAAACTTCACTGCACAACAATTACAAAAGGATCATAAACTAAATCACGGCACTTTAATTATACAATATAATTTAGCAGCACTAAGTAAAAATAACTGCATCTATGCAAAAAATTTTGGTCTTGTTATTAATAATGAAAAATATAACAAGGCTTTTTTACAAAAATTTAAAGCCAGTGGGACTAAGAATATTAATAGCCAGGCAATGATTAAATCAACCAAGATTAAAGATTTGCTGCTAAAGTTAAATTGTAAGTATAAGTTCCTATCTAAAAAAGAATTGCAACTTGTTCAAAAAGATACTAATAAAAATAGCTCTTATAACATTAATGAGTTAGGGCAATTAGATAAGCTAACTAATACTATTCCTATAATGTTACCACAATATAATGTAAAAATTACTAGTCATTACGGCATACGTAAACATCCTAGGAAAAAACAAAAAAAATTCCATTGCGGAACAGACCTAAAAGGATACCAAGACTCTTCCATTTATGCTTCTGCTGATGGAATAATTATCACCGTAAAGCGAAAAAGTGCTTATGGAAACTTGATAGAAATAAAACATTCAGATAAATTCATTACCAAATATGCTCACTTAAAAAAAATACACGTAAAAGAAGGAGATATGGTGACCAAAGGTCAGATTATTGGAGTGCAAGGTAATAGTGGTAACAGTACGGGGGAGCATTTGCACTTTGAAATTTGGCTCAATAACAAGCATGCCAACCCTTTTGATTTCATATCGCATGCTTGCAACTGTTAAAAGTTTTGATATAATGCTTATTCTTTAGAGAAGCCGTAGCTCAGCAGGATAGAGCGAGTGATTCCTAATCGCTAGGTCGGGGGTTCGAATCCCCCCGGTTTCACCAGATATATATTGGTTTTTCGAGAGTTTTATGATTCTTATAAAGAAGTTTTATTTTGGTTTTTTGCTAAAACCCCCTAAAACTCAGGAGAAAAATGGTCTATTTCTAACCGTTTTTCATGGGGGAAAAATATGACAGAATCATTAACTTTTTCCGACAGTTTAGTTGAAAATCGTGATACTATTTTTTATAACATGGTCGGTAATTTCGTCCTGCCTGAATGGCGAAACCTTACAAATAATTGTGGTAAACAATTAAGCAAAACTTCTCGTCAACTTCTATCTTTGATAGTTTCTTGCATAAAAACTAATCGTTATAACAATGCACAGGACTTACAAGAGTTACAAGAAGGTTATAATATTTTCGAGAAAGAACTAGATAGTTTGCGGACAATCTCTATATCGATAAGTATAGGGTGGACCTTTTACAATTCTGGGTAATACAAATTATTATAAGAAAACTTGAGTATTTTCTAACTGGCGTTTATAATGTTCCCATCATTTTGTAAAAATAAGTAACTATGATAAATTCACGCTTTTATAAGAAAGCTGACTCCTATAAATTATCAGAAATTATAAAGCTAATAGATGCTGAGATATTATGCTCCAGTGACTTGTTAATCAATGATGTTAAGTCTTTAGAAGAGGCTGATGTTGGCGATATAAGTTTTTTTAGTAATAACAGATATATTACTCAATTCCAGAACACTAAAGCTTCATGCTGCATAGTTCCAGAGAATTTTTTACAAGAATCTAATAATGGAACAGTTTTATTAAAAGTAAGAAATCCGTATTTCTTTTATGCAAAATTAGTGGATCTATTTTATGGTAAAGCAAAAACTTATCCTAACAAAATTATGCAATCTGCCTATATTTCGGATTCTGCCACTATAGGAAGTAATTGTTATATAGGACATAACGTTGTTATTGAAGATCATGTTATAATAGGTGATAATTGCGTTATAGAATCTGGAACTGTTATAGATTATGGGGTAGCAATAGGTAATAGAGCGTTAATATACTCAAATGTTTCAATAAGTTACAGTATAATAGGTGATGATGTGGTAATATTAGCGGGAGCAAAAATTGGACAAGATGGGTTCGGTTTTGCAACAGATAAAGGGATTCACAAGAAAATTTTCCACACTGGTATGGTTAAAATAGGTAATAATGTTGAAATAGGTAGTAATACTACTATTGATAGAGGATCGATGAATGATACGGTGATAGGAGATTTATGTAGAATAGATAACTTAGTGCAGATAGGACATAATGCTATAATAGGAAGGGGGGCGATTATTGTCGCACAAGTAGGTATATCAGGTAGTGCTACAATAGGAACATATTGTACTCTTGGAGGGCAGGCGGGACTATCCGGACATATAGTACTAGGTGATAAAGTTCAAGTAGCAGCAAAAGCTGGTGTTATGAAAGATGTTGAACCAGGAGTAACAGTTGGTGGATTCCCTGCACTGCCGATTAGAGATTGGCATAAACAATCAGTAATTATGAAACAGCTTATAAAAAAACGGAATATAGATGAAGATTAATATTGTAGAAATAATGGAAATGTTACCTCATCGTTATCCATTTTTATTAATAGATAGGGTGCTAGAATTTAAGCTTAATGAGTCAATTGTTGGCATCAAAAATGTTACTTTTAATGAACCACAATTTACTGGTCATTTTCCAACAAAGCCAGTAATGCCCGGTGTGTTAATTGTTGAGGCTATGGCTCAGCTTTCTGCTATTTTAGTAGCAAAATCAATGGATTCCACAAAAGATAAAGAGATATTCTTTATGTCTATTGAAGAGGCAAAATTTCGTAAAATTGTTGAACCAGGCGATACATTACATATTTATGCTAAAATAGAACAAAATAGAGCCTCTGTTTGGAAATTTTCAAGTAATGCTAAAGTTAATGATCAGATAGTTGCAGAGAGCAAATTTACTGCAATGTTTAAAAATAGGAAGTAACGATGATCTTACCAGCTATACACACAACTGCCATAGTAGATACAAGGGCTTCAATTGGTAAAAATGTCAGAATAGGTCCTTTTTGTACTATTGGATCAGAGGTGGTTTTAGCAGATAATATTGAGCTAAAGTCACATGTAGTTATAGAAGGAAAAACAAAAATTGGGGCTAATACAGTTATATATCCATTTGCTTCTATTGGTCAGTCCCCTCAAATAGTTAAGTATGAGGGAGAAAAGTCAGAAGTTATCATAGGTAGTAATAATACTATTAGAGAATATGTAACTATTCAAGCTGGTAGTAAAGGTGGTGGTATGGTTACCTCTGTAGGTAATAATGGTTTATTTATGGTTGGAGTACATATAGCCCATGATTGCACTGTGGGAAATAATGTAATTTTTGCAAATTATGCTAGCTTAGGTGGTCACGTTACAGTTGGTGATTATGCTATTATAGGAGGACTTGCTGCTGTTCTGCAGTTCGTACGTATAGGACAGCATGCAATGGTAGGTGGTGGGTCTGCAGTAGTGAGAGATTTGATTCCATTTGGGTTAGCTACAAGTGAAAGGGCATTTCTTGAAGGTATAAACTTAGTTGGGATGAAAAGACGAGGCTTTGATAATCAAGAAACACTTGATACTATAAAAGCTGTAGATGAGCTTTTTATTAGCAAAGGTATTTTTACTGATAGAATTGAGAAAGTTTTAAAGCGATATAAAGGTAATTCTATTGTAGAACAAATTATCGCCTTTGTAAAACAGGATAATACCAGAGTGTTTTGTCAACCAAGACAAGTTGATCACTATAAGACAAATAGCTAGAATGTTGCAAATATACTCTTCTGCTTTCAAGAATTGGCTTCACAAAATTTGGTGGTATTTGAGTACTCAAGTACAAAAAGTATGCTGTGTTCGCTTACCCCTTTGTCGTTCCCATTCTTCAAATCCTTTGACTATAAAAAATGTACGTGACCAAAGTTTGCCCCTAGCTTTACACTCTAATTTTTCTAATCCTTTGAGTATAGTTGGAATTATAGCGGGAAATGGCTCATTGCCAATCTCATTGGCTGAGAGTTTTATTAAGCAAGGAGGACAGTGTTATATCGCGGCTCTAGAAGGAGAAGCAGATCCGGTATTATATAAGAATTTTACCCACCAATTTTTTAAAATCGGTATGGTTAGACCAATAATTGAGTATTTTCGTGAGTATGATGTAAAAAATATAATTCTTGCTGGTGGTGTAAAGCGTCCTAATTTTAAAGCAATTAAAGTAGATTTAATGGGATCAAGGTTACTTGCTCGCATATTGAAACAAAAATTTTTAGGAGATGATAAACTTCTTAGTATAGTGACAGATTTTCTAGAAGAGAAGGGGTTTCAAGTAGTTTCTAGTTATGAAATATTGAGTGCAAAAAAGGGTGTTATGACTATAATAGTTCCATCAGAAACAGATAATACAGATATCGAATTAGGCATGAAGCTATTAGATAGTATAGGGCAGATTGATGTAGGACAATCAGTAATTGTTGATAACGGATATATTATAGGTATTGAAGCAGCGGAGGGTACAGATAATTTAATAAAAAGATGTTCATATTTACGTAAGAACTCTACAGGTGGTATACTTGTTAAAATGATGAAGAAGGGACAAGATACTAGAATTGATATACCTACAATAGGACCAGAAACAATAAATAACTTAGCTAATTATGGTTATAAAGGGGTAGCAATACAGAAAGAAAAAGTGATCGTTATTGAGCTAGAAAAAACTATTGAGCTAGCTAATAAATATGGGCTTTTTATTATAGAAAAATAAAATATTTATTAGAATGATCTGTGTAGGAATTACTGGTAGTTATGCTTCAGGAAAAACTTTTGTCTTAAATTATTTAGCTGATTTAGGATTTATGACTTTTTCCGCTGACGAATATATTAAGGATCTCTACAAAGAGCTGGCAATACAAAATATAATTCTTAACTTACTGCCTGATCTAAAAATTTTTAATAAAAGAAAAATTGCAGAGCTAATCTATGCTAATGATTCATCAAGAAACGAACTGCAAAATTTTATTCATCCATTTGTAGTGGAAGGTTTGTCTCTTTTTAAACGGCAAAATAATGATTCAGAAATTACATTTGCTGAGATTCCATTACTTTTTGAAGCTGAATTTGATAAATATTTTGATTTTTATGTTACAACATTCTGCTTAGAAAAATCTAGGTTAAAACGTGCAATGTCTAGAGAAGGATTTAGTTTAACAACTTATAATAAAATAGCACAAATTCAATTGTCACAACAGATTAAAATAGCAAAAGCAGATTTTGTTATTAATACTGATGTTAATATAGTAGATTTAGATAAACAAATAACTCAACTAATACAAGAATTAAAATGCAGCAATTAAGAGAAGTAATTTTAGATACTGAAACAACTGGTTTAGATCCCAAAAGTGGTCATAGGATTGTTGAGATTGGTGCTGTTGAAATGGTTAATAAAGTTTTAACTGGCAAGCAATTTCATTTTTATATCAATCCACAACGAGATATGCCAACAGAAGCTTATCGAATACATGGTATATCAGGGGAATTTTTAAAAAATAAACCGCTCTTTGCAGAAATTGCTGAGGAGTTCCTAGCGTTTATTAGTAGCAGCCGACTTGTTATACATAATGCAATATTCGATATTAAGTTTATTAATTACGAGTTGTCTCTGCTCAAAAGAGCTTATACAGAGTCTTTAGAACTTTCCAATACTATTGATACTCTTGCTCTGGCTCGGAAGATGTTTCCTGGAATGAAGGCTAATCTTGATGCATTATGTAAAAGATATAAAATTGACAATTCTTCGCGTAAGTTGCATGGGGCACTTAAAGATGCAGCGTTACTGGCAGAAGTTTATGTTGAGCTTACTGGGGGTAGACAGATAAGTTTCAATATTAATAGTAAAAAGGTACAAAATACAGGTGAATTGTTGGTTAGCACTACTATGGTAAACAAAAATAATATTGTAGTTATCAAACCAACTAAGGAAGAGTTACAAAAACATAAAGAATTTTTGTCAAAGATTCTTTCTCCAATGTGGTTGTAGAATTATGTATAACTAACCTGATTATCCATACAAACTAGCGTCATTGCGAGGAGCTACTTTAGTCACAGCTGTCGAAAGTTAGAAGAGGAAGCGGTTTTAGATAGTGTACTTTAAAAGTCGTATGTGGTCAACGTCATTGCGAGAAGACCGTAGGTCGACGAAGCAATCCATAAAAATAACCAAAAATGGATTGCTTCGTCGGCTCACGCCTCCTCGCAATGACGCCTGCGTCTCTAACTTGTCATTGCGAGGAGCCGAAGGCGACAAAGCAATCCAAAAAAGTGATTAGAAATGGATTGCCACGACCACTACAATGACGCTTGCCTGGATCTTACGGCTCCTCGCAATGACGGAGTAATGCTAGTCGGGTTAGCTATAACATCAACTAATTACTTGAAGGAGGTTGAATCATTAAAAATCCATCTGCAAATTGTAGTAGGAAATAGTATGAGGTAATTTAAATATAAGGTAAATAGGTGATAGGGTATCAACAAGAACAAAGAAGCCTAACTAAAGAACAAAAAGAAGCTATAGGAATACTGTCAGTTGGTACATTCCTAGAATATTTTGATTTAATGTTATATGTTCATATGGTAGCGTTTCTTAATGAGTTATTTTTTGAACCTACTGATTTTCATACAGCCTCTTTAAGAGAGAATTTTACCTTTTGTATCACATTTGTTTTTCGACCTATTGGGGCCTTAATATTCGGTTGGTTGGGTGATAATATAGGACGTAAGTCAACAGTAATCATCACAACTTTTTTGATGGGTGCATCATGTTTTGTGATTGCTAATCTGCCTACTTATGCCCAGATAGGAATCACAGCGGCTTGGATTATAACAATTTGCCGTGTTATTCAAGGAATGGCTTCTATTGGTGAAATGATAGGAGCAGAGCTTTATTTAACTGAAACGATTAAGCCACCAGTCCAATATGCAAGTGTGGAATTGATGTGGGTTTTTGGTACCTTAGGAGGTATAGGTGCTTTAGGGGTTGCAGCACTTGTTACTTCTCATGACTTTAACTGGCGTCTGGCATTTTGGGTTGGTGCAGCAGTTGCATTGATTGGTTCTGTTGCACGAGACAAGCTTAGAGAAACACCAGAGTTTGTTGATGCCAAACGTCGAGTAAAAAGAGTTTTCAAAAGAATTAATACAGATCCAAGTATCTTAAAAAACAATCCCCTTTGGCAAGCAAAAGTTAATAAGAAAACACTAATTGCTTTCTTTTTATTACAATGTGCTACACCGGTATGTTTCTATTTTATGAGTCTGTAATATACTTTGTGTAAGTTTCAAAACTAGACAGTAAGATGTACTGTAAGAAAACAACTTATAAGAAGGAAAAATATGTCAGAGAAAATAGAAAAGAAAATACTAGAG
>JAHFPS010000010.1 GCA_023269695.1 Rickettsia sp.
CTCTCCAAGGAATATGATTTTCTTACTAATTCTAGTGAAAACATAATTTTTTTGGCTATGAGTCGATTACTTCTTCGCAGGTTATTTTCTTCTATTACTTAGTTTGCGGACAAGCTCTAAGATGTCATTCCCGCGTAGGCGGGAATCTAGATCCCTGCTTTCGCAGGGATGACACAAAATTGGATTGCTTCGTCGCCACTTTAGTGGCTCCTCGCAATGACGCTTGGAGATCATCTTTTTTCCTTAAATCGACATGCATACCGAATTATACTTTCACGATAGAATAAAAAATGTAGAGTACTATGCAGGTCGACTATAATATACCCTGAAATTTTCCTGTCCGAATTTTAGGAATAATAGTTGGTTTTTTGGATACTTCATTAATTTTATTTTGTATAAATGCTTGCAATTTTACATTATATTTAATATTAGCATGTTCTGCTTTCCGTTTTGGTTTTACTATTTCGTCATCTTTAACTGCTTTCTTAGTTTCTGTTATTAATCTAATAGGGTCGGCAGTCGCACTTTGATTTCCTAAATTAATTTGCTCAAGAGCTTTCCCTCTTTTTTCTGCTGTGTCCTCTGCTAATCCCTGTAACAGTTTTATTTGTTCTTGAGGGGTTGATAAATTTTTTAATTCTTTATCAATATGCTTTTTTTGTTCTTCAAAATCTTTTCCTACCAAATTTTTAGATAAAGATTCTACTAGTGTGATAATTTCTTCATTAGTTTTTTTAGTTGGAAAACTTGGCTGTCGTGATTTCGATAAATTTGCTATGATATTTTCGACCTGATCTACTACTACTGGACTAAACTCACTATTTCTTGACATAGTTTGAGATTTAGCTACAGGTTCTATTTTCTCCTCTCTAGCAACTTGCTCAGGTTTATAATATGTGGAATTGTCAACACTTAATACCACTTCCTCATTTTTTACCACATCGATGGGCATCATATTTTCTTGCACTCTATGTGGATGTGGTTCTTCAATCTTCTGTCTAGAGGTTATAATGAGATCCGGTGTCTCAATAGATGGCGAAATATCCACCCCCTGTCCTAGATTTTTGGCAACTTCTTGCATCATTTCTTTATATTTTTCTTGCGTTACTGGTAAGGTGTAAATCTGTCCACCATGCTCTATATAGCCAACTGCATCAGGGCTATTTCCACTGAACTTAACTGGATGTGGTGAGCTGACCTCGACAAGCTTACCATTATCATCATAGTGAGCAGTAAAATATACTGCCTTACTTGCCGCAATATTTCTACCATGCTGATCCTTGACAGCTAGCGATAAATGCATCGGACCTTTATTATCAAGTGTTATCGGAAAATCTATCGTCCTATAATTGTTGATTGTGACTTTAGTACCATCACTTTTTTGCACTGTATGAGGAGGATTTATTTTATGAGTTGCTTCTGATAATGTTGCAATTTCCTGACCGTCTGCATCTCGTACTATCTGTTTCTTAGTAGTAATACCATTAGCATTTTCTACAGCTCCATCCTTCCATTCCATAGTGCTGAATCTATCAGCAAACTGCGTATGAACGTTTTTGTAGCCGATAATTTCGACTTGTTCTAAATCCTGTTTTAAATTTTTATCTACTTTTAAAAGTTCACTGATTGTTTCTTTATTTTGTTCATTTTCAAAGTACGCACGAAACTTGTTTAGATCGTCAAGTTCTTCTTGTTTTACTGTATTATTCTTTACTAAAGCTGTAACTATTAGCTCCCTCTGCTTGGTTAAAATCTGGTCTCTAATTGCTTGGGTTATAGGATCAATAGCTCGATTAGCAGCAGAAAAAGCAGGGATGTCAACATCAAGAAGAGATTCACCTAATTCCAGAGGGGGTTTTTCCTCTTCTGACAAGAAAATGATGTCCTGAGAAAGCTCTTGGGGTTTGCTGGCAGCCACGATTTCCTGCAGCTGCTCTTCATATTTTTGGAAAATTTTACTAGCTGTTCCATCCTGTATGAATTCTTGTAATTTTTCAGCAAATTTATCAAACACTATGGATTTTGCTTCTATGGTTTCATTATTTTCTTGTAATTCCTGTTTTCCTGCACCAAATATAATTGTTTCAACAAATCCCTCTAATATATATTTTTTTTCTACAGAATTAGCTGCAATGGTTTTTAAGGTTTCCTTTACGATTTCAAACAAAGATTGAGCTATTTCATTTAGATCTGTTGTGCTACCATCATTTAACTTTTGCCCAATTGTTTTTATCTTATCTTTAAAATATTCATTATACTCAAAATATTCCATAGATTCTATACGGTTTCTCTCTTTACTCATTTTCCCCACCTCCTTCTTAAATTCTAATTATATTTGATGCTAGATAATATTCTTCTTTAAAGCAACTAATTTGTTTTATTTTAGGCTACCTAATTAAAAAGTAAACTCATTACTTAAATTGTTTTAGATTGAAAATAAATATTGTATTATATAGCTGACCCGTTAAGGTTATAAATAGCTTTTCCGTCATTGCGAGGAGGCGTAAGCCGCACAGCTGTCGAAAGTTAGAAGGTAGAGCGGGTTTAGAGGTCATCATGGCAGTTTAAAAGTTGTAGAAAAAACTGGCGTTATTACGAGGAGGCATGAGCTGACGAAGCAATCCAGATTGTTCGTTTTCTTGGATTGCTTCGTCGACCTACGGTCTTCTCGCAATGACGGAGGGGCTGTCTAGAGCATTAACGGGTTAGCTATAATTTAGTTAGTACTAATAGCTATAGTAAATGGAGTATATAGTAAGTATAATATTCCTGTTTAGGATATGATTGTTTACAATTGTTTGACCGAAGATTAATTAAAGGTGTTATATGACCATATTTGAAATCTCAATAATAGAATGGTGGTTGATTGTCGGCGTTATTTGTATAATTATAGAATTTGCTAACATTCCAAATATTGGTTTTCTATTTTTGGGTCTAGGTGGAATATCCAATGCGATAATATTAAATAATTATCCGTACCTTTTAAAATATCAGTATATAATTTTTGGTTTTACTTCTTTTATGTGGCTGATTATTTTATGGTACCCACTAAAATTTTATGTTTACAAGAAACCTTATAAATACGAATATTCCGATATGTTTGGTAAAGAAGTACAAGTATATAGTAATGAACTCCTGGTAGGGGAGAAAGGTCAGGTATTGTGGTCAGGAACTATTATGAATGCCAAACTTAGTAAAGATGCTATAAAATCAGCACGTAAAGGTGATACGTTGTACATAGTAGAAATTGATGGTAATGTTCTTATATGTACTACAGAAAATTTGAAGAATTGATATAGCTAGTCCAACTAACATTACTCCCAATTCACAGGCGTCATTGCGAGGAGCTACTTTGGTAGCGACGAAGCAATCCAGGAAAGTGATTAAAAATGGAGTGCTTCGTCGGCTTACGCCTTCTCGCAATGACGTTGGTTTGCTATAGATAAAATACTAATCGGGTTAGCTATAAATTAATTTACAAAAACTCTATTTTAGTTAATTGTGAATAAGTAAAAAGTGAGTTCATCTTTTAATGAGATTAACAAAGTGACTACTATTATTATCTACCTAATAGGGAAACCAGGGACTGGAAAGTATACTATAGCACAAGAAATAGCAAAGACTGGCTATAGCATATGTGATAACCAGCATATCAATAACCCTATTTTTTCGCTACTAAATTATGATGGATTGACTCCTATTCCAGAATTTGCTTGGGATGCAATTGGGCGTATACGAGATAGTATTTTTAATTTTTTAAGCCAAGAAATTGCCAATAATTATGTCCTTACCAATTGTCTCTATGAGGTTGAGGGTGATCGCAAGCTTTTTAACCAAGTACAACAGCTAGCAATAAATCGTAGATCAGTGTTTATTCCTGTAAAATTACTGATTTCACAAGAAGAGAATATTAAGCGAATTCAACAGTTAGATAGGCTACTTCGTTATAAATCAATTGATGTACAAGATGTTTATCCAGAATACCCATTAATTCAAATTTCTCATCCTAATTTATTTGAGTTTGATGTTACAAATCTTTCTGCTAGTGAGTCTGCAAGGAGAATTTTACAACATATTAACAATTAAACTGAATTCAATATAACTAAGTTATATTGAATTCAGTTTCTTAAAAATTATCTTGTCATATATTGAGTCCTAAGTTTGTTATTTTATTATTACTTGTTCTTTTTCTTTGCTAAGCTTAGTAACTTCTTTAAGCTCATCGAGTAACATTCTTACGTACTTTTCTATTTCTTCTACATGAAAGGTTGTGTGCAAAACATGCTGTTCTTTCTTGCCAATTAGGATACCTAACTCTCTTAATTCTTTATGTAATAGAGTCACTTTGTCTTGGTCTTTGAAACTATTATAGAAACCCTGACTAATGCCATGGAGATTGTTACATATCATCCTAATACTATACAGCCACTTGATAAAAGTTATAATCAACATCATTTCAATAATGATTAAAATAATTGTAAAATTTATTAATAGTTGATAAGTAATTTCATTACCCATTTTGTTGACATTCATGAAAAAAGCTATAGCAAGTACGGTAATTATAATGGTTAAACCTATTCCAAAATTAGTAATCTTCATATTTATACTCCAGCTAGTTGATAATTTTACGTTATTACTTAATTGTATAGCTATATATCTACTTTAAATGATTTGGATATGTTACCTTATATAAACCCTCCTTTATTTTTAACATTATCTATTTTTATATAGTATCAAGAAATTTCAATATGTAAAGTATTTTAAATGAAAATGTCTATAACAAGGTGTAGTATAAACTGACGTCATTATGAGAAGACGTGAGCTGACGAAGCAATCCAAATTTAACCGTTTTCTTGAGATTGCTTCGTTGCCGCAAAGTGGCTCCTCGCTAATAGACGTTGAGACCTGAGAATCAACTATGTTGATATTACTTAATAGCATTTCATTATTAATTCAAACTGATTATCATCAGTAAGAATAATTTTTGTATTAGTGTTGTAAATAATTGGATCATTAACTCGTTCGTGACCAAATCTATTAGTCTTAAATACTGGAATTTTTAAGGTAGCGGCAAAATCAGTAAGAACAGTGGTGATGGTCTTATTATCACTTCCACAATTTCCAAATATTATGGCGTTTATCTGATCTAACAGTCCTGCTTGTTTTAAATGATACAAGATACGATCTAGTTGGTATGGCTTTATATAAACATCTTCCAAAAAAAGTATCTTATCTGCTGTTTTTATTTGCCACGATGTACCTATAGATGTCTGTACAATGGTTAGATTACCGCCAGTAAGATTACCTGTAACGATTTTACTGGATTTTGCGGCAAGGTTGAGTGCTGATAATCCTTTAATTTTAGCTTGAGTTTCTTTACCAGAAATTATTTTGGCTATTTTTATAAAATTTTGACGATCTTTAGTTGGATCAAGTATTTCAATGATGCCATTACCATGTATTGTCTTCCATCCCCATTCTTGAGACAAGAAAATATGTAAGGCTGTCATATCACTAAATCCTATAAAAAACTTCTCCTTTATCGGTTTCTTTAAGCGTTGTAAGTCAGGAATCAATTTTGCTGAACCATATCCCCCACGCAGAGTCCATATTACGTTATCTGATTGATCAGTTAGTGCTTTTTCCAAGCATAATAACCTTGTCTGGTCATCGGTAGAATGGAATAAGCTTTTTCCTGCAAAACAATCATTTGGAATATTTAGTTTTAACGAAGCAATATTTTTCAAATTAGATAATAATTCATTGCTTCCCCCTGAGGCAGGAGCGACAACAGTAATTTTTGTATCTTTCAATAAACTAATAAATTCTGCATTATTCTTGTTGAAATCTGAACTCGAAAATGCTGATAATAACATAAAAATAACCGGTAGGAAGATTGTACGAATTGTTAGGAGCCGAATAGTCGAGACGATGCGGAGCAGCGTGCATAGCAAACTGACGTCATTGCGAGGAGCTACTTTAGTAGCGACGAAGCAATCCATAAAAATGATTAGAAATGGATTGCTTCGTCGTAGCAATGCTACTCCTCGCAATGACGGAGTAATACTATTCGAGTTAGCTATATTAGTACGCAAAAGATAATTGTTGAATTTCATATAGTGTGCTTATTTATGATATGGATGGTTTTCTATTATAGTCTGAGTCCGATATATTTGTTCTAATAATATTATTTTTGCCATTTGATGGGGCATAGTCATTTTTGAAAGGCTAAGATTAATATTGGCTTGTTCAAGAATAGATTTATCTAAACCGAAGGCTCCACCAATAATAAATTGTATATTTTTGCCTGATTGCAAATTATTTGCTATTAATTTTGTAAATTCATGGCTATTATAACTCTGACCAATGATATTTAGTACTATTTTACAGGATTTTTCTTCTAAAAATTCATTAATTAATTTGCCTTCAAATTGTTTAATTTGTTCAGCTGGTAATTTTTTTGAATAACAAATCTCTGTAGATTTTATATTATATTTTATCAATTTCTGATAATCTTTAGCAATTGGCTGATAATAATTATTAAGTTTACCAACGGAAATTATTTGTATTTGTCTCATTATTTTATTATTGATTAATTAATTTAATTATACACCATAAAAGTTATGCACTAAGTAAAAGTTAGAAAATATATTGACTTTTTATATATTTTTAATTAAGATGTTAATGAGCTTTAATCTATACTTTAAGCAATTATAGCAGCATATCTGGCTGTTAATAAGACATAAAACTAACCTTGGCACGGGTTATCCAGAATAATTATTTTTTATTTACCCACAAATTTATCCACAATTTTTTTAAGTTCCTAAATGTCATTGCGAGACCACATGAGTGTAGTGGCAATCCACATTCATTAGATTGCTTCGTCGCTACTAAAGTGGCTCCTCGCAATGACGTTTGTGAATTTGACGTAATGCTAGTCGACTTAGCTATACAGGCAGTCTACTTATTCGACAAATATCCCTTTATTAACTCTTCAGCAATGTGTACAGCATTTAAAGCTGCTCCTTTACGTAAATTATCGGCTGTAATCCATAAATTAATGGTATTTTTCTGACTATGATCCTGTCTAATTCGTGAGACATAGACAAGATCCGTACCTACCACATCTTTGGGAGTAACATATTGTATTACATCCAAATGACAATTAACCTCTATGGAATCTGATTCTTTAAGAATCTCTTTTACTTCTTCAGCATCTATCGCCCCACTAAATTCAACATTAACTGAAATAGCATGACCAACAAACACCGGCACTCTGACACAAGTTACGCTAGCTTTAGCATGCGAGCCTATAATTTTTTCTAATTCCAAAGCAATCTTAGATTCTTCACTAGTAGAACCATCTTTATTAAAATCACCTATATGTGGGAATAAATTGAAAGCTATTTGTTGAGGGAAGACTTTAGGAGCGATGTCATTAAAAACATATTTTGCCTTGGTTTGCTCGTAAAGCTCTTCCATTCCCTTCTTGCCTGCTCCTGAAGCTGACTGATAGGTCGATATAACCATTCTCTTAATCTTTACAGCATTATCCAAAGGCTTTAACGCGGTAGCTATAGGAGTAGTGCAACAATTCGGATTAGCTATAATATTTTTAATAGTATAATCTTTTAGGCTCGCTAGATTCGCTTCTGGAACTATCAAAGGAATATTGGGGTCAAGTCTAAAAAACGATGATTTATCGATAACTATACAGCCTTGTTCTACAGCCTTGGGTACATATTTTTTTGATATTTCTGTTCCAGCTGAGAAAAAAGCAATGTCGATTTTGCTAAAATCTACACTATCTATATCAGATGTTTTTATAGTACCATCCCCAAAACTAACCTCTTTACCTGTAGATTCACTCGATGCTATAGCGTGTATCTTATTAATTGGAAAACTTCTCTCAAATAAAATTTCTAAAGTTTCTCGCCCAACATTACCTGTTGCACCAATCACTGCGATATTATATTTTTTTGTCATATTTACTTTAACTTAATTGTTTTATCCATAGTAAACTGGCGTCATTGCGAGACCACGTGAGTGTAGTGGCAATCCATTTTTGGTCACTTTTGTGGATTGCTTCGTCGTGCTATGCACTCCTCGCAATGACGCCTGTGAACCTATACCAACTTAGAAATAGTTCTTCCACCAATAATATGGAAGTGAAAATGAAACACACTTTGTCCCGATCTCTCGCCTTTATTGGTAATTAAACGGTAGCCATCTTGCTCTAAACCCACTAGAGACGCAATATAAGATAATTTGGTAAAATAATCTTTAATTTCATCGCTAGAAGCTTTAAGGGTAAAGTCACTATAGTCAACATACTCCTTTTTCGGTATAACTATTACATGTACCGGAGCTACAGGATTTATATCGTTAAACGCTATTAAATTCTCATCTTCATATATTATTTCTGCTGGCAGGTTCTTGCCAATAATTTTTGCAAAAACGTTGTTCTTATCATACATATTCATTATACCTTATAATATTGCCTATAGCTAACCCGATTAATTAATATTACTACGTCATTGCGAGGAAGTAGCATTGCTGCGACGAAGCAATCCATAAAAGTGATTAAAAATGGATTGCTTCGTCGGCCTCACGCCGCCTCGCAATGACGAGTTATAGGTACATATACGTCATTGCGAGACCACGTAGTGGTCGTGGCAATCCATGCTTTTGGATTGCTTCGTCACCGCAAAGCGGTTCCTCGCAATGACACCAGTTTGCTATAAATAACATTATACTCTAATTCTTATCAACCACTAAGCGTTTTAGAAATTTTAATTCAGCTTCTACTGTAGATTTTGCTAATATTATTTCTGCAAGTTGGTATTTTTTTTGTTGCAAATCATATTCTCTCATATCAGCAGCAAAAAAACCAAATATTAACATAATAGCTATTCGACTGGCAAAAGTAAAATGAGCAAAACCTAAACTTGATATAGCTATACTTATTATTAAAGTAATTATTAGTGCTAGCCACATTCTATGATATAATGCCCAAAACATATTAAAAAATGCAGCAAACAATGAAAAACCCTGCTTGATAAGAATAAAATCATTATCTTTTTTTTGAGGATTAACATATATTGAATAAATATTCATAAGGGAGTCTTGTAATTATGATACTGAATGATTACTTATAGCTAACCAGATTAGCATTTAGCCATAGGCATCATTGCGAGGAGACGTAAGACGACGAAGCAATTGTAAGTTGTCATTCCCGCGTAGGCGGGAATCTAGATACCTGCTTTCGCAGGTATGACACAAAACAGGATTGCTTCGTCGTCTTACGCCTTCTCGCAATGACGAGTTATAGGTACATATACGTCATTGCGAGACCACGTAGTGGTCGTGGCAATCCACTATTTATTAGATTGGATTGCTTCGTTGTAGCAATGCTACTTCCTCGCAATGACGGCGTAATGCTAGTCTGGTCAGCTATAAACACCATAATAATAAACAAACAGATAAACATCAATATTTAAAAGATTATTTATGTCAGATAACTCATTACACGGGACTACTATACTGTGCCTAAGAAAAGGTGGAGAGGTTGTAATTGCTGCTGATGGTCAGGTTTCCCTTGGTAATACAATTTTAAAATCCACAGCAAAAAAATTAAGAACCATGTTCAATAATAGTATTATTGCTGGCTTTGCTGGATCTACGGCAGATGCTCTAACTTTATTTGAAAAACTAGAATTAAAGCTAGAAAAATATTCATACCAGTTAATGAGAAGTGCAGTAGAACTTGCAAAAGATTGGCGTAGCGATAAATATTTACGTAAACTTGAAGCAATGATGATTGTTGCAGATCAAAAAAATATATTAATTTTAACTGGTAATGGTGATGTAGTTGAACCTGATGGTGATGCTGCTGCCATTGGTTCTGGTGGATTATATGCACTGGCAAGTAGCAGGGGGTTAATGTCTTTTGATAATAACCTGACTGCCGAGGAGATTGCTTTAAAATCAATGCATATTGCAGCTGACATCTGTGTTTTCTCTAATCATAATATTATTTTAGAAAAAGTTATATGAGTACTAGTATTAAGAAAAAATCTGTAGGAGTAACTCCCTCTAAATCTGTGGGATTAACTCCTGCTAAATCTATGGGATTAACTCCCGCTAAAATTGTAGCTGAACTTGATAGATTCATTGTCGGACAATATAAGGCTAAAAAAGCTGTTGCGATTGCCTTGCGAAATCGCTGTCGGCGTAGAAATGTACCCGAGCCACTTCGTCAAGAGATCGTTCCAAAAAATATTTTAATGATTGGACCAACTGGTGTAGGTAAAACTGAAATCGCTAGGCGGCTTGCTAAGCTTAGCGGCTCACCTTTTCTTAAAATAGAAGCAACTAAATTTACTGAAGTAGGATATGTTGGACGAGACGTTGAGTCGATAATACGAGATTTAGTGGAAATAGCTGTTAATACCCAAAAAGCTACTGCTAAAAAAGAAGTTATTGCTAATGCAACTTTAAAAACTGTAGAAAGAATATTGGATGCTTTAGTTGGCAAGTCGGCATCAGTTGAGACTAGAGAGAAATTTCGTCTTAAACTTGAAAAAGGTGAGCTTGACAATACTGAAATTGAGATCAGTATAACAGATTCAGGCAACATATTTGGTGGTAATTTTGAAATTCCTGGTATGCCAGGAGCTGCTATGGGTGTGTTAAATGTTTCTGATATGATCAGCAAAGCTATCGGTACTAGTAAAACAAAAAACAAGAAAATGCTAGTTAAAGATGCTATGTTAACTATCTTGGCTGAAGAGTCAGATAAATTGATTGATCAAGAAAAAATTACTCAAGATGCATTAGTGCTAGTACAAAATGATGGTATAGTATTTTTGGATGAGATTGATAAAATTACCTCAAGACCTGAGGGGAAAAGCTCAGAGATTAGTAGAGAGGGAGTACAGAGAGATTTGCTACCTATTATTGAGGGCACAACAGTTAATACCAAATATGGTCCTATAGAAACTGCCCATATATTATTTATTGCATCAGGTGCTTTTCATTTATCAAAACCATCTGATTTATTGCCTGAATTGCAAGGAAGGCTACCTATTAGAGTAGAGTTAAGCTCACTCACTAAGGAAGATATGGTGAAAATCTTGGTTGAACCAGAATCAAGTTTGATAAAACAATATTCAGCCTTAATCGCTACCGAAGGGGTAGAATTAAAATTTACTGATAATGCAATAGATAAAATTGCTACTTATGCAGCAAAAGTTAATTTAGAAATTGAAGATATTGGAGCAAGAAGATTGCATACTATTTTAGAAAATTTATTAGAGGAGATAAGTTTTAATGCAAGTGATATGAAAGAAAAGAAGGTAGTTATGGATGAGCATTTTGTCGACCAGCAATTATCAAAAATTATCAAAAATCTAGATCTAGTAAAATTTATTTTGTAAATGATAGTTCATCTTGGTAGCTTAACCTTTAGTGGTATAGACATTATTGATGTCGATGTGCAAGTACAGATATCGCCAGGTATACCTAATTTTACTATAGTAGGGCTAGCTGATAAAACCATTGGCGAGTCTAAAGAAAGGGTTAGAGCGGCTCTGTCTTCGATAGGGCTTGCTCTACCTGCCAAAAAAATACTTATAAATTTAGCTCCAGCTGATTTGGTTAAAGAGGGTAGTCATTTTGACCTTGCTATTGCTTGTGCCATACTTAGTAGTATGAAAATTCTACCAGCTGAGGAAATGCAAGAATATCTGGTAATAGGAGAATTATCTCTAGATGGTTCTATTTTACCGGTCAGTGGAGCATTGCCTGCTGCTATTGGTGCTTCAGCTAGAAATAAAGGGCTAATTTGTTCAAAACATAATGGTCAGGAAGCTGCATGGTCTGGCAATAATAATATTTTGGTGGCAGGCAATTTAATAGAGCTAGTTAACCATTTTAAAGGGCTGCAAATATTATCATCACCAGAATTAGAAATTGATACTAGCATAATAAATTACCCTAACTTTAAGGAAATCAAAGGGCAGAAAACAGCCAAGCGAGCTTTAGAAATAGCGGCTTCAGGTAGCCATAATCTATTAATGTTTGGTCCACCTGGTACTGGGAAATCGATGTTGGCACAATGTATACCTGGGATATTACCCAAAATGCAACCCGAGGAAATATTAGAGTGCAGTACCATAGCAAGTGTTGCAGGTAAGTTAGCAAATGGCAAATTGTCAAGGGTCAGACCTTTCCGTACTCCCCATCATTCATGCTCGATAGCAGCAATGGTCGGTGGCGGTGTTGGTAAAAGAGTAAAACCCGGTGAGATTTCATTAGCCCATAATGGGGTGTTGTTTTTAGACGAATTACCAGAATTTCCATCCAATGTTATCGAGTCTTTAAGACAACCAATTGAAACCGGAGAAATACTGATTGCTAGATCAAATTCACACATTAAATATCCTGCTAACTTTCAGCTAATAGCTGCAATGAATCCTTGTAAATGTGGTTATTTAAGCGATCCGCACAAAGCATGTTCAAAAGCTCCCAAATGTGGTAGTGATTATCAGATGCGTATTTCTGGTCCTATCATGGATCGATTTGATCTACATATAAATGTAGGCTCTATCGACTCATATAATTATAGTTTAATAGAAGATGATATAGAAGAAGGCTCTGAGCAAATAGCCAATAGGGTCGAAATAGCTCGCAATATTCAACAAACTAGATATGAAGGGTATAATATCAAAACAAATAATCGTTTGGACGGGCAGCTGCTTATTGAATATGCACTACCAGTGGATGATGGAAAAGATTTACTTAATGAAGCCGCTACAAAATTTCGTATATCAATGCGGGCATATAATAGAATCTTACGAGTTGCAAGAACTATAGCGGATTTAGAAGGTTCTCGCAATGTCTATAAGATACATATTGCCGAAGCACTAAACTATAGGAAAATGGATAATAATTTATAAAAAAGGGGTAACCGTCATTGCGAGGAGGCGTAAGCCTACGAAGCAATCCATTTCTGGTCACTTTTTGGATTGCTTCGTCGACCTTAGGTCTCCTCGCAATGACGTTGACCACATACGACTTTTAAAGTACACTATCTAAAATCGCTTCCTCTTCTAACTTTCGACAGCTGTGCGGTTCATGCCTTCTCGCAATGATGTCAGTTTATTATGGTTAAAACCTTCTTGGGTTAGCTATACGATTACACAGAGAAGGAATTGCCACACCCACACTTAGTTTTTGCATTAGGATTTCTAATTTCAAAATAGGAGCTGCCCAATTCTTCGATAAAATCTATTATACAATCAGCCATGAATGGCTGTGATATTGCATCGATAACAACTTTAGTATTATCTTTTTCTATAACGTAATCATCTTTTGTTATGTCATTACTTGAAACGAGAGCATAATTATAAACAAATCCAGAACAGCCCCCCCCATCAACAATTACTCTAAGAACCAAATTTGGATTATCTTCCAATTTGATTAACTCACCCACTCTTTTAAAAGCATTATCAGTAATTTCTATTGACATGATCTTATATTATTAAATACCCTTAAAATAATCCTAAAAACCTAATTTTGCAAGAGCTTCATTTAAAAACCTTGAAAAGCTCGGTAGGTGATTCTATACTATAGCTAACCAAGGCTAACATTACTTCGTCTATTGTCGAAGAAGTAGCGAAGCACGACGAAGCAATCCAGAAAAATGAGAATGATTAGATTTGGATTGCTTCGTTGCCGCAAAGCGGCTCCTCGCAATGACGTCTTAAAAGTACTTCTGTCATTGCGAGACCACGTGAGTGTAGGGGCTCCATTTTTGGTCTTTTGGATTGCTTCGTCGCGACTAAAGTAGCTCCTCGCAATGACGGAGAGGTTATCTAGAACATTAACGGGTTAGCTATAAATACGGTTAATATATAGGAGTTAATTTATGCTTGCTTCATATGCAGTAGATCCCACCAATAGTAGGGGAAGATTGTTTAACGAATATCCTACAGTTTATAGAAATGAATTTGAACGAGATCATGATCGTATAATTCATTCAAAGGCTTTCAGACGTTTGCAATATAAAACTCAGGTTTTCATTAATCATGAAGGGGATCATTATCGGAATCGTCTTACTCATTCGATTGAAGTTTCTACGGTTGCACGTTCTATTGCTAGAACTCTTAATTTGTCAAGTGATTTAGCAGAAGCTATAGGTCTTGCTCATGATCTTGGACATACTCCTTTCGGTCATGCAGGAGAGATAGCTCTAAATGAGTGTATGCAAGATTATGGTGGATTCTCCCATAATGCTCATTCATTAAAGATTCTTACTAAAGTAGAGAAAAGGTATGCGGCTTATGATGGATTAAATTTGACATGGGAAGTGCTAGAAGGAATTGTCAAACATAATGGTCCTTTAATAAATAATATACCTGAATATATAGTAGAGTATGATTTACAACATAATCTTGATTTAACTCATTATTCCTCAGCTGAAGCCCAAATTGCTTCGTTAGCTGATGATATTAGTTATATCTCCCATGATTTAGAGGATAGTGTTGGTGCCAAGATTATCGACTTTAACCATCTAACGGAAATTAAATTTATTGATCAATATGCTTTTGACATTAAGTCTCAGTTTGAAAATATAACAACATCTCGACTTATTTATGAAGTAGTACGTAAATTGATCAGCGATTTAATTGCGGATTTACTGCTACAAACAAATAATAATTTACAGAAACAGAAAATAACCACAACCGATGATATACGTAATCTTGATTATCAGCTTGTTGATTTTACTGATGAAGCAAAAGAGCGTATAATGGAAATTAAACAATTCATGTATGATAAAGTATATAAGTATAATAAACTGACCTCTATAACTTTAAAATGTCAAAAAATTGTACAAAAGTTATTTAGAGTGTATATGGATAATATTGATTTATTACCATTTAGTTGGAAAGAATTAATTATATCAGGGGACATAAAATCTAAAGCTACTATAGTAGCAGATTATATAGCTGGTATGACTGACCGTTTTGCTATTCAAGAACATCAAGATCTTTATTCCTTTAATTCTAACAATATTTGATTTATGAATATATTTAATAAATTACGTAACGATATCATTAGTGCAGGCAAACAAATGTGCGATAATGATGATATGTTACAATTGGCAACTATTGAAATCCCTAAAGATAAATTCAATGGGGATCTTTCAAGCAATATAGCTATGATTATTGCGGCAAAACAAAATATTAAGCCTAAGGAACTAGCTATTAGATTTAAGGAGATATTAACGCCCCTACCATATATTGCCTCTATAGAAGTTGCTGGTCCAGGATTTATTAACTTTACTATTAAAGCCGATATGTGGCATAACTCTATTAATGACATATTGTTGGATAAAGAGGATTTTTTTAAGATTAATTTTGGTAATAACCAAAAGGTCAATATTGAATATGTCTCTGCAAATCCAACCGGTCCTATACATGTTGGTCATGCTAGAGGAGCTGTTTATGGTGATGCATTAGCCAAAATTCTAGATAGTACTGGCTATATTGTTACCAAAGAATATTACCTTAATGATGCTGGTTCCCAAGTGGATGACTTGGCTAATTCAGTTATTTTACGCTATAAGCAAGCATTAACAAAAGAAGAAATCGCAATACCAGAAGGACTTTATCCTGGAGAATATTTGGTAGATATTGGACAAAAATTGGTAGAGAAATTTGGGGATAAATTATTAACAATGGCGGATAGCGAACGTCATGAACTCGTTAAGGATTTCACAGTAGCAGAAATGTTAGTGATAATTAAGCAGGATTTAAAGGAGCTAGATATTGAACATGAAGTATTCTTCTCGGAAAAATCATTGCATGATAGTGGCAAGATTGAGGAAGTTGTTCAGTTTCTTACTAAAATGGGTCTAATATATGAGGGGCAGTTACCCCCTCCTAAAGGTAATGTAGATGAGTTTTGGGACTCAAGAACTCAGAGATTGTTTAAATCTACTGCTTTCGGCGATAATCAAGATAGACCTATAGAAAAGTCTGATGGTAGTTGGTCATATTTCGCCTCTGATTTAGCTTATGCTAAGGATAAAATAGATCGTGGATTTGATCATCTAGTTTATGTTCTAGGGGCAGATCATTGTGGCTATGTAAAAAGAATTGAGGCGATAGTTAAAGCTCTTGGTGGAGAGAAAGTTAAAGTTGATGTTAAAATTTGCCAATTAGTAAATTTCGTTGAGAACGGTATTGCTGTAAAAATGTCGAAACGTAGTGGTAATTTTACTAGCGTGCGAGATGTAACAAATGAGGTAGGTAAGGACATAATAAGATTTATAATGCTAACTCGTAAGAATGATATTACTCTTGACTTTGACCTAGCAAAAGTAAAAGAGCAATCAAAGGATAATCCAGTATTTTATGTGCAATATGCTTACGTTAGGACTATGTCTATATTGGAAAAAGCCAAAGAATCTATGCCAGAAACATATAATAAATTCTTAGAAAAAGAATATGATTTGTCTTTACTTTCTACTGAAGAGGAAATTGAAATAATTAAACTCCTTGCCTCATGGTCAAAAACTTTGGAAGTATCAGCGAAATATTTTGAACCCCACAGAATAGCTTTTTATTTGATTAATTTAGCTTCAAAATTCCATACTCTATGGAATTTTGGCAAAGAAAATAATGATTATCGGTTTTTAATTGAAAATAATATAGAGCTAACTGTTGCCCGCCTTGCTTTAGCAAAGTCTATTCAAAAGATTATAAAAGTTGGTTTTGATGTTATAGGGGTAACTCCTATGAATAAGATGTAGTTTACTCATGGTCATCCTAAATTTATTTCAGGATAACATTTGGGTAATAATGATGACCTTGAGGTTCAAGGAATATATTTATAAAAAATATGGTTAACCGCGTTTTGCTTCGAATTATTATTCTTCTCTCAATACTTAGTGGCGTTACATATTTAGTGTATACTAATTATAATCAAGATAGTGGTCAGGTAGTGACAATTTACCATGATCAATTGCCGACAAAAGTTAAGCCCCAAGATAGTGGAGGGATAGTAATACCAAATGCCAATAATATAATTTACGAGAATTTACAGCAAAAAAAGGTTAGCAAATCTGTAATATTACAACCTGAGCCGGAACAGCCATTAAATATTACTAAACAAAAATCAGTACAAAGTGATGAAGATATTGACTCGATAGATACAATCTTGTTTGATATAATAGAAACTGATCAGGTTAAGTATGAAAAGCATAAACTAAGTAAAAACGAAGAGGGAACGGAAATAGTTTTACCTAATATAATAAAAAACGAACTGGTACAAAAAGATAGTTTAATAGAACAGCAGACTGTTCCAGTAGTTCAACAGCCTAATTCAAATAAGGCAGGTCTAAATATAATAAAAGTTACTGAACCACGTCGTAAGATCGATGAGACGCAGTTATTAAATAAGTCAAATCAAGGAGGGTATAAAATTCAGATAGCTTCGGTAAAATCTGAATCAGAAGCTAACCAAGAAAGGGAAAGACTGAAAAAAAAGTATGGTAAAATCCTTAATAATACCATTATAAATATCAAGAAGGTACAATCTGATAAAGGGAGTTTTTTCTATTTAGTCTTAGTAGGTAACTACCCAAATATAAACCAAGCTAAAGCGATCTGTAAGAAACTCTCTGACAATCAGCAAGGTTGTATAATTACTAATCGTTGATAGATTTATAGCTAACCCGGCTTAGCCATAGTTATACCAATTAGTGTTAATAAATAGAGCTATATAATGGGAAATTACACATAAAATTTAACTTTGTATAGCTAACTCGAATAACTTCTTGGTATTATTATAAGTTCCTCTACGTCATTGCGAGGAGGCATGAGCCGACGAAGCAATCCATTTTAATCACTTTTATGGATTGCTTCGTCGACCTACGGTCTTCTCGCAATGACATTGACCACATACGACTTTTAAATCACACTATCTAAAACCGCTTCCTCTTCTAACTTTCGACAGCTGTGGAATGACATCCTTTTCGTTGAAACAAATGGATAAATGCTAGTCTGGTTAGCTATATAGGCAAAGAAAGATTAAGGTTTGTGATATTTATCAATTATCCAATCTATAAATGTATTATCAACAGACTGCTTTTTCAGAGCGTATTCATATACTTCTTTTATTAAGGCTGTAAGATTGGCAAATGAAAAGTTTAAATTCTTTTCAATTAACATATTAATGGTTAGACTAGTGGCTTTGCTAAAGATTTTCATCTGATCAACAGTTAGCACCTCAAAGTTTACTTCGTTATTAACAACAAGAGCCTCTAAACTAATATCTAAGGCTTTGGCAATTAATTGTAAATTATTAGCACTAGGGTTTTTTGAACTACCGTACAAAATACTATAAACAGTATTTCTACTTAAGCCAGTTTTCTTCTCTATTTCTACAGCGTTTATATTTTTTTGCGTCATTAATGAGCTAAGCTTGGTCTGTAAGTTTACCATAGTAATACTTTGTATATAAATTTAATATTTCTAAATATTAAGGTATCTTAATCATAAAGTAAACAACTAATAACTAATTATGCAAATTCGGGATTGTTATAGCCAATCCGATTAGTATCTATCCATAGCAATCCTGTTTGTGTTACCCTTGCGAAAGTAGAGGATCTTATATTCCCGAACTGGAGTTATTATAACTTTTAAATTACCATGATCTAGAAGGTCTTGTTTTATTTATTCGTGAAATTATATAGAATAAACAATAAACGATGGTATTTATTACAGTAATTATTGGTGTAATTGGTACATCAAGATATAATGATGCTGTTAAACCAAGGAAATTTACAATTAAAGATACGATAACTGAATTGATAATCATTTGAGCAGGGTTACTAGAAATCATCCTAGCCGTCATGGCTGGAATTAGCAAGATACTAGTGACGAGCAGTACCCCAACAATTTTAATGGTCGAGAATACTGATAAAGATAAAAGTAACAAAAATGCCAATTCAATTGTTCTTACTTTTATCCCTTTAATTTGGGCAATATCTCTATTAATTACAATTAAAATAATTTGACGGTAGAAATAGCAAATGAAAAAAATAACGGACACAAATATGATTGATAAAATTAATATATCATTTAAAGAGGTAGATAAAATATCACCAAATAATAGACTAGTAATCTTAATTTGTAGTGGGTACATATAACTTACTACCAAAGCCAAAGATAACATAAAATTTGATACCAAGATCACCACACTACTGCTACCTGATCTATTTTTTAGGGTGAATACTAAGATAGCAAAAATAATAGCGACAATTAATCCTGAATAAACAACAGGCAAATGGATAAGAATACTAATACTTCCAGCCAGTAAACTAGCATGTGACAGACCATCACCAAAATAAATATATTTTTTCCATAAACTTAGACAACCAAGAGGAGCAAAAATTAAACTGATTAGAATTATAGTTAATATTATTAGAGTCATTTAATACGATTTTTAATAAATAAATTGAGAATAGCACTTAGTGCTTAATTATTTTTGTGGTATATATTATTAGTATATACGCAAATGATTTGGAGAATTGGATTTGAAAATGAGGGGCGAGTACACGCAGCGTACATGAGGTACGTGAGTATGCGAGTCCCTGATATTTTCAAAAAACAATTCTTCAAAGCAGAAGCGTATAAGCAATTTTATAACCAGTAAGGGAATATGTCTACAAAATCTTCTATTAATCAAATAGAGCTAGAAAAATTTAGTAAGATTTCTAGCCAATGGTGGCAGAAAGATGGAGAATTTAAAATTCTTCATCAAATAAATCCAATTCGTATTGGTTACATAGTAGATAAGATAAAAGATCATTTTAACGTGCAGGATGACATATTACCTTGTTCAAATTTAGAAATTCTAGACGTAGGATGTGGTGGGGGATTAATTACCTCTCCTCTCTGTAAACTAAATGGTATAGTCACGGGTATAGATGCACTGCAAAGTAATATCGATGTTGCAGCACAATATGCATCATCCCAAAGTTTGAATATACAATATCTTAAATCAACTATTGAGGAATTAGTACACTCAGATGATTTAAATAAGAAGAAATATGATGTGGTGCTGTGTTTAGAAGTCATAGAACATATCGATAATCCTAGTGATTTTGTAAAAAACCTGGCGAGTTTAGTAAAACCAGATGGCATGATTATAATTTCAACGATTAATCGTACGGTAAAATCCTATATGCTAGCTATTTTGATGGCAGAATATGTACTTAATTGGGTACCCAAAAACACCCACGATCATAGTAAATTTCTTAAGCCATCGGAAATTTACTCGATGTTTAATGACAATAACATCGATCTTAAAGAACTCAAGGGCTTAACTTATAATATCATCAATGGACGTTGGCAGTTGAGTGATGATATAGATGTAAATTATTTTGCTTACTTAACTAAATAAAGGAAAATATGACTGTAATTACTAGATTCGCTCCATCTCCTACTGGCTTCCTGCATATTGGTGGGGCAAGGACGGCATTATTTAATTATTTATTTGCCAAACACCATAATGGCAAATTTTTGTTGCGAATTGAAGATACTGATCAAGCAAGATCAACTGAAGATGCTGTAGATGCTATATTTTCCGGCTTGAAATGGCTTGGTTTAAACTGGGATGGAGAAGTACTTTTCCAGTCTAAGAGAAATGATTTATACAAAAAAGCTGCTCTGAAATTACTCGATGAGGGAAAAGCTTATTATTGCTTTACCTCTCAAGAGGAAATAGATAGGCAGCGAGACAATGCCATAGCTAATAAACAACATTTTTTGTTCCAAAGTCCTTGGCGGGATGTACTACCTTCTAATTCGCAGGAGCAGAAGAGTAGAGCAGTGATCCGCTTGAAAGCTCCAAGAGTTGGTCATACCGTTATCCATGATGCTTTGCAAGGGGATGTTACTATTGAAAATTCGCACCTTGATGATATGGTATTGTTACGTAGCGATGGTACTGCTACCTATATGTTAGCGGTAGTGGTGGATGATCACGATATGCAGATTAGCCATATTATCAGGGGGGATGACCATTTAACTAATGCTGCTCGTCAAATCCTACTTTATCAAGCTTTTGGTTGGTCTGTGCCTCATATGGTACATATACCGTTAATACATGGAGATGATGGGGCAAAATTATCTAAAAGACACGGGGCTCTTGGAGTGAACGCCTATCAAGATATGGGTTATTTACCTGAGAGTTTGTGTAATTATTTACTAAGGCTAGGGTGGAGTCATAAGGATGATGAGATTATTTCAAGACAACAAGCTATAGAATGGTTTGATATTGATGGGCTTGGTAAGTCACCAGCTCGTCTTGATTTTGCTAAAATGGATAGTTTAAACTCTCATTATTTACGTCTGCTCGACGATCAAACATTAACAGAAATGACTTGTCAGAGTTTACCAGAAAATTATCAAGTTACTGAGAAAGAGAAGGAATATATTCACCAAGCAATGCCAAATTTGAAAATAAGAAGTACTAATTTAGTCGAATTAGCAAAACTAGCTAGGATTTATTTGATTAATATTCCTATTATCTATTCTGAAGAAGCTAAAGAGCTAATCAATAATTGTAACAAAAATTTGCTGGGTCAGGTTATTCAGGAATTAGAGAATTTACCAAATTTTGATAAAGACTCAATTCAAATGAAATTTAAAGAAATAGCCAAGAATAATAATATTAAACTTGCAGATATCATGCAGTCTATTAGACCTTTAATGACAGGCATGACTACTTCCCCAAGTGTTTTTGAGATTATCGCCATAATTGGTAAAGAAAATGCTATTGCTAGGTTGCAATGTACTCAAATGATTTAATAGCTAATCAATATCGACGGCAACTCTTGAAAGGCAGTGAAGAGTATATATTTTACAACCTAGTTGGAACTTATGCTATTACAAGAATTTTGGGCAATTATGGCACAGCTAAAGGAATTGCTTATTTTATAGAGGATAAAGAACATCTATACTCAAAACATCCGTGCATATTATATCGAGAGGAACTTGATGTTAACTATCACGGTAATATCAATAAGGTAAGAGCCTTTAAGGAATATCTATACTCTTTAGAGCAAAACAAAATTTTAAAATATTTTGTTAACGAGAATAACAATGCTTTATTTTACCAAATGCATTTTATCTCGAGTACTCCTTGCCAGGCTGAAGCTATACATCAATGTAACTTGGATATTTATCAAGCTAGTTACATATTCTTGAATGAAGATTATTTTGAACTGAGTTATAAGATTTCAGGTCCTAATAAAGATTATACAATAAAAACTAGTTTTACTAGAATATTCACTCCTTTACTTTATAGCTAACCAGACTAGCATTTAGCCATAGTAAACTGGAGTCATTGCGAGGAGCCACTTTAATGGCGACGAAGCAATCCAAAAATAGTGGATTGCCACTACACTCACGTGGTCTCGCAATGACGGAATAATACTAACCGGAACTATAAAGAATATCCTTTAAAGTATGGGAGAAATTTGCGTGAGCTAGTTTCTTCTATTGCCAAAGAATCTTAGAAGATATAGGAACAAGTTGATAAAGTCTAAATATAAGCTAAAAGCAGCCATTATAGACATTTTCTGTCCTAATTCTCCACCGCCAGACATAAAATACATCGACTTAATTTTTTGAGTATCCCATGCAATAAGACCCATAAATACAGCAACCCCAATTAGAGATGTTGCAAAATATATAGCTGAACTTTGTAAAAACAAGTTGACCAATGACACAATGAGAAGACCAAATAATCCCATAACAACAAATGATCCCATTGACGTCAAATCTCTATTTGTACTGTATCCATAAAGACTCATTGCCCCAAAGACAGATGAGCAGATGAAGAAAGTCCGAGCAATTGACTCTCCTGTATAGATAAGCCCAAGAGATGCTAGAGACATACCAGTTAAAGCAGCATAAACCCAGAACAACACTTTAGTAGTATCTAAGCTCATCTTGCCGAACCCCATAAAGAAGTACAAAGCAATTCCCACAGGAGAAATCATCACCAACGTTCCTAAACCAGTATTGCCCATAAATTGTCCATTTGGTCCAATCTGAAATAAAAGTCTAGCTAATGGCTCAAATGATATAGTAGCAAGAGCTGTTACTCCAGTTAGCACAAGAGCTAAAGCCATATAATTATAGACTTTCAGCATGTATTCTCTCAGTCCCGCATCATATGTTTTCTGAGTGGCAGTAAAAGTTTTTGTATAATCAACCATAAGAAACCCCATGAATATGTTGTTATTTATATTATATAGTATAGGATGCAAACCTTTTATTTTCAAGAAGAAAATTCTAAAATATGTCGATAACAAGGTAAAATAAACACTATAGCAAAATTTTACTATAGCTAACCCGACTAACATTACTCCATCATTGCGAGGAGCCATTTCAGTGGCGACGAAGCAATCCATTTTTGTGTCATCCCTGCGAAAGTAGGGATCTTAGATTCCCGCCGTTGCTAAGAATAGACTTCCTGCATAAATCAATCTAGTTGGTGATTTTGTCGTCGAAACTTGCCTCCGTTCCTCACGTACGTCTATGTACGCTGCGGTACTCGGCTTCGTTTCTCCTAAAAATCTCTCAACTATTTTTGACTTATGCAGGAAGTCTAATGACAACTTACGATTGCTTCGTCGCTGCATCGCAGCTTCTTGCAATGACGGTGGTGTCCTTGCTGACAAAATATTTGAGGGTAATGCTAAGTGATAATAGGGGCTATTACCATGCATTCTCAATAATAATTGGTATACTGTAAGGTTTAATAATTATTAGATCAAATCTAACATGATAATTTTGGTATTTTGGGTTAGTGCTTAAAAATATACTTGCAGATCTTTTTATTCTCATTTGTTGATGGGTTGATAATATTCTATCATCAACATCAGAACGCCTTGCTTTTACTTCTATAAAAACAAGTTGTTTGCCACGCAGGGCAATAATATCAATCTCACCAACATAATATCTTTTACGGTGATAGAGAATTTGATACAATTTTATTTTATAAATAATAATAGCTACATATTCAGCTATTAAGCCAAGTGTAATTTTTTTCATAATGTATTAATTGACGTGAAATCTATATAATTTTCGTTTAAAAAAATACCAGGAATAATAAAGTACAAAAGTTCCAACAACGCTATATGTAGAAAATAGAAAACCTTGTCCATCATAGAGTCCATGGGATATATAAGAAGATAAAGCTCCAGAATAAATACCAATAGCACACATAGTGAAATATATTGCCAGTGCGGTTCTCAAATCTTGTGCTTCAAATTTACCGGATAATATTAATATATTACAAATAAAAATAGCACATAAACATACACCAATTGTAGAAAGGAGATAGATGTTACCTATTAAAGTGACTCCATAATATGGTAAAAGAATAAAACTGGCTAAGAGGATAATCATCAATATTAAATTAGCAAGATATTTGTTGATAATTTTTAATGATAAAACAACAGGTGATATCAAGAAAAATATACTTATAAGAGTATAATGGGTAATAGTGTCTATCTTTGATACAGGGAAGTGTTTCTCTAAAGCAAATTCTTCATAATACCACAATATATCAAAAGTAATGTAAGATACCATAAAGCCTGTTAGAACCTGTAATTCTATATTCTCAATTAAGAATGAAAATCTAGAAACTGAAGTTGTATTTTTGTTAATATTCTCTCTTTGTAAGCAAGTTATAATAATGAAACTATAAAGTAATGTGCATAATAATAACCCATTTATCGCTGATTCTAGAAACTCGGTTAGTAAATCAACGGTAAACTGTCCAGCTATCCATAACAAAGAAAAGATAATAAGAGCAAAATATTTATAGTATTTATAGTTATTGGTTAACTCCACTATTTTGATGATAGTTGTGGTTATGTAAGTGTAGTAGGCAGATGCCATTACAATAAAATTGATTTTAAGGAGGGTGTAATCCTTAATCATAATTAGGTTTAATATACCTACTATAAGTAAGATTAGACTAACAATGGTAGTCTTGTTATCACTAATTTTATTAATTAATGGAGTTAAGAATAAACCAGCTATTATATAACCTAACATTTCGATTGATTCGATATGGTCTAGCTGTTCTCCAGATAAGCCTTTACTTACTAGAAAATCTGGTATTACTAGTGCATTGATGTAAGTAATACATGCAAAAAGAAATACACTAATAAACAATAGCAAAGCTGTTTTTAAATGATTATTTCTGGTCATAAATAATTGTTTGCTAAACTAGATTACATCGTATATAAATTTCTTAATAGAGAGACGTTTAAAAAGTTTGTGTAACCGAAGGTACATTAGCTTATTCATTAAGATTTGTCTAATTAATTTGTTATTCTATCATGAATAAAATTTAGATATAGAACTGTTTTAAGTTGTAGTTATTTATTAGGTTAGTGTACTTAAAGCTAACCCGACTAGTATTATTCCGTCATTGCAAGTAGTAGCATTGCTACGATGAAGCAATCCAAATCTAATCACTTTCCTGGATTGCTTCGTCACCACTAAAGTGGCTCCTCGCAATGACACCAGTTTACTACGGCTAAATGCTAATCGGGTTAGCTATAGTTAAATGTTTTCTCAATTTAAAACTTAATATTTAAGTTTTAAATTTGTTATAATTAAATAGATGTTCTGTAATATTGCTAAGTTTACAGATCTTAGCAATATACCTAGAAATTTACGAGTAAAAAATTAATGAATAAGAAAATTATAGTTGACGCTAACTTTCCTAATGAAACAAGGGTAGTTTTGCTAAATCAGAATAACAATATTGAGGATATTGAATATGAAACGGCAATCAAACAACAAAATAAGGGTAATATATATCTTGCAAAAATTATAAGGGTTGAGCCAGCTTTGCAGGCTGCCTTTATAGATTATGGTCCGGACAAGAGTGGATTCTTACCTTTCACTGAAATTCATCCATATTATTATAATATACCAGCATCTGATCTTAAATCTTTGCCTTCTCTAAATAAATTACAAGAAATTGCTCTTTCAGATATTACCCAAGATGATCTTGTGGAATCTGAAACAAAGAGGAGCTATAATTCGATAATAGATAGTGAAGAAATTGATTTAAATGCTATAGAAAGATTAGTGGACGAAAAAATTCAGGTAGAATTTAATTTAGATGTTTTAGATAATGACATTGAAACAATAAATGTTGATAGAAATGATAAAGAGGAAGGTAATAAACAGAAGCAATATAAAATTCAAGAAGTAATAAAAAAAGGTCAGGTCCTGCTTGTGCAAGTTACCAAGGAGGAAAGAGGTAATAAAGGTGCATCATTTACCACCTTTATTTCTCTTGCTGGAAAGTACTGTGTTCTAATGCCTAATACTCCTTTGCAGAATGGTGTATCGCGTAAGATATCCAATGCTGATGAACGAAGAAGGCTTAAGAATATCGTCAGTAAAATAACTGCAAATAATAGTAGTAGTGCATCAAGTATTATAATTCGCACGGCTGGTGCTGGTTGTACTACTTTAGACATAAAAAGAGATTATGATTATTTAGTAAGATTATGGAATAAAATTAGAGAGAGTACCCTTAAATCTATAGCTCCGTGTTTTATCCATGAAGAAGATGGGCTAATTCAAAAGGTCATCAGAGATATGTGTGATCATACTGTTAAAGAGTTAATCATACAAGGTAGTGAGTCATATCAAAATGCTGTGAAATTCATGAAGGATATATTACCTACAGACCTTGGTAAGCTTAAAGAATACAAAAATAAAGTGCCAATTTTTACAAAATTCGTTGTTGAAGAGCAATTATCCAAGCTATATCAACCAGTTTTTGCTTTACCTTCTGGTGGTTATATAGTAATAAATCCAACAGAAGCACTTATTTCAATTGATGTTAACTCAGGCAGAGCAATTGCTGAAAGAAATATTGAAGAAACGGCATTAAAAACCAACTTAGAAGCTGCCAGAGAAGTTGCTAGACAAATTAAATTAAGAGATTTATCAGGCTTAGTGGTTATTGATTTTATCGATATGTATGATACTAGAAATCGTAGGATTATTGAGAGGTCTTTTAAAGAGTTTCTAAGTCGGGATCGAGCAAGAATTCAAACTGCTAATATTAGCCAATTTGGTTTGCTTGAAATGTCTCGTCAAAGATTAAGACCATCATTCTTGGAATCAAACTCATCGATTTGTTCATATTGTAACGGCAAGGGACTTGTGAGGGCGGATGAATCAAATGCTATGTTGATTTTACGTACGGTAGAGAATGAAATTTTTAATGAAAATATCGATTTGGTAAATATTTTTGCTAATATCCATTCCGTTATCTATTTGCTAAATAATAAGCGTTCAGAGATATCTCTAATTGAAGAAAAATATAATTTAAAGTTAAGGTTCCACGTTGATCCATCTGCCACCTCTGATAATTATTCAATTGAAAAGATAAAATTGCCAAAAAAATCTAGCCATGCTGGGGTTGCTAATAAGCCACTAATTCAAAATCAGTCCTCTAATTATCAAGAAGAAAATAGTAATAAAGAGCCTATTATTCCAAATCCTAATAAAAAGAAGCAAAAATGGAAAACAGCTGATAAATTAGAAACTAGCAGTGAATTAAATAAAAATTTGGCAATAAAAATTGATAAAGAGCCAGTTGATTCTAGTCAAGAAGCTAATAAGGTAGTAGTAGATAACGAGTTGGATAATGGAACGAATGGTAATACCATTAAGTCAAATCGTAAATATATTGATAAAAAATCAAATTATATTCGTCCTACTAGAAGACGTAACTATAATAAAAACAAAGTAGATGAAAATGATAGTGGACAATCCCAGGATGGAACTAAACAGGAGGAAGTTAATAGTTGATAAGAAGTAGCTTGAATCTATTATTAATTGTCACTTACTTATTTTTATGTAGCTCTTGTAGTTTACGACCTGTGTATAGTAATAAATATAGTCCACAGGAATTAAACCAATTAAGTGCTATTGAAATTGAGTCAATAGATTCTATTGAAGCTGCAGAATTTTGTTACTATTTGTCTAATATTTTACCAAGATCTACAGTAGTAACAACAAAGTATTTATTAAAGGTAAAATTTACTAACAAAAATTTACCATTTATTCTTCAAAAAAATTCTGATGTGTTAAGAGAAACAGTAAGCCAAACTATTCAATATAGTTTAGTTGATATTATAACTAATCAAGAGGTTACTTCAGGAACATTTCGCCATATAACCTCTTATAGTACAGCTTCTTCACCTTATCATAGCTATGTAGATAATATGAAGGCATTGGAAGATCTTACAAAACAAGGGGCGGATGAGATCCTGGGAAGATTAATTTTATATTTTAAACAAAATATAGCTAACCCGACTAGCATTACTCCGTCTATTAGCGAGAAGTAGCTTTGCTGCAACGAAGCAATCCAAAAAAGTGACAAAAATGGATTGCTTTGTTCGGGCTTCGTGCCACAGCTGTCGAAAGTTAGAAGGTAAGCGGGTTTAGAGGTCATCATGGTAGTTTAAAAGTTGTGGAAAAATAACCGGCGTCATTGCGAGGAGGCACGAAGCCCGAACGAAGCAATCCATTTTTGTGTCATCCCTGCGAAAGCGGGGATATTAGATTCCCGCCTACGCGGGAATGACATCTTACAATTGCTTCGTCGACCTATGGTCTTCCTCGCAATGACGTTGACCACATACGACTTTATAAAGTACCTTGCCTAAACCAGCTTCCTCTTCTAACTTTCGACAGCTTTGGCTTCGCACCTTCTTGCAATGGAACTTATAATAATATCAACAACCTAGTCGGCTATAGTCGTAAATATGAGCATTAAGGATGAAGTTCTACCTATCACAAATTATTCAGTTACTTGATAAGATAGACAATGGACAAATTAAGGCTCTGTTACTTTATGGTCCAGATAAAGGGTATATAGATAAAGTTTGTAAAGCTTTAGTAAATAAATTTGATTTACTAAAAACCTCTATAGAATATTCAGAGATTAAATCTAGGTCGCTTGAGACTTTAGTTAATACACAGAATTTTTTTATGCAGAAACAATTAATTACCGTAAGGTCAGTTGGTGAGTCTATAGATAAATCTTTAAAACTTGCTCTTAGTAAAGATTCATTGCATTTCTTAGTGTTTATTGCTGATGAATTATCAACGGCTTCTAGCATACGTAAATTTTTTGAAGCTGAAACTTATTTAGCTTCTCTAGCTTGTTATCATGACGATGAACAAAAAATCACTAAGATAATCTTACATAAATGTAATAGTGTGGGTAAGGTTATAAAAGAAGATGCTGTTAACTATTTAACAACTCGTCTAAAAGGTGACCACCAAATGCTAGTTAGTGAAATCGATAAATTAATATATTTTACATTTGATAAAGAACAAATTACTTTGGATGATGCTAGGCGTGTAGTTAGTGATGATTTTATGGGGAATGGGGATAATTTATGTGCTTATTTTTCCTCAAGAGATCATGATAATTTTTTACAAGAATTCAATAAATTAAAACAACAAAATATTAATGAAGTGCTAATTATCAGAGCATTAATCAGATATTATCTGAATTTATATACCGTATTGAGTAAATTAGAAACTGGTGTTGACATAGATATGGCTATAAAATCACTATCTCCACCAATTTTTTACAAATATGTGGTAAGTTTTAAAAAAGCTGTAAATAAGCTTAAATTAGATGATTGCATTAAGACGCTGAAAATTTTGCAGCAAGCCGAAATTGATTATAAGCTAAATCCAGCTGGTTTTGATATATATCAACAAATTTATGTTAAAATATAATTTAATTAGACTTTTTACTTAGTGGAAGAAAATTTTGGAGTATAGTGTTATAAAAAGTAATAGACTATTTACAATGAACTTAAAAATTTGAGAAATTGATGTATCCAGCAATAAGATTACGAAGAAATAGAAAAACTCGGTGGCTACGAGAATTAGTTGCAGAGAATAGGCTTAGCGTCAATGATTTGGTGTTAGCATTATTTGTTGTTGAGGGACAGAACCAGCGGCAGGAGATTGCCACCATGCCTGGTGTATATAGGTTGTCTATTGACCAAGTAGTATTGACGGCTAGGCAGGCTTATGAGAATGGTATAAATGCAATAATACTATTTCCTTGCATAGATACAAAATTAAAAAGTGAAAATGCTGATGAAGCATATAATTTAGATAATTTAATGTGTAGGACGATACGAAGTATCAAAGATGCTAACATCGATATTGGTATAATATGTGATGTTGCACTAGACCCTTATACTACGCATGCACATGATGGTATTTTACATAATGGTGATGTAGATAATGATAAAACGGTTAAAGCTTTATGCGATCAAGCTTTAGTTTTAGCAAAAGCTGGAGTAGATATTGTAGCCCCATCTGATATGATGGATGGTAGGATTATGGCAATACGTCAAATGCTAGATTCAGAAGGATTTATTAACGTTAATATACTATCTTATGCCGCAAAATATGCTTCAAGTTTTTATTCGCCATTCAGAGATGCGTTGAACAATAACAAGGCAGGTTATTTAGATAAAGCGACCTATCAGATGGATGTACGAAATAGCAGGGAGGCTATGTTAGAGATAGAGCATGATCTGGCTGAAGGGGCGGATATGATTATGATTAAACCTGGTATGATGTTTTTGGATATCATAGCACAAGCGGCAAATAGCTTTAATACTAATATATTTGCCTATCAGGTAAGTGGTGAATATGCTATGTTGAGGCTTGCTGCAGATGCCAATGCCTTAAATTGGCAGGCGGCTTTGATAGAATCATTATTATGTTTTAAGCGTGCTGGTGCTAGTAGCATTGTTACTTACGCAGCATTGGAAGTAGCACAGATGTTGAATAGACAATCTATCAATATTATAAAATAAATAACCTAAAGAAGAATATAATGCAAGAGAAACGTCATCCTAATATTATCATAGGGATTATTATAGCAGTGGGGCTATTGATAACTATTACGTCACTTTATCTTTGGTTATCATTTGATACACCACAAAAACCTCTTGCTGGTAGAGGAGGGGGGTATAATGATGATGTACAAATTGGCGGAAAGTTTGAACTAACTGATCAAGATGGTAAGATTTTCAATAGTGATAGTTTGAAAGGGAAATTGAGCTTAATTTATTTTGGTTTCACTTATTGTCCTGATATTTGTCCTACTTCTTTACAAAAAATAATGGAGGTCATTAATACTCTTGATAAATATAAAATTGATGTTGAATTCGTTTTTATTACTATCGATCCCGAACGTGATAATTCAGATGTCCTTAAGGAATATTTAAAGCATTTTAATCCTAAATTTATTGGTTTAACAGGTAGTGAACAACAGATTAAAGAAGTTGCTGATAAGTTTAAGGTGTATTATGCTAAAATAGATACTAATAATGAAGATTATATGTTAGATCACTCTTCTTTTGTTTATTTGATGGATAAACAGGGAAAATATATAAAGCATTTCTACTTAAATAGTCCAGCTCAAGAAATTATAGAGTTTATTAGAATAACGGAACAAAATCAAAAAAGATATTAAGATGAATTATTTACTAGTTTCATACCTGTTTGCTTTCTTAGCTCTTGGCTTATTGTTGGCAACAAGTTGGCTAGGTTATAATAAGATTAAGGTTAGGTTAGTTAATGCAAAAAAGGGTGAAAAATAGATTAAAAATTATATTATTTTACCTATTATGCAGTGCCGGGGGAATATATATGATATTATATAATCTTGAAGATAATATAGTATTTTTTTATCCTCCATCAAAAATTAACGAGTTAAAACTTGGCAAAGAATTTAGGGTAGGGGGGTTAGTCAAAGTAGGTTCAATCAAAAAAATTACTGCAGATAAAGTGCATTTTGTCATTACCGATGACATTAAAGACCTAGAAATATCTTACCAAGGGGTTTTACCAGCTTTGTTTCGTGATAATCAAGGGATAGTTGCTGTAGGTAAGTTATTAGACAACCTATTCATAGCTCGTGAGTTGTTGACTAAACATGATGAGAATTATTCACCAGCCAAGTAATATATATTCGAATGAAGAGTTGATAGACAAAGATAGGAACATAAAACTTAAGTAATGTGAGTACACGAATAATGATGCAAATGTTGTAATTAGTGCTTGATACAAATCTAAGAATATGTATATTCTCGTTATAGTGACTTTTTGTTCATAATATCCTCTTGTTGTAGCTGGATATTTATAAATAAAGGTTCTATCTTTAATATTTTTAAATCTGTGGTGTACTATGAATCGTTTAGTATTAGTAATTTTTTTTAGTATTTCTTTTTGTTTAATTGGACAAAGAGTTCTAGCTGATGAAATAAGAATAGGAATACTAAAACACGACATAAATGTTAGGTTAGGACACCGTTATGAGAATGGATACGACGTTAATTCAGAATATCTTTTTAGTGAAGACTATAAATTTTTACGTGGTTATCCTCATATAGGAGCGGATATTAACACTAGTGGATATGCAAGTAGTGTTTATACTGGGCTCACTTGGCGTTTTGATATAATGGAATCTATGTTTTGGGAGGTAAGCCTTGGAGGTGCGATTCATAATGGTGAATTGAAAAAATCACCAAAACAACGAGCCTTGAAAAAACGCCCCTTAGGATCAAGGCTTTTATTTAGAGAAAGTTTTAGTTTAGGTGTAAAGTTTAATGAAATACATGCACTTACATTAATTCTTGACCATATCTCTAATGCTGATATCGTAAAACCTAATGCAGGTCTAACTAATTTAGGCATACGATATGGCTTTAAATTTTAAGCGGTTCTGTCTCATCTGTTTTTAGGAGCTGCCACTAATTGGGTTGTTGAATGAATCAGTAGACCTCCTTCGAAACTTGCTTGTGCTGAGGGATTTGAAAGGAGACACGGAGTGCAAAACCGCAGCGTACTCTAATGTACGTGAGGATTCGAGTACCACAGCTATCGAAAGTTAGAAGGTAGAGCAGGTTTAGAGGTCATCATGGCAGTTTAAAAGTTGCGGGGAAATAACTGGTGTCATTGCGAGGAGGCGTGAGCCGACGAAGCAATTCTGTTTTGTGTCATCCCTGCGAAAGCAGGGAGCTTAGATTCTCGCCTACGCGGGAATGACAACTTTTTCGTTTAAATATAGTAGATGTTGTATTTCTAGACTTTTGATAGGTCGACTAGCTATATAGTCCAATTAACACACCCCAATTCCCTCAGGAATATGTGACAAGTCTGATCCTCTCCCCTCACAATAAACTTCTTCTTGGACAGATTCTTGAGTATAGCTATGCGTATAATTAGCATCAGGCATAAATAATGAACTAAACGATTTAATAAATAGATTTTGCAAATTGCTGAACTCAGGCACGGGGGCATCCGTGAAAGAGCCATCAGCAATTGAGGGAAGGTGATCGGATAGAGCTGCAACTTGTGTGTCATTTAATCCTTTTAGGACTATTTGTAGAAGAGCATAGTCCTTGTCATGTAACTGATCTAAACCTTGTTGTAGAGTTTCAATCTGCTTAGCATTTAATTTGGTTGCTAATTGTTGCATATCAAATTCCTTTGATATTACGGGGTTATTAGCAGCATTGGACTCGTCCTTATCTTGTCCTTTTTTGCCAATATTATCACTCATTTTATCACCCGCAGCTAACTCGCTAGAAATACTAGAATCATCAACGCTGATTTGTTGCTCATGAAGTTTTGAGTTCTCCTCCCTAGCATTGACATTCTTGACCAACGTTGCACATAGCTGTTCGATCAACTCTTTATTATCTGCTATATATTTCTCAGTGGCTTTTTCTAATTTAGCCATATTCTTTGGATTAGAATTATCTAATTTCGTAGCTCCTTTCGGCACAGGAAGTAATAAGTTTACAAATTGCCCTTCCCCTGGTAGATCTCGTTCAACTTCTTTCGTAGCAGCATTTTGAGCAGCTTTCATTATGTCGCTCACTAGCCCATTAACTAGCTGAGGTAACATGCCATCAAGGTGAGGTGGTAGCGGCTCTTTTTTTTCACGAGGCGATTCAAAATTAAAGGCAACAAGATTCATGTTGTCTAACATTTCTCCTTGTTGATCACGACTTAACCCCTCTTTAAGATATTTTAGAGCTTCTGCTGCTGGACGATTATAACCTACCCCCCCATCAATAAGAGTACGACTTACACCGTTCTCATCCTCAAACTTCACACTTTTAAAATAGCTAGGAGCCGCAGTAGTAGCGAGAACTACATCTTTCACTTTAACACCAGGAGCGTTGTGACTATCAAAAATCTTAATAGAATCTTTTCCATTTACGTCAAAAGTTGTTATAAGAACACGACCTAGAAGCTCCCCAAGTTCCATATCACCTAAATATTTATCTAATAGTGCCTTAAGAGGTTTTTGGCTATATTTATGACTAAATATTTGACCAATTTTTCCCACATGATACCAGTGTTGTGGAAAAATATCAGTCGCACTATTTTCAAATATTTCTAAAGCTTCTTTCGCTGAGAAACGCGGTTCTGTCGAGCCAGGTTCTTTAGGAATGGCTAATAAAACGGCAATTAACCCACCAACGCTAGTACCGGTAAGAGTCTGGAATATTTTAGATACAGGCATCTCCGTTTTTTCTTCAATCTCTGCAAGCACCTTCAACTGCATCTTTCCCTTGACCCCACCACCTGAGAAAGAGGCCATATTTACAATATCCTGCCCCTTCTTTGCATATTCGATTATAAAACTTTTTCTAGCCATAAGATAACTCCATATGTTGTATAGATTATATATAAATACTACATTTTGCTTAACTTATAGTAATGACTTTATAAAAAAGTATCAAGCAATAGATGATATAAATTGCTAATTATTAGTGATAATTATGGTATAATAACAATTATAGCTAATCCTATTAATGTTCTAGGAGACTGTCGGAGATAACTAATTAATTATATTTTGAGCTATTTTTCGGCGAGAATAAATAGGATTTTCGAAGGAATAGTGTACCTATTTCAAGAAAATCCTGTTTATTAGCAGCCAAAAAGAGCCAAATATAGAGTTACTTTAGTTATTTCCGACAGCCTCCTAGATAACCTCTCCGTCATTGCAAGGAGCTACTTTTTAGTGGCGACTAAGCAATTCTGTTTTGTGTCATCCCTGCGAAAGCAGGGATCTAGATTCCCCACAGCTGTCGAAAGTTAGAAGAGGAAGGGGTTTTAAAGGTCACCATGGTAGTTTAAAAGTTGTGGAAAAATAACCGGCGTCATTGCGAGGAGGCGTAAGCCGACGAAGCAATTGTAAGATGTCATTCCCGCGTAGGCGGGAATCTAAGATCCCGCACTGAAGCAGGGATGACACAGAAATGGATTGCTTCGTCGACCTACGGTCTTCCTCGCTAATAGACGTTGACCACATACGACTTTATAAAGTACCTTGCCTAAACCCGCTTCCCCTTCTAACTTTCGACAGTTGTGCTAGATTCTAGCCTATGCGGGAATGACAATTTACAATTGCTTCGTCGACTCACGCTTCCTTGCAATAACATTTAGGCACTTGTAACAAATATCAATAACCTATTCGGGTTAGCTATATCTCTCAGTTCGGGATTTAATTATTCTTATCCCGAATTCGCGTATATACGAACAATATGATTAGTTTTACAGTCTGGTGTTTTTTATGTTTTCAAGAGATTTTTTTATTATCCTATTCAATCCAGTTTTTGTATAGGCAGAAACTGCAAAAATTTCTTCACTGGTAATTTGTTGTAATTCGGTAATTTTGTCTTGCACTTCTTCCTCTGACAAAACGTCACACTTATTTAAACAAATTATTTCTATCTTATTTTTTAATAAGCTTGAATATGATTCAAGTTCATTCCTAATAGTCTTATAATCAGCAAGCAAATTATCACTTGTTGCTGATATCAAATGAATCAATAAATTACATCTCTCAATATGTTTTAGGAATTTATCACCTAATCCATGTCCCAAATGTGCTCCTTCTATTAAACCTGGGATATCAGCTATCACAAATTCTTCATCATCTACGTAAACAACACCAAGATTTGGGCTTAGTGTGGTAAATGGATAATCAGCAATTTTAGGCTTTGCTGATGTCGTTGCTGCAAGAAAAGTGGACTTCCCTGCATTAGGCAAACCTATAAGCCCAACATCTGAAAGTAGTTTGAGTTGTAAATTTACCCACATCTCTTCTCCTACGATACCTTCAGTTCTACGTCGCGGAGCTTGGTTGATTGATGATTTAAAGTGGCTATTACCAAGCCCTCCTTTTCCCCCTTTAATTATTTCAAAAATTTGTTCATTTGAAGTAAAATCATATAGTAGAACATCATTATGTTCAGTAAATATTTGTGTTCCAACTGGTACTTGCAGGACTAAAGATGGTTTAGACTTACCAGTTCGGTTTGAACCTTTACCATTCTCACCATTTTCTGCTTTAAAATGTAGTTTATACCTAAAATTTACTAAAGTATTAAGATGAAAATTGCTCTTAAAGATAATGCTACCACCACGACCGCCATCTCCACCATCAGGTCCTCCCATATCAATATATTTCTCTCGATGGAAACTAACCGCTCCATCACCACCATTACCCGCTTTTAAATATATTTTAGCTTCATCGATAAAATTCATAATTTATTATTGTAAGTTGTTAAAAGTTGAGTACACTGCTTTGATCTCAATTATTGAAAGCAAAGTAGTATATAGCTAACTCGATTAGTATTTAGCCATTTGTTTCAACGAAAAGGATGTCATTCCCGCGTAGGCGGGAATCTAAGATCCCTGCTTTTGCAGGGATGACATTAATATTGAGCAGGGATGACACAAAAATGGATTGCTTCGTCGCTACTAAAGTAGCTCCTCGCTAATAGACAAAGCAGTATATATTACCGTATATTAAATCTATCATAGGTAATTTTATTATCTATCGATTCAATTAAGCTATCAGAAAATTCTTGTACGACATCCTGCCTGACCATACCAAGCTTTTTCTTAAGCCATGATTGTTTATTAGCTACATATTTAATAGTTACATCCCCATATTTCTTTTTTATAAAACTATACATATCATCTATACCATCAATTAAACCAAAATCAACAGCAGTCTTCCCAGACCAGAACTCTCCATTAAATAAAATATCATCTTCTTGGGTTAACTTACCGATTCGACGTTCTTTGACATAATCTATAAAATGTCCATGAATCTGTTTTTGTAGATGCTTAATAATTTTAATGTCTCCCTCCTGCACTGGTTGGAATGGATCAAGAATAGATTTATTTTTACCTTCTGTATAGACTCTCCTTTCTATACCAAGCTTATTGATAGCAGTAGGAAAACCAAAACTAGCCGAAACAACTCCTATACTACCAATTATTGAACTCCTAGATGCATATATTTGGTCACCAATACAAGCAAGCCAATATCCACCAGATGCTGCTACATCTTCTACAAAACTATAAATTGGTATTTTCTTTTCTTGAGCTAATGATCGTATACGTTTGCTAATCAGCTCAGATTGCACAGGTGAACCACCTGGAGAATTTATACTTAAACATAGAGCTTCAAGATTTTTGATCTCAAAAGCTTTGTCAATTAACTCATGTAGTGACTCAATAGTTAGCCCTGATTTTATTGAACTTACTTTACCTATAACTCCACTAAGGCGAAGAACCGCAACCACCGGTTTTGATGCCCCGGAACCTATTATAGGTAGCAAGGAGAATAACTGTTCTAACTTGCCTACTTGACGTTTAGCAACTACCTGATCAAATTTTGCCTCAGCAATTGAATTTTTATTATGTGCTTTACGCATTAGTTACTCCTTTTTTGTTTTTTCAGAAGCATTATGCTCTTCCTGTATATTTTGTTGTATTTCTAGTTTTTTATCTTTCTGTTCTTTAGGTTCTAACTGTTTATTAATCGGTTGATTAATAGTTTGTTCACGGTAACTATTCTTAGGTTCGGGATGATTCCCAGGAATATTTGACAAAATAATACTCCGAATTTCTGTATCATACCAATTAATAATACCAACAAAACTTGCTAGCATTTTTCCATCTGGACTAATTAGAACAGCAGTTGGTATACCAACTATTGAAAAAGCTTTAAATAATTGATTCCTAAAATCATGGTAGATTGGTAAGTATCTTATATCATAATTTTTATAATATTTTTGTATAACCTCTATTCCTTGGTAGTCCTGTGATACGGGAATTATGGCAAATGGCAGTTTTCTAAAATCTTTTTGCAATATATCTAAATCCGGCATTTCCTTAACACAAGATGCACACCATGTCGCCCAAAATACCAATAATATCGTTTTTCCTTCAAAATTATCAAGAGAATATTTTTCGCCTTTATCATCGAAAAAAAATACCGTATCCGGAACGGGAGATGAATCAAGCATTTTAACACCTGATTTGCTGTGATCTAATGCAAAACTATTAGTGATGCACAATAAATATGCTATAATCAAAAAAAACAGTTTACTATATTTTTTAGTATACATATAAACAATAGAATTATTTCCAACTAATTTGTTAATTATCATGAAAAACAATATTTTTTTACCTCTAATATTATTAAGCTGCTTAATCTTAACTTCTTGTGGATTAAAAAAGCCATTAGAAAATCCACTTGTAGAAGATTGCTGCGGATGTAAAAACTCAGAACATTAATATCTTTTAAATGTTCGTCCCGGCATCACAACCTTAAACTCATACGTTTTGATGCCACTCGGAATACTAGCCAGAACATGACTAACTTCTCCGCAATTTTCTAAATCAACCATTGAGTTAGATAAATATAACTTGGTCTGTAATTGTCCAAGATCCAAATGATCAACTCTAATGTTTACATTAGCAGTTTCATGCCCAATTTTACTAGGGTATATAGTAACAAAATAGAATTCCCCTTTATTATTGGTAGTAGCTGTACCAGATCCGGTAAAACTTGATTTACTTACAAAATTTAGCATTTTCTTATTAATACGAGTACGAAGTGGTATGTATGGATATTTTCCGTCACTTCCAACTTGCCATAAATATATTTTTGCATCTGATACTGGAACACAATCTTGGTCTAACAATATACCCTTTACTATAATTTTTGTACCACGATAGACCGATTGTTGCCCTGTTCTTCTAAGCAAGTTATTGGATAGTTGAAATTCTAGCGGTTCATAATCATTTATTGCACTCTTAGTAATCTTACAACGATTAAGCCTATTAGGGTAGTAGTTAGGTTCATTTGCCATAGCAATAGTAGAACACAAACAGATTAGAAATAATAAATTTTTCATGTTTTGCCTACACTAATTATCTGGATTGCTTTGTTGTTACTAAAGTGAATCCTCATTAATAGACGCTAGTTTGCTATGGATAAATTACAAATTATTATTAGTAACTACGAGGTCAAATAATGTATCACCTACAACCTTATGCACCAGTACGGTTGGGTGAAAAGAATCAAAAAATAGATAGTTACAAATCTTGTACTTATTACATGGGAAATTATAGGTAGCTCTTAATTCTCCTGTTAATACTACTTCTAGCAACATTATATAATTACGCTTATTAGTTATATCCCATACACAAGGCTGGAAGATATTATTGCCTTTCTGTCTGTAATCAGCACGTACATTTTGGAATATACTCTTAATGTCCAGTAGTTTTATATCAATTCCAGGGTGCTTTGTTTTAAAACGCTTTATTCCATTATTTAATTTTAGATTAAAATCTTGTGATAACCTTGTGGCTAGCCCCTGTTGATCGGTGTTAACAAAGCTTATTTAATGGATTTTTTAGCGAAAATTAATAAGATTTTTGCTGGAATAGTATACTTATTTCAAAAAAATCTTATAATTTGCAGCAAAAAAGACTTTATTCACCAATTAAATAAGCTTTGTTAACAGTGTCTAGTCAACTTCATCTGATAATTCGACTGTAATAAGGTATACAAATCACACATATGAGTTGGTATTTTTTATAAGCATCTTGCTTTGCTCTTCATCCAGTTCTGTTATGATAATGCGTTCATTGTAGTTCACCTTCTGGCAACGTACTAAATATGGCTTACATGCTAGAGTTTCATAAGTGTAGGATGCTATGTAATTATACCATTAACTCTTCTATTGCCTTTTTAGACAAACCAGTAGATTTAGAGATAATATCAATTGATACACCAACTTTAAGCAGATTTTTAGCTACAGCCATAGCTTTTTTCTCTTCTCCTCTAGCTTCTCCTTCATCGATATATTTCTGTGCGATAGTTCTTACTTTAGCTTCTGCTCTAATCTCGCCCTCTTCTATATATTTCTGTGCGACAGTTCTCATAATGTTCTCTTTTTCTTCTTCAGATAAATATTTAGTTAGCAGTTGTTCTAATTCAGATTGCCTTTCTTCAGGCAGCTTGGCATCAGTGTACCATAAAAACGATCTTAAGTAAATATAACCATTCTCTTTATCCACTAATATTTCTAGCTCAAACCTTCTAAGAAACTTTTCCCATAATTTAATCATATCTCGCTGATGTATATGTTTCATCACGTATTCCATCATCCCCAAATGTTTCTTTTGCACTATCTCATCATCCGACATACCTTGTAAATCTACCAATTGATAATCCTCTGTCATCAGTTTTTTAGCTTGTTCAGAATCAGTGAATAAATTCCATAAATTCCTTGGAGCATTATATTTCTCTACACCATTATACATGATAATCGGACAAATTAATGGTAGCTTATCCTCATTCTTTTTATGCCTTTCACATAATAGTAACGCGTACTTCCAAAGCCTTAGTGCCATCCAATAATCAGCTGTTGACTGATGCTCTAAAAGAACGTAGATAAAAGCAGCCTCATCATTTTTACATCTTACAGAATAAACTATGTCACTAAATCTTCTCCTCAGACTCTCTTCAATATAACTTTCCTTCTCTATTTTGATTTTTGACAAATCTATCTTTTCTTTAAAATCATTCGGTAAATAATACTCTAAGAATTCTTGGGCTGCTATTTCATTGCTCATTATTTTCTTAAAGAACTGATCATGTCTTAGTCTTTTGGTCATCTTATTACTGGTGCATTCATATTTTGCTGATAGCTGTGCTATTGTTAATTCTTCTTTTAATAGCTCTAATACTATTTTAGTTTTTGCTTCTGCACTAAAATTTCTACTTTATTTCTTGGTCATTTCTTTCTCATAACGCATGTATGGATCTACCCAAAAATGCAAGGAAAAAATAATACTTGACAGAAAAAAGCAAATGCAGTCATGTATTCGACTTAAGGCTCAATAAAGTGCCATAGCCCTGATGGAATTC
>JAHFPS010000077.1 GCA_023269695.1 Rickettsia sp.
TACAAATTTGTATAACGTGGCAAAATTTGATATAGAAACATTTATAGATGATAGCCAAGAGATTTTAAGAGGAGGTTTTAATTATGCAGTAAGTCTATATACAGAAGAGACAATAAATAGATTAAAGGACACATATCTTGAAATAGTAGAGCAAATAAGTAATTGTCAAGCAAAAGCGAAGATATCAGATATAGGTTACTTAAATAAGGAAGAGTATGAACGGATAGTTTATAATTGGAACGATACAGGCAAAGAATATCCATGTGATAAGACGATACATGGATTATTTGAGGAGCAGGTAGAAAGGACTCCAGACAGTATTGCATTGGTATATGAGGATATACATCTTAGCTACAGGGAAGTGAACGAAAGAGCGAACAAGCTAGCACATTATATAAGAAGTAGAGAGGAGATTGAGCCTGATACATTAATAGCACTTTGTTTGGACAGAAGTGAATACATGCTAATTAGTATACTTGCTGTACTTAAGGCAGGTGGAGCATATGTACCAATGGATCCAGGCTATCCTGATAGTAGAATAGCGTATATAGTTAATGATACGAGGGCAAGGGTATTATTAACTAACAGTATATATCAGGAAAGGCTTGATGGTATTGATAAGGAAGCTAATACAAGTGTGATTGCGGTAGATTCTGCAGAAGTGCAAGAAGTATTGGTCACTGCATCTATATTCTCTCCTGTTACTAGAACAGAAAGTACGAACCTTGCCTATGTAATATATACTTCAGGTACTACGGGTAATCCTAAAGGTGTAATGATAGGACACAGGGGGGTGATATGTTTTTGTTTTGAAAACAATTATCTTTTAATGAATAGTAATACCGCCGTACTTGGTTATTCAAATTACGTATTTGATGGTAGTATTTTTGATATTTTCTCAACATCGTTAAATGGAGGAAAATTAATTCTTTCTAATAAAGATGTTATACTTAATGAATTTGAACTGTACAATATACTAACCCAGCATTCTATTAATACACTGTTTATAACAACAGCATTGTTTTCTTATTATTCTAAATTAAAAGATACTAATCCATTAAATTATTTATCTAATCTTTTATTTGGTGGAGAAAAATTAAATATTGATGATTTAGAAAAATTTCTAAGCACTAATAATACCACTAATTTAATTCATGTGTATGGTCCTACTGAAAATATTGTTTTTTCAACATATTGCAATGTAGTTTCTAACGATAAAATAATAGCTCCAATAGGTAAGAAACTATTGGATAAAACATTATACATACTAAGCACAAACCTAATTCCATTACCTATAGGAGCTATAGGTGAATTGTATGTAGGAGGAGTGGGACTTGCCAGAGGATATTTAAACAGAGCGGATTTAACGGCTGAGAAATTTATAGCAAATCCGTTTAGAACAGAAAAAGAATTAAGGCAAGGTGAGAATGCAAGATTGTACAGAACAGGAGACCTGGCTCGTTTACTTCCTGATGGTAATTTGGAATATATAGGACGAAATGACTTTCAGGTTAAGATTAGGGGATATCGGATAGAGCTAGGAGAGATAGAGTCAGCTCTTCTGTCATATGAGGGCATTAAGCAAAGTGTTGTAGTAGTGCGAGAGCATGTAAGTGTTGATGATTCTACAGGTAACAAATACCTGGTGGGGTATTACGTATCAGAACACAAACTCAAGGAATCAGATATTCTTACTTATCTAGAGTCTAAATTACCAGAATATATGGTACCGAGTACTTTAGTATATTTAGAGAAACTACCATTAACAATCAATGGCAAATTAGACAGAAAAGCATTACCAGATCCTGAGTTTACTGATAAGAATAATTATCTTGCCCCACGCAATGAACTGGAAGCAAAGATGTGTCAAATATGGGCTGAGGTATTGGGGATAGAAGTAGATAAAGTAGGAATCCGTGATGATTTCTTTAGATTGGGTGGAGATAGTATTTTAGCAATTAGGTTGGTAAGTAAGGTAAATATAGAATTTAAATCAGGTGTTAAAGTTAGAGACATATTTAGATTAAAATGTATATCTAACTTAGCAGAAACTATTTTTACTACTAACAATGACGAACAAGCTATATCATATATACCATTTAGTCTCGTAAATATAGAAAATTATAAGGATATAATCTCTAATTTTGAATTGATAGAAGATATTTATCCTGCAAGCTATCTACAAATTGGCATGCTGTTAGAATCCAATATGAATGATAAAAGTACATATCACGACATATTTTCTTATTTAATTAGTGCTAGGTATAATGAATATAAACTTTTATCTATCTGGAAATCTTTGGTCAATAAATATGAGTTATTGAGGGCAGCATTCGTCCTAAATGATAACGGTTGGAATGTTATTATACACAAAGATAGTAAACTAGATTATCAACTCTATAAAAATCAAAAGACTGTAGATTTAGTAGTACAGGAAAAAAGGAATGGTTTTGGTTATAATAAACCAGGTTTATTTAGATTAATAGTTAATGATTTAGGTAATAGTTTTGATTTTGTATTATCATTCCATCATGCAATTACAGATGGTTGGAGTGTAGCGTCTTTAATAAATGAGTTTATACAAACATATGTAAATGATAAGCCTATCATACCAATTCCAGATTTGCAATATGGAGAATTTGTTCAAAATGAAATATTGGCAATCGAAGATCAAAGGAATGCAACTTTCTGGAAAGAATATTTAGACAATTACAATGTTACAAAAGTTAATTGGAAATTTGATAAAGTAACATCTGAAAATAGCCTATATGATAAATCTATTAATTTATCTACCGAACAAGTTACTTTGATACATAGGTTGGCTAAAGATTTAGTGATTAGTATTGATAGTATATTTTTATTAGCGTATCTAGAAACTTTATCATTTTTTACAAATAATACTGATATAATGGTTGGTCAAGTAGTAAACAATCGTCTGGAAAAAGAAGGGGGAGATAAGTTATTTGGTTTATTTTTAAATACTATTCCATTTAGATTTAATATAAATAATACATCAAACTATTCTAGTAAGCTATTGGAAGTATTTGCAACTAAGGTTAGATTGCAACAATATAAACATTTACCTTATGGATATATAAAGTCGTTATTTAAACAAGAATTGTATGATTTTGCATTTAATTTTATACATTTTCACATATTTAATGATAGTTATTCTAATCTGGAATCTTTTGAAGGATATGAAAGAACAAATATACCATTTGTTCTTAGTGTATCTCAATATAAAGAATCCATGTTTCTAGTAAAATTTAGTGTGCATGATAATTATATTAGCCAAGATTTCCTGGATTATTTTACAGTATATTATCAAAAATCCTTACTTAATATATTAAATAATCCAGGTGGTACTAAATTATGCCTTACTGAGCAGGATTATAAACAGATAGTTTATGATTGGAACGATACAGGCAAAGAATATCCACATGATAAGACGATACATGGATTATTTGAGGAGCAGGTAGAAAGTACTCCAGACAGTATTGCACTGGTATATGAAGATATGCATCTTAGCTACAGGGAAGTGAACGAAAGAGCGACCAAGCTAGCACATTATATAAGAAGTAGAGAGGAGATTGAGCCTGATACATTAATAGCACTTTGTTTGGATAGAAGTGAACACATGCTAATTAGTATACTTGCGGTACTTAAGGCAGGGGGAGCATATGTACCAATGGATCCAGGCTATCCTGATAGTAGAATAGAGTATATAGTTAATGATACGAGGGCTAGGGTGTTATTAACTAACAGTATATATCAAGAAAGGCTTGATGGTATTGATAAGGGAGCTAATACAAGTGTGATTGCAGTAGATTCTGCAGAAGTGCAAGAAGCATTGCTCAGTGCATCTATATTCTCTCCTGTTACTAGAACAGAAAGTACAAATCTTGCCTATGTAATATATACTTCAGGTACTACAGGTAGTCCTAAAGGTGTAATGATAGGGCATAGGGGAATAACAAACTTAGTAACACTACAAAGCGAAGAACTTGGGTTAGCTGATGCTAAGAAAAGTAAAAATTGTTTGTGGTATGCAAATTATGTATTTGATGCTCACGTATGGGAAATTTATTCAACTATATGTAATGGGAATACTATATATGTAATAAATAATAATATTAGGCAAGATATAAGATTACTAAGCGGATATATAGAAGATAATACTATTGATATAGCACTTTTGCCACCTGTATTATTAAATAATATTGATATTTTAAAATTAGACACTCTTATAATAGGAGGAGATACAATTGATAAGAAATTATTAAGTTGTTATCAAAACAATAATTTAACAATAATAAATGCGTATGGTCCTACGGAAATTACCGTATATACAAGTTTAAAGCACTATAATTCCAGTTTTTCTAGAGAGATAGGCAAGCCTATTTCAAACACTAAGGTCTACATTTTAGATAATAACCTAATTCCATTACCTATAGGAGCTATAGGTGAATTGTATGTAGGAGGAGTGGGACTTGCCAGAGGATATTTAAACAGAGCGGATTTAACGGCTGAGAAATTT
>JAHFPS010000040.1:0-7500 GCA_023269695.1 Rickettsia sp.
TAGAATGTCAGATGCTATCTTAACATATGAAGCAAGTCCTCAAATTGTTAAGTCTATCACTAGTTGGAATTGGATTGTTAATCCTATTAATTCTATATTGAAAGATTATTAGTATTAGTTTGCAGAGACAAGCTCTAATACACCTAGCATTACTAATAATTCAATTATTTTCTTTCTTTGTATCTTGACTACTATTGATAGTTGATTGTTGTTGATTCATCAGTTTGTTCTTTTCTTCTATTGAATTAAGAAAAAAATAAGTAAATGTTAGAAATCCAATTAGCATAGGAATAAAAACAAATATAATGGCATTGCGTTTTCTAACAGATTCTTCACGATCTAAACGACTCTCCTGTTCTTCATATGTTTCCCCTAATTCATTACGCCATACATCTTCTTGATCTGAATTATTTTCTAGCATTTTATACCCTCCATTTTCTAGTTTATGATAATATATTTACAACAGCTTAGTAGTTAAACTACAAAAAAATTACAAATTTAATCTTTGATTATATTAATTTAAATTGAATCTGTTGTAAAGATTATTGGATTTCTAATTGGTATAAAACTTCAACACCAGATAAGTAAGAGGTGACTTTTACATCTCTAAAGAATTGTTTCTCAAAAATATTAACCTTATACTATTTTGTCCTTCTCTAAATCAAGCCATTCCTCAACATCTATACAAAATTGTAGAGTACTATGGAATAAGACATAGACCCACAGTTAGAACGACACTCTCAATTTCACCGAACCTTGATGACTGGAATATTTATTATTAGAAGCTAAATAATCATATACTGCCATAATTTCTGTTACTCCACGTTTTAGAGTAATAGTTCCACCAATTTTGTAGTTATATTTAGCCGGTTTTTCAAGTTGCAATACTTCCTCTCTTCTATTGAAACCTGACGCTATCTGCATACGAACCTTCTGTTGCTTATTATGCAAAAACCTCTCGCCTTCTATATGCAATCCAGGAATCACCTGGGTAGTATCATTGATCTTCATTGGTATAACTGCTTCAAACCCTATAATCCCAGAAGCCCTCCTGTCATTAGTAGCAGCGACTGATAGACTTTGTGCTTCAAAGCTTTCATTATATCCCGCAATATTGTATCCTCCGTACTTTAGTCCAATATTTGGCGTAATTAATACTTTACCAACCTGCGACTTGTGAGCAACTACTACCTTACTACTATATGAAGTATTAGCAAATTTAGCCTTAGCCAACTGCTTTTGTACTGGTATTTTTGCAGAAACATTACCAAAAGCAAAGGAAAGAACACCTTGTAGTATTAATTTATCAGACAAATTAGTTTGACCATATATAGATATTACGTGGGCGTGGGCAGCAACTTTGTCAACACGATTCTTGTATTTAAAGTTAGATAGGACATAGTTATAAGCTCCTCCTATAATACTACCACTTGGTAGTTCTATATCACCTCCAATAGTTGCAGCTCTAGTCCTGCCGGTATATCTACTTAACACGTTGCCCCCCTTGTACTTGGCTGTACCAATCGTACCACTAACCCAGACATTTTTAGATACAATATTATCTTCATCACCAGAAGCAAGAGCCGCAAGATCAAATTGGTGGAATCTTGATTGAATAGACTGTTCTATAAAATCGAAAATTGACGCCACTGAGTTTATTGTTGCTGAAGTTACTTGTTTTTGTACCTCTACTGTTTGTTTCTCTAGTACTTTTACCTGTTCTTGCAATATTAATTCATCATTGTTGTTATTGTTACAGGAAGCAATATCATTGTCAGCTGATATATTTGACTCTAATGCTGAATTCGATAGTGCTTCTGATTTTGAATTTGTGTCTGAAGCTTTAGCCTGAGATTGTTCCTGAGCCTGAGATTGTTCCTGAGCCAGAGCTTGTTCCTGAGCCAGAGCTTGTTGCTGAGCCAAAGCTTCTTGCTGAGCCAAAGCTTGTTGCTGAGCCAAAGCTTGTTGCTGAGCCAGAGCTTGTTGCTGAGCCAGAGCTTGTTGCTGAGCCAAAGCTTGTTGCTGAGCCAGAGCTTGTTGCTGAGCCAAAGCTTGTTGCTGAGCCAAAGCTTGTTGCTGAGCCAAAGCTTGTTGCTGAGCCAAAGCTTGTTGCTGAGCCAGAGCTTGTTGCTGAGCCAAAGCTTGTTGCTGAGCCAAAGCTTGTTGCTGATCCAGAGCTTGTTGCTGATCCAGAGCTTGTTGCTGAGCCAAAGCTTGTTGCTGAGCCAGAGCTTGTTGCTGAGCCAGAGCTTGTTGCTGAGCCAAAGCTTGAGCCTGTTCTAATCTTAAAGGTATTGTTGATGGTGTTCCTGATTCTGGTTCTTTAAAAGGTGCAGTAAGACCAAACTCTTCCTCATCTTCTGAATATATTTCTACATTTGGCGGGGTTGTTGTTTCAATTGACACTACATCCCATTCCCATTCATTTGACCCTACGCTTCCTTCATCTGACACTATGCTTGGTTCGGTGCTATTTTGAGCAAATGCAGCATCAGGAGCATTAATGCCAGGAACTAATAGTTGTTGAGTTGTCGGTTGAGCAGCAGGTTGCTGGTTAATTGCTCCATGATTCTGTTCCACTACTAACTTTTCTTGTAATTTTGCTTGTTTGGCAATATATTTCTTAAGTCTCTTCTGGGCTTTACTTTCTACTGTAGTCCAACCCTCTTCGTCTGACACTATGCTTGGTTCAATATTGTTTTGAGCAAATACGACATCAGGAATTTTACTAATTGAAGGAGTTAATGGTTGTTGAGCAAGCTGCTTAGGAATAATAGGTTGCTGTTCAATTACTCCATGATTCTGTTCCACTACTAACTTTTCCTGTAATTTTGCTTGTTTGGCAATATTTTTATTGAGTCTCTTCTGACCTCTATTTTCTACTTTAGTCCACCCCTCTTCATCTGGCACTGTACTTGGTTCAATATTGTTTTGAGCAAATGCAGAATCGGAAATTTTATTAACTGAAGGAGTTAATAGTTGTTGAGCAACCGGCTTAGAAATAATAGGCTGTTGCTCAATTGCTCTATTATCCCGCTCAGCTCGTACCTGCTGTCTCTGGTATGTCACCATATCCAGCACCTGTTTATCTGCTGTTATTCTATCCTCTTCTTTCTTCCTTTGTTCTTGTCTTTTTATTGCCTGTTTAAGCTCCTTATCTTTATGCCTTTGCTTTAATTGCTTCAATTTATTTCGGTGATGGGGGGTATGGGGTATCATTGATGTTGTCGGCAATATCAACGGTTTTGCTCTGTGGCTTGATGCTTCTAAGTCAAGAGAGTCAGTAAGACTAAGCTTCACGAATTTAGAAGCCAATTTTTGTACTTCATCATCTCGAGGTTTTATTTTTTGAAGCTGATTATCTGTACTTAGTAAGTCTGTGTTCTTTGAGGCATTATTATTGAATAATGGGCTTAATACTCTACTTATATTAGATGGATTGTTTTCTTTATTAGAAGTACTCGCTATATCCTTAGTAGGAGACTCAAGGATAGGATCGTGACTATCTCTATAATTTCTAAACGTATTTGATCGAGAATTATTAGAAGGTGATAATACAAGACTTGGTTGAGGTGTTGATGTAGTGAATTTAGTAGGGCTAGTAGTTGGAGAATCAACAATATTAGCACCACTATTTCGATATGATGGTAGTGGACTAATTGCATCCCATTGGTTTTCCTCTATACTAGATGTTACTGCAACCGTACCTAATACATTCTTTTTTGATGATTCGTTTATCCTTGTGCTAGGATTCTGTGCTATTATTTTCGCTTGCTTTTTTTCTAAAAGAAGTGCTTTTTTTAATATTTCTTGTGATTCTTCTAATTCAGAACTTTGAGCCTTTATATTACCAAGAGGGTAAGACGGTGATTGATTCAATTCTTGAAATGGAGATCTTACTTTATGTGATTTCTGTTGGACAATTGTAGGTAAATTTGAGCCTTTAGGTGGAGTGTTTTCTGAATCAAATATTTCATCAAACCTAGATGTATCATGACCTAATAGAATAGCTGTTTTTTGAGACTGAGTGTCATTTGGGTTAAACTCATTTACAATATTCCTATTATTAAGAGTTTTCGATGGTAATTTAGATTTATCAGATCTGACATGTGTAAAGCTGCTACCCTCAGATTCACATGCACTAATTAATACTAGTTGTGCCAATCCAATATTGAATAACATGCTTATTCTTGAATTCATATGTAACCCCCGTATTATTGAATGCCATTGATTAATAATATTTTAAATAATTACCTCTTATCATTTTTGAAACTTAGTTTTTGCGTCAAAATAGCCGAACCGATACATCTTTTAACTGCAATTTCAGATTAGAAAACCGTATAAAGGTTGGTCTACACGATATCAACTAGCATTAACATACAGTTCACAGTAATTATCCGATTCTGGTTTACTATATATTTTATGCACACCAATCTGGTTAATTTACATAAAAACATTCATACTATTATTAGTAATTTATATAAAAATCTTTACGTTAATATTAAGATTATAATAGTAATTTATAATTGTCTATATTAATTTCTTAATAAACTAATATATTTTTATTATTTAAATTTAAAGTTTAGCAAAATTCTATGATTATTTATTATTTGTAAATTCACAGCTAGGAGACTGTTGGAGATGACTAATTAATTATATTTTGAGCTATTTTTCAGCGAGAATAAATAGGGTTTTCGTAGGAATAGTGTACCTATTTCAAGAAAATCATGTTTATTCGCAGCCAAAAAGAGCCAAATATAGAATTACTTTAGTCATTTCCGACAGTCTCCTAGGATGGCAAATGGATAGTTGATTGATAAATTGATAAGTATAGCTAACCAGAATAGTATTTATAGCTGACCTGTTAGATGTTCTATATAACTCCTTCGTCATTGCGAGGAGCTACTTTAGTAGCGACGAAGCAATCCATTTCTGATCACTTTTATGGATTGGTTTGTCGCTAATAGACGTTTGTGAATGGGGAGTAATGTCAGTCGGGTTAGCTATATGAGGTTATTTTGTCTTGCTGCTTTAACTGTGTTCTTGAGCAGAAAAGCAACAGTCATTGGTCCAACACCGCCGGGGACTGGTGATATATATCGTACTTTATCGACAACATTTGGAAAATCAACGTCTCCGACCATCTTGTCACTATGGCTAAGTTTACTAATACCAACATCAATAACTATAGAATGAGGGCTAAAATATTCTTCTGTTAATATTAAAGGAGAACCGATAGCAGATATTACTATGTCAGCACGGGAAGTTATAGAGTGTAAATTTTGAGTTTTTGAGTGGCATAAAGTAACAGTGCAATCTTCTCTAGCTAATAAAGCTGATAATGGTTTTCCTACAATATTAGAACGTCCTATAACTACAGCATTTTTGCCAGCTAAATTTTTCTCAACTTGTTTAAGTAACTCAATGCAGCCAAGGGCTGTACAGGGTATAAAGCCATCGCCTGAGCTGCTATGTAGATAACCAACATTTATAGGGTGAAAGCCATCAACATCTTTGCTAGGGTCAATAGCAGATAAAATCAAATTTTTATTGATATGTTTGGGTAAGGGGAGTTGTACGATGATCCCAGAGATATTTGAATCATTATTGAGTATAGTGATTTCATTTAGTATATGGTCAATTTGAACTTCATCGGATAAATTTATTTGCAAAGCATTCATACCAATTTTTGCGGCTGCTTTTATCTTGTTTCTTACATATATACTACTAGCTGGATTATTACCTACTAGTATAATAGCAAGAGTTGGTACCAACTTAAACTGCTCCTTGAGTAAATTGACCTCTATCTTTAACTTAGATAATATTTGTTCTGCAAAATATTTACCGTTGATTATATTACCGTGTTCTTTCACTATTTGTGTACTCCTTTGGTAGTGGAATATTCGAAATGTAAGGCTTTACCTTCAAATACCCTACTATAGGCATGATGTAAACTACTTGCTGCTTCTGCAAACCCAGTAAGAATTAATTTTAATTTTGCCGGATAACTAGCAATATCACCAATTGCATAAATACCTGGAATATTAGTTTCGAAATGACCTGGCTCGACAATTATATGATTCGTTTTAACATTTAATCCCCAATTTTTTATCGGACCAAGTTCTTGGCTAAGTCCAAAAAATGGCAATAATATATTTGCCGGTAAGGTGCGAATATTCCCTTCAAAATCCTTTACTCCAATAGCTTCTAGGATACCATCTTTTCCTACTAAATGGTCTAGTTGATAATTAATTACCAATTCAATTTTACCATTATCTGCTAATTCTTTGAGTTGCCTTATAGTTTCAGGAGCTGCCCGAAATTTCTCACGCCGATGTACTAAATATATTTTTTTAGCAATTTCACAGAGTGATATTGCCCAGTCTACCGCTGAATCTCCACCACCAGCTATGACAATCTCTTTGTTAGCCAAACTATTGCGGTTATTGATAAAATAAAATACTGATTTTCCTTCAAATGCTTCTATACCAGCTAGTGGAGGTCTATTAGGTCCAAAAGAACCGCAACCAGCAGCTATAATAATAGCTTTAGCAGTTATTGTAATGTTGTTAGAAGTGGTAATTTGGAAATATTCCTCTGCTCTTTTCAATTGTATAACTTGCTGGTCGAGATGATAAACCGGATCAAACGGTTTTGCTTGCAATATCAGTTGTGCTATCAACTCTTCTGCCATAATTTTAGGGTAGGCTGGTATGTCGTATATCGGTTTTTCTGGATATAGTATGCTACATTGCCCGCCTATTATTGCCTGTGAGTCAACAACATGGCAACGCATACCAAGCATCCCGGCTTGAAAAATAGCAAATAACCCAACTGGACCTGCTCCAATTATTATAATATCAGTGTCATGCATAAAATAAATTTTTATAAATAAAAAAACAGTATAGCTAATCCGATTAGCATTACTCAGTCATTGCGAGGAGGCATAAGCCGACGAAGCAATCCATTTCTAATAACTTTTCTGGATTGCTTCGTTGCTACTAAAGTAGTTCCTCGCAATGACGTTTGTGAATTTGGCATAATGCAATCGGGTTAGCTATATAAAACTCTTAGTGATAGCAGGATATTATGCTAGAATGGACAAATAATCAACTAATCAGTTTAATTAAACCTATCTATGATAAATTTTTATTTAATCTTCAATATTTTATTCATTGGTTTAATGATTTATTTATTGCTTAAAAATGCAAATATTTTTGTCAAACTATTAGTGTTGAATAGTTTAACTAGTATAATAACTTTATTCATTTGTTTTCTTGGATCATTTAAAATGAATAATTGTTATTTAGATATTGCTCTGATTTATTTTCTGTTAAGTTTTATAGCAAGTGGAGCATATTTAAAGTATTTTATTGGTCAATCTAATAAGGTGATGTGATGAAAAAAGAAATAGTAATATTAGGTTGTGGTTTAAGTGGTATGCTTACAGCATTATCATTTGCCGAGAAGAATATTAAAACTACTATCCTTGAGTGTCAA
>JAHFPS010000011.1 GCA_023269695.1 Rickettsia sp.
TTCCAAGGAATATGATTTTCTTACTAATTCTAGTGAAAACATAATTTTTTTGGCTATGAGTCGATTACTTCTTCGCAGGTTATTTTCTTCTATTACTTAGTTTGCGGACAAGCTCTAAGATACTCCAAAGTCATCAGCAGTTGTTCCTCTAAATTAAGTTTATTCTTACGTCCACCTTACCGGATCGACGTACAAATCACCAGCAGAAGTAGAGTTTCGAAAGAGGTCTATTGAAAGATAATTAGTATAAGGTTAAAAAGATGTGGACTGATATGGGGTATCAAGGTAAAAATTTAAAGGAGTACATAAAAAAAGAATATGATATAGAGCTTGAGATAGTAAAGCGACCGGCTTGTAGATTTTGGGTGCATAAAAATACACCTTCGGAATTATTGCCAAGCACTCAGGCCGGATGAAATTACCAACTAAGTCATAGAAGACAGCATTATGATTTTCAACTATTGGGTTGGAAAAGGTTAATGATTCTGTCATATTTTCCCCCCCTTGTACATAGAGTAAAAAATAGACTATTATGTAGGTCAAATTTTAAGATTTGTACATATGGTACACATATGAAATTCTTAGTAAAAATTAGAAAGCCCTGAAAGCCTGATAAGGAATGGTGGCCCCTACGGGACTCGAACCCGTGTTTTCACCGTGAAAGGGTAACGTCCTAACCACTAGACGAAGGGGCCATAAACTCTTTAAGTTCGTCTATTAACTCTTTATTTTCAAGGAGTATATTCGAAAGATTAAGAGCTATCAGCGTTCAGTTTATACAGTATTCATGAAATATTGCAAGTATGATTTCATCGTTTCTTTGTCTTTTTTCCCTCAGTAGTTTTATTGAACCTACCAATATTCTTTACAAATTTTTGTAGTCCGTTTAATTCTGTACCATAAGTTTGCGTATATTCTCCCATTATAATTATATCATCTTTATGCGAATCACTAAGTACTAAAACCTCCTCAATTACATCTTTTTTATTAAAAGTAATTTTTACTATTTTTTGTTCAATTACTTTTGGTTCAAACCATGCTCTCCTAGCTAAAGAACGTTGAACATAATACCAAGTATTAGGAGTATAGTCGGGTATAATTGTCGGTGTACCAAGTAAATCTTCTACCGCCGATTTACTAAGCCTTTTTTCTTCAAGTGTAGCTAATAAATTATCATCAACATACTGTCCCCTTGATTCTATAGTTTGACAACTACATAATGTAAATAATATTGACGAAATAACAAAAGTTCGAATTATAAAAAATTTCATAAAGTTTATGTTTGAAATACCTAGATTTTGTAATGGAAGTATAATATACTGCTTAATCGATTTGACAAATACTTTTTATCCTAAAGTGTAATTTTTAAGAGGCTATATGGCAGTTCCAAAAAAGAAAACATCAAAATCAAGACGCAATATGAGGCGTTCTCACCTTGCACTTGGTAAAATTAATGTAATAATAGATTCTCAGACAGGGGAATATAAACTTCCTCATCATATATCTTTAGCTGATGGCACATATAATGGTCGTCAAGTTATTGTTAAGAAGCAAGAAAAAGATGAAGAAGTAGCATAAACCAGAATGGCTTGTAAAATTCTTGGGTGTGGTGCCTATTTGCCAGAGCGTATTGTTAGTAACGCAGAATTATCATTATCGGTTGATACTAACGATGAATGGATTCGTTCAAGGACTGGTATATTACAAAGGCATATTGCGGCTGATGATGAATATACATCACATTTAGCTGTTAAAGCCAGTCAGAATGCTATAGATGACGCTGGATTAAAGGCATCATCTATAGATTTGGTAATTACCTGCACCACTACTCCGGATAATAGCTTCCCTTCTACAGCTTCTAAGTTACAAAGTTATCTCGGGCTTGGTAATGTACCTTCATTTGACCTACAAGCGGTATGTTCCGGTTTTGTATACGGTTTACATGTTGCTGACTCTTTGATGAAATCTAGAAAATATAAAACAATATTACTAGTTGGTGCTGAAAAAATGTCGTCTCTAATAGATTGGAGCGATAGAAATACTTGTATTTTATTTGGTGACGGTGCTGGTGCGGTAATTTTGCAATATAGCGATGATAGTTCCGGTATAATAGATAGTAATATTTATTCGGATGGTAGTTATCATGATATTCTTTACACTGATGGTGGTATAAGTAGCAATGGTAAAAGCGGTAAAATAAAAATGAAAGGACAGGAAGTTTTTAGACATGCAATAGAAAAGATGAGCAAGTCCTCTGAAGAAATATTGCATAATAATAATTTTACCGGAGATGATGTTAATCATTTTATTCCACATCAGGCAAATGTAAGAATTGTAGATGCAGTTGTAGAACGACTAAAGATTAACTCGAGTAAAGTGGTAAAAACGGTTGCAAAACATGCTAATTGTTCTGCTGCTTCAATTCCTTTAGCCCTTGCTTCTCTAAAATCTTATGGTAATATTAAAAAAGGTGATATATTGCTTTTTACGGCTATTGGGGCTGGAGTAACTTGGGGATCAGTTTTAATCAGGTGGTAATGACTATGGTTGATTCAGGTGGATTTTATGATGATCAGAGAGAAGAGACCAGCTTGAGTGAATCCAAATCAATTAATTATACTACTTCTATTACTAAAGAAAAAATTGCTTGTATGTTAAAATCTAAATTGGGGCTATCAAGCCTTATATGCGAAGAAATAGTCAATCAAATATTTAGCAATATTCAACAAATGGCAAGCAAGCAAAGATTGACATTAGCAAGTTTTGGCAGCTTCTGTACTAGCATAAAAAAACCTAGAGTTGGTATAAATTTTCATACAAAAGAAGCAGTGATAATTCCAGCAAAAGAAGTAATGCGTTTTATACCAGCTAGAAAATTAAAATTATTAATTAATAAAAATGCAGGATAAAAAATATTATTCTATTGGTGAAGTAACAAAACTTCTAAATATTCACTCTCACCAGCTAAGATATCTAGAGCGTGTATCGCCAAGCCTAGCTATACATAAGATACGTAATAGACGGTATTATACAAGCCAGGATATTGAATATTTGAAGACCCATATGACAACAAAGAGTGTACCGATAGAACTAGAACCGCCTCTTGACCTACTAGATAATCAAATAAATAAGATTGATTGCCTAATTAAAAATTTTTATGACCTATCGTTAACTACCCAGCAAATTCTTTCTAGATTTCCGACAGTCTTCTAGGAGACTGTCGGAGATGACTAATTAATTATATTTTGAACTATTTTTCGGCGAGAATAAATAGGATTTTTGAAGGAATAGTGTACCTATTTCAAGAAAATCCTGTTTATTAGCAGCCAAAAAGAGCCAAATATAGAATTACTTTAGTTATTTCCGACAGTCTCCTAGTGTCCGGGTAAATTTTTGACACAAGGTTTAAAGGGTATCATAAGTCTTAAAGTTTAGGTGTAATACCAGTACAAACAACTTTAAAAAGGATTTATGTATATAACGCACTGTTATTGCGAGGAGCTACTTTAGTCACAGCTGTCGAAAGTTAGAAGAGGAAGGTGGTTTAGGCAAGGTACTTTATAAATTCGTATGTGGTCAACGTCATTTCGAGGAAGACCGTAGGTCGACGAAGCAATCCATTTTTGGTTACTTTTATGGATTGCTTCGTCGACCTACGGTCTTCCTCGAAATGACGTTGACCACATACGAATTTTAAAGTGCCTTGCCTAAAACCCCTTCCTCTTCTAACTTTCGACAGCTGTGGTAGCAGGCTTCGTTTCTCCTAAAAATCCCGAGGGCTTCTTTGACTTATGCAGGAAGTCTATTATCGGGTTAGATTCAAATCTGATTACCTTGAGATGCTACTATTGACCTAATAAGCTCAACTATTTTTTGTCTAATCTGCGGATTTTGAATCTTGGTAAATACTTTAATAAGGTAGGATACTTCATCTGTACCGTATTTTAAAGGTACTAAATATTCTGCCTTATCCTCAGCAATAATGTCATTTACAAACCTATTATTATCTTGTGTATCAAATAGGTAATCATCTGATGCATCAGTAGTTTCAGTTGTATCAATAAAATACTCGATAGAGATATTTAATAATTTTGCAAGAAAATACAATATACTTCCAGATATTGGGGTGATGGCATCCTCATATTTTTGTATCTGCTTTACACTAAGATTAATAGCTTCACTCAATTCTTGTTGGCTTATACCTAGCATTATACGACGCTTTTTTAAACGCATACCGATAATTAGGTTTATTCTTTCTTTTGATTTAGTAGATTCATTCATGGCTATAATAATTTAATATTTATATATCTATTGCAACTAATAATAATATAGCGTCTTAGCTTAATCAAGTAATTTTTTATTGATATTAATAAATTTATTATTTGTAGAAACTTGGAGAATTGAACTTGGATTCCCTTTCCCACGTACTTATAGCTAACCCGAAAAGGTTTTAGCCAAATAATAGACCTCTTTCGAAACTCTACTTCTGCTGGTGATTTGTACGTGATATCGGTACTCTGCTCCTCACGTACATTTAAGTACGCTGCGGTTCGCAGTGAAGAGTCTCCTTCAAACCCTTGCGCACAAGCGAGTTTCGAAAGAGGTCTAATGTTTATCATCCCCGAGCCTATGTTTTTTGTCACCTAATTTAATAGGTTTCACTATAGATCAAAAAGTGTGTTGTTGAATGAGTAAAAATCAATTCTATTTTTAATAGAACGATGCAAAAAATTGCTAGATTTAAACCTAATAATGGACTATTATTAGCTGGATTTTGCTCATTATTAATAATTATTACACATGCAAACAACAGCTACGATTACCAACAAAAAAGCACAAATTAAAGAATTCGCCTCTTTTATCTTTGTAATATTTTTGGCACTGATGATAAGATTCTTTGTGATGGAACTTTTTTTCGTGCCAACAGGTTCAATGAAAGCAACAGTGCTGGAGAATGATTATATTTTTTCAACAAAATATTCTTACGGATATAGTAATTATTCTTTTCCTTTCTATCCTAATATTTTTAATGGTAGAATATTGGCGTCGCAGCCACAAAGAGGAGATATAATAGTTTTTCGTCCACCAAATAATATGGATATTCGATATGTAAAAAGATTAATGGGGCTACCTGGAGATAGAATACAATTAATTAATGACATAGTATATATAAATGATAAAGCTATAGAACGTATTGAAATTGGAACATATACAAGTGAAGAAGGAAAAAAATATACGAAATATAAGGAAATATTACCTAATGGCATAAATTATTTTTCTTACAAATTAAAACAAGATGATCATTTATTAGCAAATCAATATGGTAATACGGAAATCTTTTATGTACCGGAAGGGAAATATTTCTTTCTTGGTGATAACAGAGACGAATCGAATGATAGTAGGATAGATCTAGGATTTGTACCCTTTAAAAACTTTATTGCCAAAGGACAATTTATTATTTTTTCAACAAAAGAAGAATTATGGCAAAGTGATATTGGGATAATTAATCAAATATTTCGTGTTGGTACTTGGCTAGCATCTATTAGATTTAACAGACTATTTACCTCTCTTTATACAGATAAAATACAAAATGACAACCAATAAAGAATCGGCTCTCTTTCCGCCAGAAAAACTTGAGCAAGATATAGGATATAATTTTAAAAATAAAGATTTTTTACTTGAAGCATTAAGCCATCCTTCCCTTAAGCAAAATGCCCTTAAGCATGGAGTTCCAAAAAACTACGAACGTTTAGAATTATTTGGTGATGCAATAATTAATTTTGTCATTACTGAAATTCTATTTAAAAATTTCTCTACTTATGATGAAGGGAAATTAGCAAAAATTAGAGCTTATCTAGTCTGTAAAGAATTGCTTTGCAAAGTAGCTACCAAAATCAATTTGTCAGACTATATTATTATGACTTACGGCGAAGAGCTATTAGGGGGAAGGCACAATCCTAATAATATCGAAAATACTATGGAGGCATTAATTGCTGCCATTTATCTTGATAGCAATATTGATACAGTAAAAAGAATAGTAGATGATTTGTGGTATGAGTTTATAGATATTATTGATTTAGCTGATTATGATCCCAAAAGTACTCTTCAGGAGTTAGCACAAAAAAAGGGAACTGAAAAGCCTGTATATCAAGTGATTAAAAGAGAAGGATCCCCACATGCATCTATCTTCACTGTATTAGTACAGATGGATGAATATCAACAAACTGGTACTGGTCATTCGGTTAAGGAAGCGGAGAAAGTCGCTGCTCGTAAATTAATGAACTACCTCAACAATTTGTAAGTTGTAAGGTTTAATCCGTGGAAATATCTCAAAAGACAATATCTCTATGTATAATCGGTAAACCAAATGCTGGTAAATCATCATTATTAAACAAACTTATAGGACAAAAAATATCGATAGTCACTCCTAAAGTTCAAACGACCCGCTCTATTATAACCGGAATAGTTACTATAAAAGATACGCAGCTGATAATATTAGATACGCCAGGTATATTCGAACCAAAGAAACAGCTGGAAAAAGCAATGGTAAGGTGTGCATGGTCAAGTTTACATGGTGTCGACCTAGTATTATTGATAATAGATAGTACAAAACCTATCGATCAATTTACTTTACAAATACTCAAAAAGTTACAAACTCTTAAAATAAATTTAATATTCTTATTAAACAAGATTGATAACCCTTCTGAATATCTAGAAGAAATAGCAAATACTCTAAGATCTCAGTTCATAGATAATTATATATTGAAGACGTCCGTTTTATCCGGTAAAAATATCAATAAATTACTCACTTATATCCAAAGCCAAGCTAAAGAATCGCCTTGGCTGTATGAAGAGGATGATGTTACTAATTTGCCTATGCGATTTTTAGCAGCTGAGATAACTAGGGAACAATTATTCTTGAATCTTCACCAAGAATTACCTTATAATTTAACTGTCCAAACTGAAATGTGGCAGGAGAATAACGATAAATCTATCAAAATTCATCAGGTAATAGTTGTTTCAAGGGATTCTTATAAGACTATTATTTTAGGGAAAAACGGTTGTAAAATTAAAGAAATAGGATCTAAGGCAAGAATGGAAATGCAGGTAGCTTTTGATTGTAAAATTCACCTTTTTCTTTTTGTAAAAGTACGTGAATTTTGGGAAAATGACCCAAACTCATACAGCCATATGAGATTGCAACAAGCTAAAATATGAACTTTAAAGTATGAATTTTAAAGATATAGGAATAATAATTGCCAAAAAACCATTAAAAGAAAATTCGGCTATTATTACAATTTTCACTGAGAATCATGGCTTATATTCTGGTGTAATACGAGAAACATCTAGAAAATCTGGATCTATAAATCAGCAAGGTAATATTGTTGATTTTCTTTGGCAAGCTAGATTACATGAGCATATAGGAATGGCTAAATGCGAATTAATAAAATCTTACGCTGGTCTTTTAATAACTAATAAAATTAAGCTATACGCCTTTAATTCAATTATTAGCCTTATTAAAATAGCATTTCATGAAAGAGAAAATCACAATAATTTTTTCCCAATTTTTGTAAAATATTTAAGCAGCCTAGCAAATAATTTTATCTTTGAAGAGTATATTAGATTTGAATTATCCATACTCCAAGAATCAGGCTATGGTCTTGAGCTGGATAAATGTGTGGTAACAGGTAGCCAAGAAAATCTGAAATATGTCTCACCAAAATCTGGAAAAGCTGTCTGTTTATCAGAAGGGCTAGCATATCAAGACAGGCTTCTAATCTTACCACAATTCCTAACCTCCACTAAGTGTGAAATTACTAATAATGATAAAAAACAAGCTTTTGATTTGACTAGCTATTTTTTAAATCGATATTTCTTTGACAAACAACAACCATTATACGTGCAAAATAGTCAGGCACGAGATAGTTTTATAGAATGTGTGCTAGGAGACTGTCGGAAATGACTAATTAATAGGAATAGATTTTACGTCTTCTGTTTTAATAGGAGATCTTGGTATAATAACAGTTAGTATTCCATTTTTTAGATTTGATGAAATATTATTTAAGAATGTGTATAATTGTAGCAATATTTTTTAATTTATAGCTAACCCGAATAGTATTTAACCATAGTAAACTGACATCATTGCGAGAAGACATAAGCCTAAGAAGCAATCCAAATCCAATCGTTTCCTTGGATTGCTTCGTCGCCACTAAAGTGGTACAGCTGTCGAAAGTTAGAAGAGGAAGCGGTTTTAGATAGTGTACTTTAACAGTTGTATGTGGTCAACGTCATTGCGAGAAGACCGTAGGTCGACGAAGCAATCCATAAAAGTAACCAAAAATGGATTGCTTCGTCGGCTCACGCCTCCTCGCAATGACGTCAGCTATTTTCCCGCAACTTTTAAACTGCCATGATGACCTCTAAACCCGCTCTACCTTCTAACTTTCGACAGTTGTGACTAAAGTAGCTCCTCGCTAATAGACGCAAATTTACTATGGCTAAGTACTATTCGGGTTGGCTATAGGAGGAGCAATTTAATAAATGAAAATAGTAACTTGGAATATTAATTCAATACGCCTGCGACTTGGTTTGCTTAAAAAGTTAATTGATGAACATCAGCCTGATATTATATCACTGCAGGAAATTAAAACAGTTAATGAGCTATTTCCTTACCAAGCTATTAATGATATGGGATATCAGCATATATATTATTCAGGGCAAAAATCTTATAATGGAGTAGCAATTTTGTCGAAATTTCCCTTTACTAATAAATTCTCTCTTGAATTGTATAATAGCGATAAAAGACATATAGCAGCTGAGGTTTTAGGTATTGAGATACATAATTTTTATGTACCAGCTGGTGGGGACATAGCTGATGTGAATATCAACGAGAAATTTAAACATAAATTGGCATACTTAAAATTAGCACAAGAATGGTTGACCACTAATCGTAGCAAAGATAGTAAGATTATCATAATGGGAGACCTAAATATTGCACCACATGAACATGATGTATGGTCTAGTCGTCAATTGAATAAGGTTGTTAGCCATACAGATATAGAGCGTTCAACCTTGTTGGAGTTGCAAGCTTCCTTAGGTTTTATCGATAGTAGCCGCCATTTCGTACCGTATGATAAAAAGTTTTATACTTGGTGGAGTTATAGAAACATAGACTGGCAGAAATCTAATCGGGGACGTAGATTAGATCATATTTGGACTAGTTCTAACTTACAAGATAAGATGTTATCTGTTAGTTCCTTATCAGAAGCTAGGAACTGGCTTCAACCTTCTGATCATGTACCTTATTTTTTAACATTGAACATTAGACTTCCTGCATAAGTCAATCTATAGTAAAACATATTGAATTAGGTGATATTATATGGCTAACCTGAATAAGTTCTAGATATCCCAGGCGTCATTGCGAGACCACATAGTGGTCGTTGCAATCCATGCTCTTGCTTCGTCTAAAGCCTTTCCAGGTTATAGTTATACGTCTTTTCGCAATGACTTTGGCTCAGATGGAGCCAGAAATGACTAGCACCAACAATAAATACAGAGTGGATATGAGAAGCACACTTAAACATAAAGAACTAAATGATGATAAGATAAGTTTTTGCCTAGCCCAGTCACAGGATGAAGATTTAATAAAATCTTGGTTTGATAAACCACATGTTAAAAATCACTGGGACAATAGTAGCGATCTACTGGAAAACCTACATGGTTATTTGCAAGGCACGAAAGATATTTTTGATTATTGGCTAGGCTTTTATGACATGCAACCCTATGCGTTAATAATGACATCAGACGCAAACGACTCTACACCAGAACATCTAGTACCTTGGGTTAAGCCTGAAGAAATCACTTGGACTATAGACTTTATGATAGGACAAGAAGATTTTTTAGGATTAGGTTTAAGCTCAATGACCTTAGCAAGATTTATAAACACAACAAAACAAGTTAACACTTGGATAATTGATCCCAGTGAATCAAACCATAAAGCAATTAGTGCCTATAAAAAAGCTGGTTTCCAAATAGTAGATAGCTTTGCTCCATCTACAGGCTACTTTAAGGACGTACCACATTATTTAATGATTCTGAAGAATTAAAAAGTAATTATTTTTTTAAAAACTATTAGTGTTGGTATGTTTATGGTTTATAATACTACTATAGCTAACCAGATTAACACTGCTCCGTCATTGCGAGGAGTGCGAAGCACGACGAAGCAATCCAAATCCAATCGTTTTCTTGGATTGCTTCGTCGCTACTAAAGCAGCTCCTCGCTAATAGACAAAGGAGTTATCTAAAGCCTTAACTGGTTAGCTATATTATGGAGAAAAATATATGCAAGAATTTGATTTAATAGTGATTGGTAGTGGTCCTGCCGGTTATACAGGAGCAATAAGAGCAGCCCAGCTGGGTATGAAGGTTGCCTGCATAGAAAAAAGAGTGACGCTTGGTGGTACTTGCCTAAATGTTGGCTGTATTCCTTCCAAAGTATTACTAAATTTCTCTGAGAAATATCATGAAGTGTTAAACCATTGTGCCGATATTGGCATTATGACCTCAGTCAAACTTGATTTACAAAAAATGATGACTAAAAAAAGTCAGGTAGTATCAGACTTATGCAAAGGCATAGAAAGTTTATTTGTAAAAAATAAAATCACTAAATTTACAGGAAGTGCCAAGTTTATTTCAGCCAATCTTGTAGAGATTACTAACGGCACATCCGTTGAACAGATCTCGGGTAAGAATATTTTAATTGCTACTGGCTCTGATATTATTGAAATGCCCAATATTGTTGTTGATGAGGAATATATAGTTTCATCAACGGGAGCTTTGAGTCTTGCTAAAGTCCCAGAAACTATGGTAGTAATTGGTGGCGGTTATATCGGTTTAGAGCTTGGTTCAGTATGGAATAGACTTGGTTCTAAAGTAACGGTTATTGAATATGCTGGAAGTATTGTACCCGCTTTAGATAAAGAGATTATCAGTCAATTTACCAAAATCCTGCAAAAGCAATCTATTGAATTGCGATTAAATACTAAAGTACTGTCTGCTGAGAAAAAAGCAGGAAAAGTTATTTTAAATATCCAACAAACAACTGACAACTCCGTACAACAAGTAACTGCTGATATAGTACTATTAGCTGTTGGCAGAAAAGCCCATACAGCAAATTTAGGTCTAGATAAATTAGCTATTAAAACGGACAAGCAAAATAGAATTACGGTTAATGATCAGTTCCAAACAATAATCCCTAATATTTATGCTGTCGGTGATGTAATTGCTGGACCTATGCTTGCTCATAAAGCAGAAGAAGAGGCTGTTGCTGCCGTTGAAATTATGGCAGGCTTAGCAGGTCATGTTAATTATAATCTTATTCCAAGTGTCATCTACACTTATCCAGAAGTGGCAAGTGTTGGTTTAACTGAAGAACAATTAAAAGAAGCTAAGATTGATTACAAGGTTGGTAAATTTCCATTTTTGGCAAATAGTCGAGCCAGAGCTACAGGTTCTACCGATGGGATGGTAAAAATATTAGCTGATAGCGTAACGGATAAAGTACTCGGAGCACATATTATAGGTCCTTCAGCTGGTACTATGATTGCGGAACTCGTAGCATTTATGGAATTTGGTGCTTCTTCAGAAGATATAGCAAGAACTTGTCATGCTCATCCTACCTTGAGTGAAGCGATAAAGGAAGCAGCTTTGGCTATAGATAAGAGGGCTATTAATTTTTAGGAAGCTTTATAGTTAACCCAACTAATATTACTCCCAATTCACAGGATGATTTAAAAATCGTAGGGAAAATAGACGAGGAACCCAAGACGTTGCCACGAGGAAGACCGTAGCACAGCTGTCGAAAGTTAGAAGGGGAGGCGGGTTTAGGCAAGGTGCTTTATAAAGTCGTATGTGGTCAACGTCATTGCAAGGAGGCGTGAGCCGACGAAGCAATCCATTTTTGTGTCATCCCTGCGAAAGCAGGGATCTAGATTCCCGCCTACGCGGGAATGACATCTTACAATTGCTTCGTCGGCTATGCCTCCTCGCAATGACGGAATAACAATAATCGGATTAGCCAATAATTTAAAGAATTAGATAATTTTTATAAGAAATCTATTAGTGAGAAAGTAATTTTGGTTATACTAGGAATTGACCCATCTTTAGCTGGTATGGGGTGGGGAGTAATTGATACTGATCCTCTGAAATATTTAGCTAGTGGGGTTATAAAAACTAAATCAACTGAGTTGATGCATAAAAGGTTAGCTTTTATTGCTGCGTCCTTGCAAAAGGTAATAATGCAATATCAACCTGTTGTTGTTGCGATGGAGGAGACATTTGTTAATATGAATAGTGTATCATCTTTAAAATTGGGATATGCTAGAGGGGCGGTCATGTCACTTATAGGAGGATATGATGTTGCTTTTCGAGAATTTAAACCTAATGTTATTAAAAAATCAGTAGTGGGTTATGGTCATGCTGAAAAAAATCAGGTTTTGCAAATGATTAAGCTTTTACTACCAGGGGCGAGTGCTATCAGTAACTTTGATGAAGCAGATGCCCTTGCGGTGGCTTATGTTGGCTTTGCTTATACCCCAAAAGTTTGAAGGACTGATATATGTTCCAAGAGCAAGAATATCCTGTTATTATTTTAGTAGAGCCTCAAATGGGCGAGAATATCGGTGCTACTGCTAGAGCAATGAAAAATTTTGACGTTTCAGAATTGAGGATAGTTTGTCCAAGAGATGGTTGGCCGAACGAACAGGCACGCAATATGGCAGTATCGGCAGTAAATATCATAGATAATGCTAAGATTTATGATAGTTTAGAAGCAAGTATCAAGGATATTGATTATTTATATGCAACAAGTTCGGTATCACGTAATATCAATAAAAATTATGTGTTATCAGAGAATTTAAGTCAAGATTATCCTGCAGATCTTAAAGTAGGTATCATGTTTGGTCGTGAAAATTGTGGTCTACAAAATAGAGAAATTACTTATGCACACAAGATTATTAACATTAATACCGGAGATTTTAGTTCTCTGAATATTGCTCAGTCGGTAGTTATTATATGTTATGAGTTGTTTCGTAATAAACAGCCGCGAGTAAATGTTAGTAATGAACAGGAGTTAGCATCAAGAGGAGAACTAGGATATTTTTTTGAACATTTATTTACTGAATTAAATAATAAAAATTTCTTTAAAGTTCCTGAAAAAAAATTACACATGACTCAAAATATTATGAATATTTTTACGCGTATAGATAAATTATCTAGTGCAGAACTACAAACTTTAAGGGGGATAATTACAACTTTAAGTTCATAAAAATAGCTAATCTAGCCAAGTTTGTTAAAAACACTTTGCTTTTATAAAAAAATTAGCTATAGTTCCACCTGTTGCCTCTTAATAGTGAAAGTGGTATAGTATATAGTTTTTCCGTAGCTTTAAGGATTCGTATATATTTTTATCATTTCAAAAATTGATAGATTAAAAGTCAAAAGAAATAATTTTGGAGTATTGTGGATGCCAACAAATAATCAATTAGTACGTTTTGGAAGACAGTCGAAGGTTCGTAAAACAAAATCCCCGGCTTTGGAATCCAATCCATTTTTGAAAGGTGTTTGTGTAATAGTGAAAACTGTCACTCCTAAGAAGCCTAACTCTGCTCTTCGTAAGATGGCACGTGTTCGCTTAAGTAATGGGCAGTATGTCAATGCTTATATACCTGGTGAAGGACATAATTTACAAGAACACTCAACAGTATTGGTCAGAGGTGGAAGGGTTCCTGATCTTCCGGGTGTTAAGTACCATATAGTACGTGGTGCTTATGATACTCAGGGTGTAAAAAATCGTAAACAAGGACGTTCACGTTATGGTACGTCAGCGAAGCAAGCTGTAAAAAAATAACTTGAAATAGACTTACCTAGCATAAGTCAAAAAAGCCCTCGGGACTTTTAGGAGAAACGAAGTTGAGTTTCGCAGTGTACATAAACGTACGTGAGGAGCGTAGGTAAGTTTCGGCGACAAAATCACCAACTAGATTGACTTATGCTAGGAGACGGTCGGAGATGACTAATTAATCATATTTTGAACTATTTTTCGGCGAGAATAAATAGGATTTTTGAAGGAATAGTGTGCCTATTTCAAGAAAATCCTGTTTATTAGCAGCCAAAAAGAGCCAAATATAGAATTACTTTAGTTATTTCCGACAGTCTTCTAGGTAAGTTTAATAAATAATTTGAAATAGAGAGATTAAGATGTCACGTCGTCATGCCGCAGAGAGAAGGGTTGTCTTGCCCGATATGAAATATAATAGCCCTCTGATTGCTAGGTTTATTAATAATATTATGAGAGAAGGGAAAAAAGCCCTAGCTGAAAGGATAGTATATTCTGCTTTTAGTAAGATAGAGAAAAAGCATAAGGTAGATCCTTATGAAACTTTCAATAATGCGATGAATAATGTTAAGCCATATCTTGAGGTTACTTCAGTACGAGTAGGAGGAGCAAATTATCAGGTTCCTTCTCCTGTTGATGAAAGAAGGGGATATGCACTTGCAGCACGTTGGATTATTAATGCAGCAAATAAGCGTTCTGAAAAAATGATGATTGATAAGTTGGCAGAGGAATTATTTGAAGCGTCAAATAGTAGGGGAGTTGCTATTAAAAAGAGAGAGGATACTCATAAAATGGCTGAAGCTAACAAAGCTTTTGCTCATTTTAGTCCTAAAAAATCGCAACCAAGGTAATTAAGTTATATGTCAACTACGGAATTTTCTCTTGCTAATACTCGTAATATCGGGATTTGTGCTCATATTGACGCTGGTAAAACTACTACAACCGAGCGTATTCTCTTTTATACAGGTAAATCACATAAGATTGGTGAAGTCCATGAAGGTGGTGCTACCATGGATTGGATGGAACAAGAGCAAGAGCGTGGTATTACCATTACTTCTGCTGCTACTACCTGTTACTGGCAAAATAAGAGAATTAACATTATTGATACACCAGGTCACGTAGATTTTACTATAGAAGTAGAAAGGTCTCTGCGTGTTCTTGATGGGGCGGTAGCAGTATTTGATGGGGTGGCTGGTGTTGAGCCGCAGTCAGAGATAGTATGGAGACAGGCTGATAAATATGGTGTGCCTAGAATGTGTTTTGTCAATAAGATGGACAGAATGGGTGCTAATTTTTACCAATGTGTGGAAATGATCAAAGATCGTCTTGGGGCAAAACCTCTGGTAATTCAGTTGCCAGTTGGTATTGAAGAAAATTTTAAAGGAGTTATTGATCTAGTTAAGATGAAGGCAATAATTTGGAAGGATGAATCTCTTGGAGCTGAATATTCATACGAAGACATTCCTAGTGATGTGCTAGAGAGAGCTGAAGAATATCGTACCTTGCTTGTTGAAATGGTTGCTGAGATTGATGATCATTTGATGGAAAAATATTTGTCAGCTGAAGAATTTACTGAAGAAGAAATTAAATCAGCAATAAGAAAAGGGACAATTGATAGAGCTTTTTTCCCAGTATTATGTGGTAGTGCTTTTAAAAACAAAGGTGTTCAACCCTTGCTAGATGCAGTTGTTGATTATTTACCTTCACCGGTTGATATTGGAACTGTTAAGGGAATAGATGTTGATTCTGGAGAAGAAAAAGACTTTAAAATTTCAGCATCTGAACCTCTTTCTGCTTTAGCGTTTAAAGTAATGACCGATCCATTTGTTGGGTCTCTTACATTTGTCAGAATTTATTCTGGTAAGATTAGTTCTGGTGTCACCGTGATTAATACGGTAAAGAACCAAAAGGAACGAGTAGGTAGAATGTTGCTTATGCATGCTAATGAAAGGGAAGATGTTAAAGAAGCTCTGGCAGGAGATATTGTTGCCTTGGCTGGTCTTAAGAATACGACTACTGGTGATACTTTGTGTGGTGCGGATAAGCAGGTTATTTTGGAGAGAATGGAATTTCCTGAACCGGTTATTGAATTAGCCGTAGAACCAAAATCAACTGCCGATCAAGAAAAAATGGGAATGGCGTTGTCTAGATTAGCTGCTGAAGATCCATCTTTTAGAGTGTCGACTGATCAAGAAAGCGGTCAGACTGTTATTAAAGGTATGGGCGAGCTGCATCTAGAGATTATGGTTGATCGTATGAAACGTGAGTTTAAAGTTGAGGTTAATGTTGGAGCTCCACAAGTAGCTTACCGCGAGACAATTACTAAGAAGTGTGAGATTGACTATACACATAAAAAACAATCTGGTGGAGCTGGACAATTTGCACGGGTTAAAATAATATTTGAACCTCAAGAAGCTGGGGAAGGATTTGTTTTTGAAAGCAAAATTGTTGGTGGAGCTATACCAAAGGAATTTATTCCTGGTGTTGAAAAGGGGCTAAATAATATTAAAGATACAGGTGTAGTTGCCGGCTATCCAATGATTGATTTCAAAGCAACTTTGATAGATGGAGCATTCCACGATGTTGATTCTAGTGTACTAGCATTTGAGATAGCTACCAAGGCTGCTTTTAGGGAAGGTATGCCAAAAGGTAGTCCAAAGTTACTTGAACCAATTATGAAAGTGGAAGTGATTACTCCAAATGAATATATGGGTGATATTATTGGTGATCTAAATAGTCGTAGAGGACAAATGCAAAGCATGGATCCAAGAGGTAATGCACAAGTTATAACTGCCAATGTACCTCTAGCTGAAATGTTTGGCTATGTTAGTACTTTGCGGTCTTTGTCGCAAGGCAGGTCCCAGTATAGTATGGTTTTTTCTCATTATGAGCAAGTGCCATTACAGGTGGCTGAGACTATTAAAGCTAAGAAATAAAAATATTTTTCACGTAAAGTATTAGTGGAACATATATGATGTGGTATTATAATTTAGGGTAGTTTAGAAAGTCACAAAAAAATGATCGACGTCATTGCCAGGAGCCACTTTAGTGGCGACGAAGCAATCCATAAAAGTAACCAAAAATGGATTGCTTCGTCGACTCATGCCTCCTCGCAATGACTTTTTGGGCTTTTAAACCGTTTTTCTATGACTTTTAAACTGCCATGGTATAATTTATTAAGAAATAGTTTGATTTCTTAGTAAAAATGTGATAGGAGTGTAGCTCAATTGGTAGAGCATCGGTCTCCAAAACCGAAGGTTGCGGGTTCAATTCCTGTCGCTCCTGCCAACTATAATGAGTTCGTATAATATGTTAAAGGAAAATAGAGTCTATAAATTTTATGAGCAAGTAAAGCAAGAAGTTTTTAGAATTGTTTGGCTTGGTAAGAAAGAATTGATAACTTCAACTATTATAGTAGTGGTGGCTGTATTTATTTTTAGTATAATTTGTTTGGTATTAGACTACGGTATACATAGTATAATGCAGGTTTTACTTAATATTGGGAAGTAGGAATACTCAAATGATTTGGAGAATTGGATTTGAAAATGAGGGACGGACACACGCAGCGTGCGTGAGTATGCGAGTCCCTGATGTTTTTAAAAAACAATTCTTCAAAGCAGAAGAGTAAAGAATAGGTTTAGGGGAAAGTTGTGGTGCAGTGGTACGTTATTCATACATTATCGGGTTCAGAAAAGCGTGTAAAGCAAATGATTCTTGATCAAATTGCTAAGCAAGGTATGTCAGAATCTTTTGAGGATATCGTTGTTCCTATTATTGAGGTACCTGAAGTTAAGCGTGGTAAGAACGTTAAAACTGAGAAGAAATTTATGCCTGGTTATATTCTGATTAAAATGAAGATGACAGATGATACTTGGCATTTGGTAAAAAGCGTTACTAAAGTTACAGGTTTTTTAGGTAGTAAAAGTACGCCGCAACCTCTTAGTGAAAAAGAAATACAAAATATTTTTAGCAAACTTGAATCTGAAACCAAAGATGCTAGGATTTCGAAATTGTATGAAATTGGTGAAGCGATAATTGTTACTGACGGTCCGTTTGAGACTTTTACAGGGGTTATAGAAGAAATTGATTATGACAAAAATAAGTTGCGTGTGTCTATATCTATTTTCGGTAAAGCAACTCCTATAGAACTAAATTTTACGCAAGTTAAGAAAAATAATTAGGTAGTGTCATTGGAATTAGTGTTATTCTTCAAAAAGGGCTTATGCATGTAACACGCCGTCATTGCGAGGAGCCACTTTAGTGGCGACGAAGCAATCCAATTTAATGAACAGTGGATTGCCGCGATCACTACGTGGTCTCGCTAATAGACGTATAATGAGATTTTTGTAGTTAAACAATATACTAACTGGTAAATTATTATTAGATAATTGCCAATTGGTGTTAAATAAGTAAAAATAGGAATGTAATGGCAAAAAAAATAACAGCTTATATTAAGTTAACTGTGCCAGCAGGTAAGGCTAATCCATCTCCACCTATTGGACCTGCTCTTGGTCAAAAGAAGCTTAATATTATGGAGTTTTGTAAGGCATTTAATGCCGCTACTCAAGCTATTGAACCAGGGATGCCTATTCCCGTGGTAATTACTGCTTACGAAGATAATAGTTTTACTTTTGTAACTAAGACTTCTCCGGCATCGTATTACTTAAAACAATTTGCTAAAATTCCGAAAGGTTCTAGTGCTACTAAAAAAGAAGCGTTTGTTGGTAAGATTACCATGTCAGATTGCATTGAAATTGCAAAAATTAAGATGGTCGATCTTAATACTGATAATTTAATAGCTGCCGCTAAAATTATTCGTGGTACTGCTGAATCTATGGGTCTTGAAGTAGTGGGAGATTAATGTATGATAGTTGATAAAAAGGATGCCATGAATAATAGAAAGTTAACTGGTGGCAAGAATATAAGGGCAGCGAGGAAGAATATCGAGCTGACTAGCAACCGTACTTTAGCAGAAGGAATAGAAGCTTTGCAGTCTGTATCCTATACTAAATTTGACTCTACTTTGGAAGTGGTGATGAAACTAGGAGTAGATCCTAAGCACTCTGATCAGATGGTGCGTGGTGTTGTTGCTTTGCCAGCTGGTACAGGTAAAGTTAGTAGGGTTGCAGTGATTTGTAAGGATGAGAAGATAGAAGAAGCTAAAGAAGCAGGGGCGGATATTGCTGGTTCTACAGAAATTATTGATGATATTAAAGCTGGAAAAATTAATTTTGACGTTTGTATTGCAACACCAAATATGATGTCAGTAATAGGTACGGTGGCAAGAATTCTTGGTCCAAAAGGTTTAATGCCAAATCCAAAACTTGGAACCGTAACTACAGATATCGTAACGGCAATTAAAAGTGCCAAAAGTGGTCAAGTAGAGTATAGAGTTGAAAAGGCTGGTATTATTCATGCTGGAGTTGGTAAATTATCATTTTCCAAAGAAGATTTACTAAATAATGCATCAACCTTGATATCTGCTGTAGTTAAAGCAAAGCCTTCTGGTGCTAAAGGAAATTATTTAAAAGCGATATATCTATCTTCTACTATGGGTCCATCAGTAAAAATAGATTTAGCAAGTATATCGTAAAACACGACAAGGAGAGTTAAGGTGTTAAGATCAGAGAAACATGAGTTTGTCGTAGAACTTGAAGAAGTGTATAAGCGGTCAAATTCTGTGATAATTACTCATTATCACGGGCTTACTGTTAGTCAAGTGACTACGCTACGTAGGTCTCTTAAAGCCAAAAATGTGGGGTTCAAAGTAGTTAAAAATACTTTGTCAAAAATAGCAGCCAATAAGGCTGGTATTGATAATATTGCACATTTGCTTGTTGGTCCGACAGCATTGGCATATTCTGAAGATCTTGTTGATGCTGCAAAGCTTATTGTAGAATTTGCCAAAACTAATGAATGTTTAAAAATAGTTGGTGGTTTAGTAAATAATCAAATATTAGATGCGAATTCTGTACAACAACTGGCAAAATTGCCTTCATTAGATGAGCTTAGAGGTAAAATTATTGGGCTTCTACAAGCTCCTGCAACTAAAATTGCTGGGGTTCTACAGGCTCCTGCATCTGGACTTGCTAGAGTTTTGCAAGCTTATGCAAATAAAAGTTAATTTAATAAAAAAGTTTTAAAAGGAAGAAAATTATGACAGACCTAGTAAAAATCGTAGATCAATTATCAACTCTTACAGTAATTCAAGCAGCAGAGCTTTCAAAAATGCTAGAAGAAAAATGGGGAGTAACAGCCGCCGCTCCTGTAGCAGCTGCGGCTCCTGCTGCAGCATCAGAAGTAGTAGCTGAAAAGACAGCGTTTGAAGTTGTTTTAGTTAGTAGTGGTGATAAAAAAATAGAAGTCATTAAGGTAACTAGAGAGCTTACTGGTCTTGGCTTAAAAGAAGCTAAAGAATTAGTTGATGCTGCCCCAAAAACGGTTAAGTCCGGTATAAATAAAGAAGAAGCTGAAAGCTTTAAAGCAAAATTAGAAGCAGCTGGAGCAAAAGTTGAATTAAAATAATTTCCATAATATATATATGGAAATTATAGGTTAATTCAATTGGATTCGATTATACTCTTTCTGATTTGAAAAATTGCTTCTGCAAGTCATTTGTTGGTGGATTTTTTAAAAGCAGAAGGGTATACGAACCACAGGATTTATATAGATAACTCACCTTACGCATGATATTTAAAAGTCATAGGAAATGTCATTGCGAGGAGTTACTTTAGTAGCGACGAAGCAATCCAAAAAAGTGACCAGAAGTGTATTGCTTCGTTCGGGCTTCGTGCCTCCTCGCAATGACGTCTTGTACTTTTCTGCAATTTTTAAATTGCCATATGTTATGCGTAAAGTGAGTAGATAATTTGGTGAAGGTGTTTTAGTACTAAATCTAGGTTTGTATTGTTGATAATGGGAATGAACTTGTTGTGTGATATTCTATTTTGCTTGGGAGTTATGGTGCTAAATATATTTTCGTGCCTACAAAAACTATTGCATTTTACACAAAAATATAAACAAAAAGCTATTAAACTTCTAAGGCAGATGTCTTTTGCCATGGGAGAATTTTGTATTTGTTTATCCAAAATTCTAAATCAGGTGAAGATTTGCAACAGATTTGTGCATTTTAAGTTCTGTGAACAAAATTTTAATTGTCTATATTTTGAGTATTTTCAAGCAGAAATTGATAAGATTTTTGCCAGAATAATTAATTCTATTTCAAAAAAATCTTATAATTTGCAGCTAAAAAGAGTCAAAATAGAGATAATTAAAATTTTGTTCACAGAGCCTGTTAATCCACGCTATATTTTTACGTTAAAAAATTTATCCATACTGTTTATCGAAAATAATAATAACTTGAAATTATGCTTGAATAATTTAAAGAATTGGTTCTGTAAAACTACAGAGTATATAAGTGCTTTTGTTCCGAATAGTGCATATGCCATACTTCCTCCTTGTTTTATATTCCAATTCGTAGGAAATTCAACTATATATTACCTCTAAATCGAGTTCTTTAGGTGGCTTTTTGCTTGGTTTCAAAATAAAAAATTATTAAAAGCTATAATTTTTATCAAAAATATGACAAAAACTTTGTTTACAGCAACAAGTCTATTTTTTTCAAGATTACAGCCGAGTTACCAATTATATATTGGTGACTCGTGTTAAGATATAGAAATGAATCGGGAGATTATATGACAACGCAGTCCTTATCAATTGGCAAACGTATAAGAAAGAATTTTGGTCACATAAATTTGGTAGCATCTATACCAAATTTAATTGAGGTTCAGAAAAATTCTTATGAAAAAGGTTTCTTACAATTTGGAGTTAGAGACTTTGAGAGAGAAAACAAAGGATTACAATCAGTATTAAGTTCAATCTTTCCGATTCATGATCCCTCTAATATTGCCTATTTAGAATTTGCTAAATATGAATTTGATAATCCTAAATATGATGTTGAGGAATGTACTCAAAGAGGTCTTAGTTATGCTGCTCCCCTCAAAGTTACATTGCGGTTAAGTATTTGGGATATTGATGAAGATACTGGAGCAAGAGAAATCAAAGGCATTAAAGAACAAGAAGTTTATATGGGAGATATTCCCCTAATGACCAAAAATGGTACCTTTATTATTAATGGTACAGAAAGGGTAGTAGTATCACAAATGCATAGGTCGCCTGGTGTGTTCTTTTATCATGATGAGGGCAAGATTCATTCTTCAGGGAAGTTTTTGTATTCTGCTAGAGTTATACCTTATAGAGGATCGTGGCTAGATTTTGAATTCGACGCTAAAGATGTTATGTATTTTAGAATAGATAGGAAAAGAAAGCTTTATGCTACTACTCTTCTTAGAGCTATTGGAATGTCTACCGACGAAATTATAAAGTTCTACTATGATACAGTAACCTGTTTTACCAAGAATGGATATTGGGCAACGAAGTTTACATCGGAATCTATAACTGCTCATAGGTTGGTTACTGACTTAGTTGATGCGGATACTGGTAATATGATACTTGCATCTGGTCAAAAGATTACCCCTCGTCTGGCTAAGAAATTTGCTCAAGATGGAGTAAAAAATATTTTGGTAGAACGTGAGTATTTAGTAGGAAAATATTTATCACATGATCTTATTAACCCAGATAATGGTGAGGTACTGGCTGCCATTGGTGAAATGATCACAATAGATATGCTAGATTCTATTATGACTCTTGGAATTCTATCCGTTGATGTACTTGCTATAAATAGTCAATCAGGTCCTTACATAAGAAATACCTTGTTTGCTGATAAAAATCAAAACTATGAATCAGCATTAATAGATATATTTAGGGTATTAAGACCGGGAGAACCAGCTAATATTGAAGCTGCTAAGATATTATTTAATAATTTGTTTTTTGAGCCTGAAAGATATGATCTTTCAGAAGTTGGTCGTATTAAAATGAATTCAAGATTGGAACTTAATATACCAGAATCTACAGCTATTTTAACTATTGAAGATATTAAGCATATTCTTAAAGTTTTAGTAGATCTAAAAGATGGTAAAGGTTCGATAGATGATATTGATCACCTTGGTAACAGAAGAGTTAGGTCAGTTGGTGAGCTAATTGAGAATCAATTCCGAATTGGTCTTGTTCGTATGGAGAAATCTGTACTTGAAAGAATGTCTGTGGTTGATCTTGATGCGGTTATGCCCCATGATTTAGTAAATTCAAAAGTTTTAGTTTCTGTAGTAAAAGAGTTTTTTAGTACTTCACAACTTTCTCAGTTTATGGATCAAACTAATCCATTATCAGAAATAACGCATAAGAGAAGATTATCAGCTTTAGGACCTGGTGGAATTAGTAGGGAGAGAGCTGGGTTTGAGGTAAGGGATGTGCATCCTACCCATTACGGACGTATTTGTCCAATTGAAACACCAGAAGGGCAGAACATAGGGTTGATTAATTCTATGGCTACTTATGCCAGGGTTAATAAGCATGGTTTCATTGAAACCCCTTATCGAAAAGTCGTAGATGGTCATGTAACTGATAAAGTTGTTTACTTGTCAGCAATTGAAGAAGGAAAATATAAAATTGCTCAGGCTAATGCTGTTATCGATCAAAAAGGTTTGTTACAGGAAGGGCTAATTAATTGTCGGATTGAGGGGGGTAATTTTGTTATGGTTACCCCGACAGAAATAGATTATATTGACGTTACCCCGATGCAGGTTGTTTCCGTTGCTGCATCACTTATTCCATTTTTGGAAAATGATGATGCTAATAGGGCTTTGATGGGATCAAACATGCAACGTCAGGCTGTACCACTTATTAGAAGTGATGCTCCTTTAGTTGGTACTGGTATTGAAGGAATTGTTGCCCAAGATTCTGGAGTTTCAATTGTAGCCTTGCATGATGGAATAGTAGAGCAAGTTGAATCAACTAGAATAGTAGTAAGGACTAAGGAGCAGAAATCAGATGGCTCACCTAGTGTAGACATTTATAATTTATTAAAATTTCAAAGATCCAACCATAATACTTGTATTAACCAAAAACCGTTAATTAACGTTGGTGATTATGTCGTAAAAGGTGAAGTAATCGCTGATGGACCAAGTACAGATAATGGGGAAATAGCTCTTGGTAGGAATGTTCTGGTCGCTTTTTTACCATGGAGTGGTTACAATTTTGAAGATTCGATTTTAATATCAGAACGTATTGTAAAAGATGACGTTTATACTTCAATTCATATTGAAGAATTTGAAATAATTGCTAGAGATACCAGGCTTGGTCCTGAAGAAATCACTCGTGATATTCCGAATGTTAGTGATGAAAGTTTACGTCATCTTGACGAAGTAGGTATAGTATATGTTGGTGCAGAAGTAAAACCGGGCGATATTTTAGTGGGTAAGGTTACCCCTAAAAGTGAGTCACCTATGACTCCAGAAGAGAAATTACTCCGAGCTATTTTTGGAGAAAAGGCTTCGGATGTTCGGGATTCCTCTTTACGTGTTCCTTCTGGAATCACTGGTACAGTGGTGGAGGTACGAGTATTTTCCCGTAGGGGAGTAGAAAAAGATGAACGTGCTATAGCTATTGAAAAACAACAAATTGAAAAATTATCAAAAGATAGAGATGATGAACTTCGCATCATAGAGCATTTTGTTTTTATGCGTTTGGAGAAGATTCTAACAGGACAAATAGTTGTTAGTGGTCCTAAATCGGTAAAGTCCGGTCAAATAATTAGCGAGCAAATCCTTGAATCATTATCAAAAGGACAGTTTTGGCAGCTGATTGTTGAAGATGCTGATGTAATGAATGAAATTGAACAAATCAAACGTCATTATGATGAAAAGAAAGATAGGCTCAACAAACGTTTTAGTAGTAAAGTAGAAAAATTACAAAGTGGCGATGACTTACCACAAGGGGCTCTTAAAGTTGTAAAAGTATTTATTGCGACTAAACATAAGCTACAACCTGGAGATAAAATGGCAGGAAGACACGGGAATAAGGGTGTGATCTCCCGTATTATGCCAGAAGAAGATATGCCATTTTTAGAAGATGGTACAGTAGTTGATATTGTTCTTAACCCTCTTGGTTTACCTTCACGGATGAATATAGGACAGATTCTAGAGACTCATCTTGGTTGGGCAGCAGTAAATCTTGGTAAGAAAATATCTTGTATGTTGGATCAAGTTCATAACAATAAAATTGATATGGAAGAGCTTAAATCTTTTGTATCGAAAGTATATGGAGATAATTCAACGACAAAAGATATAAAGAAAATGTCTAATGAAGAAATTATGGCATTTTGTAATAACATCGATAAGGGAGTATATTTTGCGACTCCGGTTTTTGATGGAGCAAAGGTTGAGAATGTAAAAGAAATGCTAACTCTGGCAGATCAAGACCCATCAGGTCAAATTAGGTTAATTGATGGCAGAACAGGAGAGTATTTTGATCGTGCAGTTACAGTTGGCTATAAATATTTCCTAAAACTGCACCATTTAGCTGATGATAAAATCCATGCTCGTTCTATCGGTCCCTATAGTTTGGTAACTCAGCAACCATTAGGCGGTAAATCGCATTTTGGTGGTCAGAGATTCGGTGAGATGGAATGTTGGGGCTTGCAAGCTTACGGTGCTGCTTATACGTTACAAGAAATGCTAACTGTAAAATCGGACGATGTAGTTGGTAGAATTAAAATTTATGAATCTATTGTCCGAGGTGATAATAATTTTGAATCTGGTATTCCCGAGTCGTTTAACGTGATGATCAAAGAGTTCAGATCCTTATGTTTAAATGTCAAGCTTGAAGATACTACAACAGATTAGTTTCGAGGAAGTAATATAGCACCAGACTAACATCGTCATTGCGAGGAGCTACTTTAGTAGCGACGAAGCAATCCATAAAAGTGAGTAGAAATGGATTGCCACTACACTCACGTGGTCTCGCAATGACGCTGTTTGATGTGTTGATTTTACCCGGACACTAGTGCCTACACGGGAATAACACTTTTATGCAAAAATAATGAAAGCAGCTATTAGTGCAACATAAAAATCTGCTATATTTATAGATATAACCTAATTTGGAATAACTTGCTATAGCTAACCTGAATAAGTTCTTGATATCCTAGGAGACTGTCGGAAATGACTAAAGTAATTCTATATTTGGCTCTTTTTGGCTGCGAATAAACATGATTTTCTTGAAATAGGTACACTATTCCTGCAAAAATCCTATTTATTCTCACCGAAAAATAGCTCAAAATATAATTAATTAGTCATCTCCGACAGTCTCCTAGGCGTCATTGCGAGGAGGCGTAAGCCGACGAAGCAATCCATTTTTGTGTCATCCCTGCGAAAGCAGGGATCTAGATTCCCGCTTATGCCGGAATGACAACTTACAATTGCTTCGTCGCTACTAAAGTAGCTCCTCGCTAATAGCGAGGAAGCTCTATATAACTTTAACGGGTTAGCTATATATCGAATTTAGGCTAAACTAGAGCTGATAAAATTTTTTAAGGAAGAATCTTTATGACAACAGGAATGACAAATTTTTATGGGCAATTAAGCAGTACTCAGCAATTTGATCAAATAAGAATTAATATTGCTAGTCCTGATCAAGTACGCTCATGGTCTTTTGGTGAGGTGATGAAACCTGAGACGATAAATTATCGTACTTTCAAGCCAGAGAAAGAAGGGTTATTTTGTGCTAGAATCTTTGGACCCGTAAAGGACTATGAGTGTCTTTGTGGTAAATACAAGCGTATGAAATATCGTGGTATTACTTGTGAGAAATGTGGTGTTGAAGTTACTACATCTAGAGTTCGTAGAGAAAGAATGGGGCATATTGAACTAGCAGCACCAGTTGCTCATATATGGTTCTTGAAATCTTTACCATCAAGGATTAGTACGTTGCTAGATATGACTATGAAAGATCTAGAAAAAATTCTGTATTTTGAAAGTTATGTTGTCGTTGACCCTGGGTTATCTGTTCTACAGCGAGGTGATCTTCTATCGGAAGATAGTTTGCAAAAGGCACAGGATGAGTATGGAGAAGATAATTTTACGGCTTCTATTGGGGCAGAAGTGGTTCGTCAGATGCTTTCAGAACTTGATTTACCTGAATTAAAGAAAAAGTTACAGGAAGATTTATCAAGTACCTCTTCAGAAGTTAAAAAGAAGAAGATTATCAAAAGACTTAAGTTAGTGGAAGATTTTCTTGAATCTGAGAATAAGCCGGAATGGATGATTATGACTGTCCTGCCAATTATTCCACCTGAGATTAGACCATTAGTTATGCTTGACGGAGGAAGATTTGCAACTTCTGATCTTAACGAACTTTATAGAAGAGTTATTAATAGAAATAATAGATTAAAAAGATTATTGGAACTGAAAGCACCGGATATTATCATTCGAAATGAAAAAAGGATGTTACAAGAATCGGTCGATGCATTATTTGATAATGGTCGTCGTGGTAAAGTAGTAAAAAATACTAATAAACGTCCATTTAAGTCACTTAGTGACATGTTAAAAGGTAAACAAGGTCGGCTTCGTCAGAATTTGCTTGGTAAAAGGGTGGATTATTCTGGTCGTTCCGTTATCGTTGTTGGACCAGAGCTTAAGCTACATCAGTGTGGTTTACCAAAGACCATGGCGTTGGAATTATTTAAACCATTTATTTATTCAAAGCTTGAATTACATGGTATTGCTACCACTATAAAAGCTGCTAAAAAAATGGTTGAAGCTGAAAAACCAGAAGTATGGGATATTTTAGAAGAAGTTATACGTGAACACCCGGTATTGCTGAATAGAGCACCAACTTTACACCGTTTAGGTATCCAGGCTTTTGAACCTTTACTGATAGAAGGCAAAGCTATCCAGCTACATCCTTTAGTATGTGCTGCATTCAATGCTGACTTTGACGGTGATCAGATGGCAGTGCATATCCCTCTTTCAATCGAGGCACAGCTTGAAGCAAGGGTACTCATGATGTCAACAAATAACATATTGAGTCCTGCAAATGGTCGTCCGATTATCGTGCCTGATAAGGATATAGTACTTGGTCTTTATTATTTAACCATGGTTTTTGACAATGAGCCTGGTGAAGGAATGGTATTCGCCAACATGTCAGAGATTGAACACGCTTTGTATAATAAGGTAATAACTATTCACTCAAAGATAAAATTTCGCCGCAATATGCTTAATGTTGAAGGGGAAGTTGTATCAACTATGGTGGATACTACCCTTGGTAGATTAATTATCGGAGAGTTATTACCCCATAATTATAATGTTGGGTTTAAGTTTGTAAATAAAGCCATGACTAAAAAGGATATATCTGGGGTAATTGATTTGGTGTATCGTCATTGTGGTCAAAAGGCTACGGTAATTTTTGCTGATCACCTAATGAAACTTGGATTTAAATATGCTTGTTCCTCGGGTATTTCTTTTGGTATGGACGATATGGTTATACCAAAATCAAAAGATAATCATATTAATGCAACATTGACCGAGGTCAAAGAGTTTGAACAACAATATTCTGATGGTCTGATTACCTATGGTGAAAAATACAATAAAGTAATTGATTCTTGGACTAGATGCACTGATAAAGTAGCAAATGACATGATGAAAGAAATTGCTATGATGCCGGTTAATGATAAGCCTAATCATCAGAAAGTAAATTCTATATATATGATGGCTACTTCAGGAGCAAGAGGATCGGCAGCACAGATTAAGCAGTTAGCCGGTATGCGTGGTTTGATTGCTAAACCATCAGGTGAAATTATTGAAATCCCTATTATTTCTAATTTCCGCGAAGGTCTTACTGTTCTTGAATATTTTAATTCTACACATGGTGCACGTAAAGGTCTGGCGGATACAGCATTGAAAACAGCTAACTCTGGGTATTTAACTCGTAGATTAGTTGATGTTGCTCAAGATTGCATAATTACCAATGAAGATTGTCAAACGACAAAAGGCATAGAAGTCAGAAGTATTATTGATGGTGGTGAAGTTATTGTATCACTAGCAGAGCAAATTTTAGGCAGAACAGTGGCGATTAACGTCTATCACCCAGTTACTAATGGGCTATTACTATCAGCTGGTGAATTAATTAACGAAGCGAAATTAGAAGAAATCGAATCTTCTGGTTTAGATGCAGTGCTAGTACGATCTGTTTTAACATGTGAGATTGCTGACGGAATATGTGTAAAATGTTATGGTAGAGATCTAGCTACTGGTTCTTTAGTTTCAGTAGGAGAAGCAATCGGAGTGATTGCTGCCCAGTCAATTGGTGAACCAGGTACTCAGCTAACCATGAGAACTTTCCATATTGGGGGAGCTGCAACAAAAGGTGCGGAAATATCTTCAATAGAAGCCTCTCATGATGCAAAAGTAAAGATTCTAGGGCGTAATGTGGTTGTTGATTCTGAAGGTCGTAAGATTGTAATGGGTCGTTCATGTGAGTTGTTATTATTGGATAATAATAATGAGAAAGCAAGATATAAAGTACCGTATGGTGCAAGATTAATAGCTGATGATTCAGATAAGGTAAACAAGGCACAAAAATTAGTAGAGTGGGATCCATATACTATTCCGATTATTACCGAGAAATCTGGTAAGGTTGTATTCAGAGATATGGTAGAAGGGGTATCAATTCGTGATATTACTGATGAAGCAACTGGTATTTCTAGCAAAGTCATAATTGAGTCAAAACAATATTTACGTGGAGCAGAGTTACGTCCTCGTATCCAATTAGTTGATGAGAATGGGGAAACTATTATGTTATCCAATGGTTTAGAGGCTAGGTACTATATACCAGTAAATGCTATTTTGAGTGTTGAAGATGGTGCTAAGGTATCAGTAGGTGATATTTTATCACGTATTCCAAGAGAATCAACTAAAACCAAAGATATTACTGGTGGTCTTCCAAGGGTAGCTGAACTTGTTGAGGCTAGACGTCCAAAAGATCATGCCGTTATTGCAGAAATAGATGGTAGGGTTGAATTTGGTAAAGACTATAAGTCAAAAAGGCGTATTGTTATTCAACCAAGTGAAGGCGGTATGCCAATTGAATATATGGTACCAAAAGGCAAGCATGTTGTTGTTAATGAAGGTGATTTTGTTAAAAAAGGCGATATGTTAATTGATGGCAATCCCGTTCTACAAGATATTTTAAAAGTAATGGGAGTGGAAGCTCTCACAAGTTATATGGTTGGAGAAATCCAAGCAGTATACCGTTTACAAGGTGTAAAAATTGACGATAAACATATCGAGGTAATAATCCGTCAGATGCTACAAAAAGTAGAAGTAACACATTCTGGAGATACGACATTGATGGTTGATGAGAAGATAGATCATCGTGAATTTGCCGAAATTAATGCAAAAGCTATCAAGAATGGTTTAAGACCGGCTGAAGCTCAACCAATCCTACAAGGTATTACTAAAGCATCGTTACAAACTAGATCATTTATTTCTGCCGCTTCTTTCCAAGAAACAACAAGAGTTCTAACGGAATCTGCTATAGCTGGAAGAGTCGATAAATTACGTGGACTGAAAGAAAATGTCATAGTTGGTAGATTAGTGCCGGCAGGGACAGGTTTCTACATGAATAGGATGCGTAAACTTGCAGCTAAGATGGATCAGGATGAGATTGATTATCAGAAAACTTTAGTTAGCAGCTAACCATGATACCAGATTAGTATTTATCCATAGTTGATCTAGAACAATGTGTGTCATCCCTAGGAGACTGTCGGAAATAACTAAAGTAATTCTATATTTGGCTCTTTTTGGCTGCTAATAAACAGGATTTTCTTGAAATAGGTACACTATTCCTGCAAAAATCCTATTTATTCTCGCCGAAAAATAGCTCAAAATATAATTAACTAGTCATCTCCGACAGTTTCCTAGTAGCTGCGGCGGCTTACGGTTACCCACAAATATTTTGTTAATGGTACCATCGTCATTGCGAAAAGTGTGTAAGCACTACGAAGCAATTCAGGAAAGTGGTTAGGAATGGATTACTTCGTCGGTCTTATGACCTCCTCACAATGACGTATAAGTATAATGGCTTTAAAAGATATGGATAAAAGTAAGGCTCGGCGGGGATCTAAAGTAGCACTCAGAAGGCCCTGAGATATTATAGATTCCCGCCGCAGCTAGGAATGATATCTTTTTTTGCTGAAACAAATGGATAAATGCTAATCGGGTTAGCTATATAGTTTATTATAGGGGTTTAAATTATTGTTCATAATTCTTCCTTATTGACATAATATTTTAGAGTTCCCATCCTGGTTATTTTATCCTATAAAAAACAGATCGGTCAAAAATTCTTAGTCTAAATTTATGGGGTCATTATATCAAGAATTACTAGAACTCACTTTAGTTAATATAGTATCGGCTCTTTTTTCAAACGCATCAACCATCTTCTCGGTGGCATCAGCAAAGAATATACCAACTAACTTATCAACTATGGCAAACTTCATCTTAAAATCAATAAAGAACTCTATTTTACTATTACTATCTTCTTTAGAAAATTGCCATGAATTTTTTAAATATTTAAATGGTCCAGAAATTGCCTCTACTTCAATGGAATATCTCTGCTCTTTCAAATCATTTGAGTATATAATTCTTGATTGATATTTATCTGAAAAACCTTTTAGCTGAATTACTAATTCAGCTATAATTTGATTCTCATTCTCTGAGATGATTTTAGCCGCCCTGCACCATGGTAAGAACTCAGGATATGACTTTACGTCAAGAACTAAGTAAAATAATTCCTGTGCATTATATGGTAAGACTTTGACTTGATGAAAACTTGGCATAAATTTTTTAAAAATCAGTTACTCTACCTTTATGCTGCCAATCTCCATGGATAGTTGGTTCTTGACCTTTAAAACCACCTATTTCCTTTTGCTTTTCTTTTTTATCTTTTATGGTATTATCTTTTTTATTATCCATAAATGTACTAGTCTTCTCCTAATTACATCTTTTTATTTGTATCTATACATGTTAACGCTTCAGTTGCAGATTTCTCCAATTCTTGCATTACTGCAATATATGGGAAAGGACCGTAACTAATTCTAGATACACCTAGATCAACAAGGTTTTTTACTACCGTTACATTTTGCACCATTATGTTCACAGGAATAGGTGACGATTCACATAATTGCTTTATAAATTTATGATTTGCTAACCCTGGTACAAAAAACCCATCGGCTCCAGCTTCTGTATAAGATTTGCTTCGTTCAATAGCTTCCTTTAAGTCTTGCTCATTATGCTCAGATGTATTTTTTTGAAGAAAGATATCCGTTCTAGCATTAATAAACATGCTAGGCAATAATGATTCCATTATAGTTTCTTTAATTGCTTTAATTCGTTTACATTGCTCTTCTATAGAGTACCTTTCCTTTTCTCTCCCTATAATTTGGTCTTCAAAATTTATACCAATTGCACCTGTTTCAACTACGAGACCAACATTTTCTTTTAACTCACTTAACTTTGATGAAAATCCTGATTCAAAATCAAAATTTACTGGTAATTTGACTTTTTCAATAATATTCTTTAAATTCTGCAAGGCTAACTTAAATGGGAATTTTTCACCATCTTCATAACCATAAGATTTTGCTATCGCCCAGCTACTTGTAGCTAATGCTTTTGCTCCAGACTTTTCCACAACCTGTGCTGATCCAACATCCCAAATATTGTGCAACACTAAAGGATTACCCTTTCTGTGAAGTGTTTTAAACAAGCTATCTTCTATTTCTGTGAACTTTCTTTTCATATCACTCACCTTATGTTGTCTTATATTTTTTGCATTTTGCAGAAGCCCTTATTTGGACTCAGTAGAAACCTTCATAGAACCTAGGAGACTGTCGGAAATAACTAAAGTAATTCTATATTTGGCTCTTTTTGGCTGCTAATAAACAGGATTTTCTTGAAATAGGTACACTATTCCTTCAAAAATCCTATTTATTCTCGCCTAAAAATAGCTCAAAATATAATTAATTAGTTATCTCCGACAGTCTCCTAGTATCGGGATAAGAATTATCCCGATTTCGTCTATGTTAAAAATGTGTAGAAAACTTTAGATGGAAAGTTTGCTTTTCATCATAAGGTCTTTTTTTAATTGGCCAAGCCCAGTCCATTCTGATAGGTGCAAAGCGAGTGACCCACATAAAACCTACCCCAACAGAAGCACGAAGCGACTTATCATTATAAAAACTATCAGCGGTATAAATACTTTTAGAATTTAATCCTACACCCCAAAGACTACCAGCATCCATAAAAACAGCCCCAGTCACATTAAAGTCTTCTGGTAAACCAGTTGGGAAGTTAAGTTCTGTTGAAAATGTGTAATATTTTTCTCCACCAAGACCTTCATTTGTTCTTTTTTCTCTAGGACCTATTCCACTGGCAGCAAATCCTCTAAGGCTATAATCACCCAAATTAAAGCGATCAGAAATTCTGACAGTTTTTCCTCCTACACCCATAATATCACCGACACTACTGGTAATTTTCAAAGTGAGCTTATTGTTAATAAAAGATTTAAAATATTTACCATCTAGTTCATGTTTTAGATATTTATTATTACCTCCAACACCAGCAAATTCTTGGGTACCACTGATAATGTAACCATTTTTAGGAATAATCTTACTGTCAAGTTGATCATAAGTGATAGTATGTCCGATGGCGGATGTTATGAATTTTCCCATCTGTTCATATAAGAATATAGAACTCGGATTGCCTGGAGAGCTTAATATGTCTCTCTTAATAGTATGGTCAATTTCATGACTTAAATCTTCCGCAATATCATAACCAAGAGAGGTTTTGAGTCCTATAGATTTTAACGTATAATTTTGATCTCCTTGTGAAAGAAAGGAAGTACCACGACCACTATGATTCTTGAAAGCATTGAAACCTAGCGATAAGTCTTTATCAAGAAAATGAGGTTCGGTTATGCCGCCGTAGTAACTAATACTTTTCTTTCCTACTTGCACTCCAGCATTTAATAATTTTCCGGTACCAATTAAATTGCGTTCCAAGAATGATACACGTCCAAATAGTCCTCCTGCCGTGTTATAACCGGCATCAAAACTAATTGATGATGTTGATTTTTCCTCAACATCAATATTAATATCATATTTATCTTTTTGTGATGTTGGTGTGACGCTAATAAATATTTTTTCGAAATAATCTAAATTACGTAAATTTCGATCACCTTTTTCGATATAGGAACGATTAAATATATCTCCTTCAGAAATTTTAAATTCTCGCCTAATAACTTTATCTTCAGTTTTTAGATTATTAGTAATATTAATTTGATTAATATACACTTTATCTGCCTTATCTATAACAAATTTAACATCGACAGTATGATCAGGATTTTTACTACTTGTGTCAGGATAAACACTAATCCCTGGATAACCTTGACTGGCAAAATATGCAGTTAGTTTATCGGTTATTTTATTTAAACTATTAATATTAAATATTTCACCGGAGGTAACATTAATATATTTTTTAATTTCATTTATATCAATATTAGGTAATTTATTATCAATAGTAATGTTACCAAAATTATATTTTGCTCCTTCTTCAATAGAGTAAGTAATGGTAAAATATTCCTTGGTTGGATTCAGTTCTGCTGTAACAGAAATAACGCGGAAATCGGCAAATCCTACTGACTGATAAAATTCCTTTAGCAATTCTTTATCATATTCCAAGCGGTCTGGATCGTAGGTATCATTAGTTTCTAAAAAGCTAAACCATTTTGATTGTTTTGTTAGGATAACAGATTGCAGTTCATTAGTACGATAATTATTATTTCCTTGGAAATAAATTTGTTTAACAGTTGTTTTAGGTCCTTCTGCAATATCAAAAGTAACTTTTACTCGATCATTCTCAAGCTTTTCAATTTGTGGGGTGACAGTTGTCGAATAACGACCGGAACGTTTGTACATCTCCCTAATTTTTTCAACATCCAGTTGGATTTTAGCCAGACTCATTGATTCGCCAGACATAGTAAGTACTTCCTTCGATAATGCGGAGGTTTTGATTTTAGAATTACCCTTGAATATTACTTTAGTAATAAAAGGAGTTTCTGAGACAGTAACTATCAAATTACCACCATTTACTAGTTTAATAGTTATATTCTCAAATAAAGATGTTGCGTAAAGATTTTTGATTGCCTCATCTTCTCTTAACGAACTATATTCTTCTCCAACTCGAAGCTTTAAGTAATTTTCAATAGTCGAGCTTTCAATTCTTTTGTTACCTTGAATAGTTATTTTTTTAACATACTCAGCTGATAAAGCGGAGACATTATATAAAATAGTTGTTGCCAAAACAGCTATTTTAATGGTTGATTTGATGTTTGTTTTCACAAGAACCTTCTTTATATTTTGATTTTATATGAATATAGCTAACCCGAATAACATTATGCCAAATTCACAGACGTCATTGCGAGAAGGCGTAAGCCGACGAAGCAATCCATTTATAATTACCTTCTTGGATTTAGATTGCTTCGTTGCCACTAAAGTGCCTCCTCGCAATGACGCCTGGGGTCTCAAGAGCTTATTCAGGTTATATATAACTTAATCATTTAAAAACTAAGTTTTTTATATCATTTGACAGAGAAATTACAATAAGAAAAATAATTATCCCCATACCTAATCTTAGTATAACATTTTTTATTGCCCCACTAAGTGTTTTTCCAAAAATTATTTGATATATTATAAATGCTAAATGTCCACCATCTAGAACTGGAATCGGTAGTAAATTAAGTAAACCTAGATTAATTGATATCATGGCAACAAATAGTGCAAAATTTGCTACCCCTTGTTCTAAAGATTTCCCTGATTCTTTGGCAATGGTAATTGGTCCACCAATTTCATTTAGTGATCTTGTCCCCATTAGCATTTGTCCAAAATGTTTTAAAATTAAATTTGAGATATAAATAACATCTATAGAACCTTGATAGATACTTTGAAAAATATTCATCTTAATGTAAATAGGTTCATTTTTAGCAATAATTCCTAGATAAGGTCTTTTTATGTTAGGTTGATTGTCCATTTTTATCTCTGTAGGAGTTATAGAGATATCAATAACCTCATCATTTCTTTCCACCAAAAGATGGAGAGGTTTGATTCCATTGGTTAATAGGTTGCTTTGTAAATCGGCAAAATTGTTGATTTTGTTAGTATTGACCAAAATGATTTTATCATTTTTTGCAAGTCCAGCTAGTTCCGCGGGGGAATTAGCTACCACTTCACCAATTATTGGCGGTATTTCTACTTGACCGTGAGAAAAATAAATAGTTGTGAATATCAAAATGGCTAACAAGTAATTAGCTATAGGTCCAGCAGCTATAATTAAGAATTGGGCATAAAGAGGTTTGCTAAGAAAAGCCAAACTCGAATGCTTTGAAGAATTGGGTTTTCCAGGTGATGCATGGTCAAATCCATAAATTTTAACGTAACCACCGAAGGGTAGGGTACAAATTTTCCATTTCACACCATCTTTGTCTATTTTAGAGAATAATTCTTTGCCAAAACCTATCGAAAATTCCTCGACCTTTACTCCAAACATTTTAGCTACGTAATAATGACCAAATTCGTGAATAAATACTAATAAGCTGATGGTCAGAATAAATCCAAATATTGATAACATACAACTCATTATTTTAAAGAGGTTTACTAAGTTATAGTTTTTTGCTATATCTAATAGATTAAGTGATAACAAATGTTATTTATGTATAGCTAACTCGACTAGCATCACTCCGTCATTGCGAGGAGCCGTTTTACGGCGACGAAGCAATCCAAATCTAATCGTTTTCTCTTGGATTGCTTCGTCGCTACTAAAGTAGCTCCTCGCAATGACGTTGGGTAAAGAATATTTTCGTCATTGCGAGACCACGTAGTGGTCGTGGCAATCCACATTTATTAGATTGCTTCGTCGCCGTAAAGCGGCTCCTCGCTATAGACACCAGTTTGCTATAGGGATGACATTAACCTGTATTAATATTACTAATAACTATTGAAAAATTTTATGACCTCAGCCAAGATTAACACCAAAACAATAGCACGTATTGCTGCGGTACAAGCAATTTATCAGTATAAACCGGAAAGCCCTGAGCAAAACATAGAACAAATCATACAGCAAATTATTCAATTTTATCAAGATGAGCGAGTAGCTAATAATTCAACAACCAATCTAACAGCTAGTTTAAACAAATCAATAAAAGTAAAATTAAGTATAAGCTATTTTGAGTTGTTAGTAAAGTCTGTAGTTGTAAATTTACCTCAAATTGATAATATGATATCGAGGCATTTAACATCTGAATGGCAAATTACTAGCTTGCCTGTTCTACTTCTTGCTCTTTTGCGTGTGGCAATTTGTGAATTACAATTTTTGCCAAATGTACCAAGTAAAGTGGTAATTAATGAATTCACCGATATTACAAGTGATATGTTGAGTGAGAACGAGGTTGGTTTTGTTAATTCTGTATTAGATAGAATTGCTAAAGAATCTAGCGAGATTATGTCCCATGACATCTAACATATTAGGTTTTAGAGGTAAGTTTGTTGCCGTTAAAACTGCAAAAAGGCGAAAAACCTCATCAAAAGAGTGGCTTGCCCGCCAATTAAACGATCCCTATGTTGCTAAAGCAAAGCTTGATGGTTACAGATCCAGGTCAGCTTATAAGCTGTTGGAAATTAATGAGAAATTTAATTTGTTAAAACCAGGGATGAAATTAGTTGATTTAGGTGCTGCACCAGGTGGATGGAGTCAAGTTGCTGCCAAAATTATTAAATCTGATGGGTCCGGGAGTAATAATAGCATGATAGTTGCAGTTGATTTACTTGATATTGAACCAATCATTGGTGTAGATTGTCTGCAAAAAGACTTTTATGCTGAAGGTACCGAGGAAATGATTATAAAAATGCTAGATGGTAATGCTGATATTGTAATGAGTGATATGGCTGCGAACACAACAGGTCATGCAACAACTGATCATATTCGGACTCTTGATTTATGTGAGCATGCGATTGACTTTGCCTTAAAAGTTTTAAAACCGGGGGGACATTTTATTGCTAAAATCTTTCGAGGTGGTACAGAAAATAGTGTGCTGAACAGAATTAAACTTAATTTTCATAAGGTCAGGCATTTTAAACCATCTTCTAGCCGTAAAGAGTCAGTAGAGGTTTATTTAATCGCTTTAAACAGGAAACATACCTATATTAACTCGATTAGTATTTACCATGCAAACTGGCACTAGCAAGGCTATAGGCTTGTCTTCTTGATGAGCTAAATAGGAAAGCAAGCCTGAGGTTGTTTCTTCAAAAGTGACATTGATTCTTGGGTTTTTAGTTGCCATTATACGTACCTCTATTGAGATTCAACATAAATATAATGTAACACTTTTACATCACTTATGTCAAGGAGTATAGCTAACCAGATTAGCATTACGCTGTCATTGCGAGAAGGTGTAAGTCGACGAAGCAATCCATTTTTGTGTCATTCCTGCGAAAGTAGCGGGATCTAGATTTCCGCCGTTGCTAAGAATGATGGTATGGACGAGTGAAGCGAAATATGCTTTACTTGTACGGAGTCTGGTGAAAAATGTTTTTCAGTTGCTCCAAATTAAATAACAATTTAATTAATAGGTTCATACCA
>JAHFPS010000041.1 GCA_023269695.1 Rickettsia sp.
CTATGCCAATAAAAGATTGGTCATTAGCTTTGAATCAATTTGAAATACTTTGTGGTGATTTTAAGTATGATTTATTGGAATGTAAAAAATAGAACTTACACAAAATAAATGATTGACTCCTTGCCGTAGATGATTCCATTTGAGAGAGTGGCTTCTAATTGCTTCACGAATTTCTACAGAAGGTTTGTCATCTAGTGTTAGAATGACTGCGGTTTTCTGTTGTTGTTCTTGATCAAAAGCAGCTTTGCCAATTTTAGTCCATTGTTCTGTAATATCAGGTTGTTTTCCTAAGCTATCTTTTAAAGAGAGTATGGCACCGTATAGAGTATTTGGTGCTAAATAATTCAGTTCAGCTTTAACCAGCAATCCCCCTAATTCAATTAAGTTACGAGTACGCATTTTACGTTCTTTCATTTTCAGCTTAGTTTCCTCAGCTAATAATCTATTTTTCTTTTGTTCCAATCGAATTTTTTGTTCTTCTACAGCCTGCATCTATATTGAATCTCCTAAATAGTTTGAGAGTGTATTTATTGCACCTGAAGACAGATTAACAAATTATCTCAGTACATGCAATAGAAAAAAGATTCTCAGTAACTAGTATATTACTGAGAATTATGGTTGATTCCTACCCCGTAGCCTATCGAACCAAACTAACCATGTTAACCTAGTAGTATTTGCAGTCGGTACTGTCCTGAATAGTGATAAGGTTATAGCACTCATGACGAAGGAATAGTGCTATACGCAATCTGCAAATAAAATTTGCTTGCTTATTCAAATGAATCTGATACCTTAAATAGGTTTTTCTATATTTTGTAGTGATCTTTTATTATGGCAATTCAGTTTGCAAGAGTTGATAGAGTCAGTAGAAGCACAGGAGGTAATGCTTGTTGTAAAGGAGCATATAATGCAAGAAGTAAAATTACTGATGAAAGAACTAACATAACTTATAATTTTTTGAATCGTAGTGATAATGTATATCATATGATTCTTCTACCAGAATATGTGGATGAAAGATTTAAAAATCTATCAGAATTAATGAATGCCATTGAGCATATTGAAAGAAAAAATAATAGCCAATTACTAAAAGAATATGTATTAGCATTACCAGACGATGCAAATATTTCTTTAGAAATAAAAAAAGAAATGGTGCATGAGTTTATCAGTCAGAACAAATGGATAGAAGAAGGTTTGGCGGTGCAAGTTGATATTCATGCACCGCACGAGGATGAGAAGAATTGGCATGCTCATTTAGGAATTATCACTCGTAGATTTACTCAAGATGGTAAAAGACTGGGTAGCAAAGCACGAGATTTAGATCCACAAGTTAGAGGAGGTCGTAGTAACACTTATGTTAAGTCTAAAGAGGAAATAAATTTAGGGAAGCTATGGTCGGAGGTGCAAAATAAAATATTTGGAAGTTATGGTTTAGAAAATCGAGTAGATGCTATTAGCAGTATTCCACAAGAACACATAGGACCTGTACGTATGCTTAGTGTTCTAAATAAAGCAGTAGAACGTAACGAATATCGGCAGCAGGCTAATATTGAATCGCTAATAAATGGAGAAGCGTTACTAGATAGAATCACCAAGCATCAAAGTGTATTTAGTGAGAGGGATTTAAGTAGAGTAGTTAAGTGCATAGATGATAAGAAGACAGCTGGACAGTTAGTAGCGGAAGCATTAACATCTGATCAAATAATTGCTTTGTATAATAAAGACGGCGAGTCTACCAGACTATACACTACTGAGGAAGTGAGAAAGGAAGAGCGGAAGTTATTGCGTTTGGCTAGTTATATCAATCAGCAGCCGAATTTATTTGCTACTAGCAGGGAGGCTGGGCAAGTGAAGCAGCTTATTAAAGATAATAAATCATTAACTGCTTATCAGGCATCGGCTTTATCGCACGTATTATTGGCGGATAGTGGGGTACGAGTATTAAAGGGTAGGGCAGGTACTGGTAAAAGCTATGTGCTAGGAGAAGTGGTACGAATAGCCAAAGCTTGTGATGTAGAAGTAATGGGGTTATCTCCAACCCATAAGGCAAAGCAAGAGTTGCAAAAGGTTGGCTATGATAAAACCGATACTATTAAAGGTTTTTTATTTAAATTATATAATAATAAAGCAGAATTATTGGATAATAGCTTAGTGGTGGTCGATGAAGCTGCTATGGTAGGTAATGATGATTTTAGTGAATTACTAAGGATTGTAGCTAGTCACAAGTGCAACGTAATTTTAGCTGGTGATGAAAGGCAATTATCATCGATTCAGCGAGGCGGGATGTTTTCGGTGTATGCTGATAAATTCGGGTTTGCACAGCTAACAGATATTCGTAGGCAAAAGATCCAATGGGCTAGAGATATTGCTTTAGCTTTTTCGCGAGGTGAAGTAGCTAGCGGAGTAGATATTTTACTTGCCAATGATTGCTTGATATATAAGGATAGCAAAGTAGATTCGATAGAGTCATTGTTACTTGATTGGCATAATAGTAAGGAGGAGTTAGATAATAAACTAATTATTGCCATAAAGAATAAAGATGTTGATCTGCTTAATAAAGCAGCTAGGGAATTATTGAAAGGTAGTGGAGTATTGCAGGGTTCTGAATATTTAATGATCCGGAAGCAAGCAAGTAGCATGCTACAAAAGCTAGGTGATAGTTTAGGTTTAACGAGGCAAGGTGGTAAAGCATCTAAGTCGTCTAAGTTGGTAGGTGCCTCTGCAGAATTAGGTGAATGTTACATGCAGGGAGAGCGTATTGTCTTTAAGGAGACAGACAAAGATTTAGGAGTTAGTAATGGTGATTTTGGTAGATTAGTAGAGGTATCTAAGGATCAATTTATCGTAAAATTAGATAGTGGGAAAAAGATAGTATTTAACCCTAATGAGTTTAATGGATTTAAGCATGGTTATGCTTCAACAATATTTAAAGTGCAAGGAGCATCGATTTTTGATGTGTATGTATTGCATGACGGATTTACAACGTTGCAGAATATGTATGTAGCATTGTCACGGCATATAAAGAATATACGTCTATATGTAAATAAAGAAGCAACTGAAAGTCTAAAGCAGTTAATTAGTCAGTTAAGTGTAGATTATGAGTATCCCGCTAGTATTAACTTTATGACTAAAGAAGAACTCTTGCTGCGAGATAAAGAACAAATCCAGCAAGAAGAGCAAGGCTTGTTGTTAAGTATAGGGAAGAAAATTAGTGGCTATGCTAAACAAAAACTAACCATCTTGATTGATAAACATAAGGTTAATAGTGAATATTATATATTTGAAAAGCCAGAGTTAATGCAAAGTCAAGTAGAGGAAGTGCTGGAATCAGCTGACCAATATGATATGTTACTAGCAGCTAGTAATGGTCAGTTGGCACATGATATGACACGTGTGCAGGCGGTGGTAGGTGGTTATAATAAGGGTATAGAACCAAAGACCAGAATGACTGCTAAAGAGCGGTTTTATGCTAATGTTGAATATCAACAGCAGAAAGCATCTAAGGGAGATGTTAGTCAAAAAGATGCCAAGGAGGTGCGTCAAGAAGTTAATAATAAAATTATTAACACAGACATTAAAAAAGAGGATGAGTTAAAATACCAGAAGGAAATAGAACATATAAGATCACAGGTTAAATTTAATGCTGAGCGAATAGCTATAAGTTTGCTAGGGACACCTAATCAAAATTTATCAAATGGTACTAGTTTGCGATATGGAGAGCAGGGTAAGTTAGCTATAAGACTTCGGGGAGAAAAGGCAGGTAATTGGTATAATTTTGCTGAGAATAAAGGTGGCGATATGTTCAAATTTATTCAGGAACATAAGGGTATAAGTTTTGCTGAGGCGGTAGAATTTGCTAAAAATATCATTGCCAATGATAATATTAAATTAGATGTTGAAGGATTAGAGATTGGTCTAGATAAGCAAATTATCTTAAGAAATAAGGGGGTAAATGAAGATAGTGAAACTAGTGCCAACTATTTGGAACGACTTGCCAAAGTACAAGAAGTCTATGCTAAAAGTAAAACAATCAGTATGGCAAGTAGCGAAGTGGATTTTAGTCAAGTAAATGCTATTAATTATCGTTTGTCAGATGATATAAATCATGTGCTACGAAAGCAGGTAGCTCAGGGGTTGCAAGATGTTGTATCTAAAAATGAAGATTCAAATAAACCTGAAACAAACACAACAACCAAGGCAACCTATCAGGCTAGGTTAGATAAAGAATTACGGATTATTGAACAATCTGATTATGCAGAAGATTTTCTGATAGCCGCTAATATTGCAAAAGTTTGTCGACATTTTGGTATTAGATATGACATTAGAGGATCATCTAGTAGCTCTCTAACAGCTATGTTACTGGGTATTCACAAAATAGACCCGATAAAGCATGATTTACTATTTGAGAGATTTTTAGGTAGTGGCAATCAGCCAGATTTTGACTTTGATATTGATAGTAGTCGAAAACATCTATTAGATAATTATCTAATGTATGCCTATCAGGGTAGGGCTGGCAAAATGATGACGCTCAAAGATGGTAAACTAGCTCCGCATGTTTGTGCTTTTGGTATTAAGGATGTAGTAGCTAGTAGTAATAATAGTGATAATGTTAGTGAACCAGAGATCAAAAATGGTAAGTTTACCGTAGACTACAAGAATTGTCCTGGGGTTAAAAAGTTTGATTTACTATCATCTAAAGAATTAATGCGTTTATCTCAAATTGTCAGGCAAGTTGCTTTACAATCTGGTACACCCAGTCAAATCACTATGCATGACAGTAAGACCTATCAACTACTGGCAAGGGGTGATGTAAAACATCTATTCCAGATTAATCAATCTGAGGAAATATGTCGTCAATTGTCACCTAAAAACTTTAATGATCTAGTAAATCTATTAGCGGTGATTAGACCAGGTAGCAGACATAATATAGGGATATTATCAGGCAAAGAATTAAGTAATATTGCTGATCCTTTGGGAATTTTTAGTTCAACCAAGGGAGTCATATTATTTCAAGAACAAATCATGCAAGCGGCTAACCAATATTTTGCGGTACCACTTGAACAAACCAATCAGTTCAGGAAAGATTTAGCAGATGGGCTAATAGATAAGGATGCTAGGACGAAATATATTGAAAATTCTAGCTTAGCAACGACGCATGAGGCAGAGCAGTTATTTACTGCCCTAGAGCAAGCTAGCCGCTTTGTATTCAACAAAGCACATGCGGTAGCTTATGCTTATGCTACGTATAAATCAGCTTATGCTAAGGCTCATTACCGGGCAGAGTTTGACAAAACCTATGCTGATAAAGATGCCGTTAAACAACTTGCTAAAGCTATCGGTGATTTAGAACAGAAGCCGTCATTGCGAGGAACCAAAGGTGACGAAGCAATCCAGAAAAATGATGATAAAAGAGATCATGTAGATTGCTTCGTCGCCACTAAAGTAGCTTCTCGCAATGACGCTAAAATACAACAAGCTGAGTTTATTGCTCGTAGCTATTTAGTAAACCACCGGGCTATAAAAGGAGAATTACCAGAAGATATTAGAGTAACATATCAACAACATGCTGGCAAAGTAATTCCTATGATTGTAGCTTTTGCCCGCAATTCACAAAGTGAGATTACCGGCATGCAGTCTATCTATTTAGATAAGATAACCGGTACTAAGATCAATAGCGATATTGGTCTTGCCAAACGGTCATTAGGGCAAATTAAAGGGTCTTTTGTTGAGGTTCAAGCCTTGAGAGAACAAAATATAGATAAAAAAGATATTAGTGAGTTTGTAGCACCTAAAATCACCATCATAGCAGAAGGTATTGAAACAGCCTTGAGCATAAAAGAGGCTGAATTACCATTAGCTACTATATTATGTTCACTAGGTGTCAATAATATCAAGAACTATCAGCCTACCACGAATGAGCATGTAATGATCGCCGCTGATAATGATGGTATAGATGCTGTTTCAGCACGAGTAGTATTAGAAGCCAAACTTGAGCTAGAAAAACAAGGGGCAATAGTTGATATTATATTTCCGCAGCATCAGGGCGATTTTAACGACATGCTGAAGGATAATCTGCTAAAAAGTTATAGATTGCAGTCTGAGGAGCTGCAACCCATCACCACCGGTAAGGAAGAAATAGCTAAACTGTTCATGCCAAGAATTAACCGAATCACTGCCTCTACATTAGATGAATATTTAATGTGTGTAACAGATGATCCACATTATTTGAGTGAAATCACTAGGTTAACCAGTCAAGCCCAACAGTTAGGCTTGACTGAAGCAGAATTAATGGTAGTAGTAAAGTCAACTTCTGATACGGAGAAAATAACTACTATTATAGATCAGGCTTTGGAAGTGCATTATATTAAAACTAACCTAGAAACTTTTGCCAGAGAGAAGGAACAAGCTAAAGTTGCAGGGGTAAAACCTGCGGAGATATTAAAAATTAGGATTCAGGAGCAGAATTTTTTAGCCAAGCTGCATGATCAGTTAAAATATCCAGACCACCACTCTAGTAAACTAATAGAGTCAATCAACCAGGCTCATGAGTGGCAGCAAAGTAAAATTAACCTAGATAGCTTACAAGACTGCAATAAGGTTGATAATAAAATTAATGGTAATTTCTCTGCTCTTATGGTCAATAAAATCATTAAACAGATTGATGTGGAATTGGCTAATGATCAGACAAGTTGCTTGATTCCGAAACGAATTAATATTAATAATTTAAGAACATTAGCAATCAAATATGCTATTGATCGTTCTGAGTCTCAGGAATTTATACCTTTGTCGGATAATCAGACTAAAGCCCTAATCAGCAGAAGTGTATTTGAGCTTAACAACAGACGGCAGATTAGTAACATATTCCATAATATGTGGTTTGCCGAAAATCCAGACGAAGCAAAACCGTTATCAGAGATATTACGCTGCGAACGTATTATTGATAAGATGACTAAAGTTAGTGGCTATCTAATAGAAGAGATGGTGTTAAATAATCCAGAGAAGCATTTATCTGTCAAAAAATCTGATGATATTATTGCACAAGCCATGAATATTGGTAAAACCAGACAAAGGAAGCTGGCTGCAATGCTAGATAATGAGCCGCAAATAAAAGAATTGTCAAGTCTTGGCACTAATATGCAGAAATCAGTAGCAGAGCAGTTACTAGATTATAGGTTGCAGCACGGAGAAGCTAATGTTACAGTAGGGAAATTTGAATCAATGAAAATAGCAGCTGAAATAGAACAAGCACAATCTAAATCTATCACGGCTAAACTGGATAAAGCCTTAACCCCAGGGTTTAACGACAATAATACTAGCGACATTGAACAAAGTGAAGCTTTATCAGAAGGGAAGAATTTAGTAATCCATAATTTAAGAATTGCCGTAGCGGAACAAAAATATAATTTACATATTCATGATGACTATACGGAAGTTAATCATTATAATAATGGTAACAAGAGCTATTATAATGGCTCAATAACCAAAACCATCAACCAAATCAGAAACTTCCAGAAGGTGTTAGATAGGCAGCATCTAGAAGAAATGCAACAGGAGAAAATGCAACAAAGTAGAGGGATGAGTATGGGTATGTAGTATGTTCAGGTTTAATTATGTTGAAAAGAGTGGTTTTAAATAATAATGAAAGGGTCTTTATTGCCAGGACTTTTATCGCAAAAAGTCATAATATAAAATTTGTAATAAATAGATGATGGGAAAAATATGGCTGTCAAAACACCTAATGTCATAACTGAAGAAAGCAAAGTAGTGCAAGGTAACAAGCTACCAAGAATGAGGGTAGGAACCGATGATTTTAAGACATTATTGTTAAATAGTGATGTATTTGTTGATAAAAGCCTAATGGTTAAAGAATTATTGGAAGATAGTGGTGATGTAATCCTGATCGCTAGACCAAGGCGTTGGGGTAAAAGTTTGAATATGAATATGCTCCAGAAGTTCTTTGAAATAGAGGTGGATGAAAGAGGTGAGGTTTTACCGTTAGAACAGAAGGTTAATTATAAGCTGTTTAGTGGTGGTGTAATAGACTTAGGTTTTGACGAAACTAAAGAGTTAAAATCTTTGAAGATTGCGGGTGATGCGAGTAGCATAAAGCGTCAAGGTCAATTTCCAGTGATTTCTATTAGCTTTAAAGATGTTAAGGGTAGTAGTTATCAGGAAATAGAAAGCAAGATACAAATGCAAATAATCAAACTATATGAAGAACATAAATATTTAGAACAATCTTGTCAAGAAAGCACAAAATTATTATCCAGCACTCAAAGAAATCAGCTTGATAAATATCTTAGTGGCAGTATTGATAAGTTAGGTATAGAGAATAGTTTACGTTTCTTAAGTGAGTTACTATTTAAATACTTTAACCAAAAAGTATATATCTTAATTGATGAGTATGATACACCAATTAATAGTGCATATATTGAATTTGGTGATAAATTAAAAGAATTTGATGAAGTACTAAAAATATTTCGTGGGATGTTTGGCAGTAGCTTAAAGAGCAATCCTTGCTTAGAGAAAGGAGTAATTACCGGCATATTGCGTATCGCTAAAGCTAATTTATTTTCAGATTTGAACAACATTACTGAATATACCTTGTTTGATAAGAAATTTGCCAAATTTTATGGATTTACTCAAATAGAAGTTGATGAGTTACTGAGCAAGGTACCGACAGAAACCAAAGCAGAAGAAATAAAAGATTGGTATAATGGTTACAATTTTGGAGGGGAAATCATCTATAACCCATGGTCAATCATGCAATGTCTAGCACATGAGGGGACACTTGATCATTATTGGTTAGATAGTGGTGGTACTGGGTTCGTTGATAAAGCATTATTGTCAGATAAGATACAAGAAGATTTACAAAGCTTATTAGAGGGAAAAGGTATAGTTAAGAGATTATATAAAAAAATCTCACTAGGAGAGATTGAAGATGATCCCAACATCTTTTACAGTTTATTATTATTTGCCGGTTACTTAAATCCGTTACTTGCTGATGATAATCCAGAGGATCCAACTTATCGTTTAACGATCCCTAATAAAGAAGTAAGAAATATTTACATTGCAAGAGTAAGAAAATGGGTGACAAGAAAATTAAATATCGAAATTAATGAGTATGATAATTTTATCAAATTACTAATTAATCATCAAATAGTTCAGTTCGGCGAGAAACTTCAAGAATTTTTACTAAAATCAACCAGCTATCATGATATGCTTGTGGAAAGAGATTACCATAATCTGATGGGTGGAATATTAGCACCACTGACGGTGCAATATGTAATAGAATCGAATAGAGAGTCTGGATATGGCAGATGCGATCATATGTTAGTACCAATAGTTGGTCGTGGAGATAGTGCTATTATCGTTGAATATAAAATATGCAAAATCCCGGAAGAGTTAGAATCTGTAGCAAAAATAGGGCTAAAGCAAATTATAGATAAACAATATGACACTAAAATAAAAGCACATGTGCATATCAAGAAAATTGCCAAGATTGCGATATCTTTTTGTGGCAAGAAAGTGGCACTAGAATATCGAGTTGATGAGCTATAAGGAATATACGGTCTATTATAATTTAAGAATTACCTTAGCGGAACAAAGGCATAGTTTACATATTTAGGTTGAGCGGAAGTTAAAAATATCAGATTAGTGGTAGGAATATTTTGACAAGTACAACTATCAAATGTATCAGATAATGAGAAACTGTTATAATAAGAGAGTTTGTAATAGTATGGTAAGAAAATAAATTAAATGGTTTAATATGCAGAAGAAGAAAAAACCCCATAGCACTATCATACCTGCTACTAACCGGAATCGGCAGAGTAATAATTCAGAGACAGTTGATATGATGTTTGGCAATATGATGATGGATCTAATGAGCAAAAGCCAAGACGATAGTGACGATGATATAGAGGTGGATATAGAACAAATGATGAGTATTTTACCAAATATTATGAGTTCTACTATTGATATGGCAAAGTTGGTGATTGAAAATAGGGTAAGAAACTCTGACAGAATGACGGACGATGATATTTATCAAATTCACCGTGATGCTTTTAAACATCTTAATAGTGTATTTACTGGAGATAATGATAGTTGATTATACTCTAATCCATTACCAGAATCAACGAATTATTGGAAAGTTAAAATGACTGATTCTCAAATAAGTACAGCTATTAAATTACTGAAAAAGAAAGCTAAGGTTGAATATATTGCCAAAATTACCGGTCTAACAGTATTAGAGATCGAGAAGCTTAAAATATTCTAGTGATTTAAATTAAGTAGATTATGCTTGATAATAAAATCAATGGAATAGACAAAGTCTATGTTAAAATATAAACTGCCACATCAGTATAAACTCACCATCATTAATTTTTACTTTCTCACTGTCTATTAAATTATAAGTTAGAAGACAATAGAAAAAACACTAAAGATACTGTAGATTAAATCATAAATCGGCATATAATAGACAATATAGTAAACAAATTGATTTAATGGACGTATTTGAACAACTCTTGTATTAAGTTTAATATTCTAGCAAAACTTACGCTATGTTATTTCAAATGCGACTAAAAACCTTGGCTAGAAGGCATTTTTTTATAATGGAGGATTTTAATAAAACCCCAGTATTAAGCCATTTGTCATAAAACATAGCGTAATTTTTGCTAGTAGTTTATGAGTTTTATGGTATAATGAGTAATGCCACAAAACATTAACAACTATCAAAAATTACTATTTATGGCTATTACTAAATTTCTAGATCCTAAAAATGATGTTGCCTTTCGCCGTATATTTGGTTCGGAGAAGAATAAAGACATTCTGATTCATTTTATTAATGATGTATTGGA
>JAHFPS010000001.1 GCA_023269695.1 Rickettsia sp.
ATAGAATGTCAGATGCTATCTTAACATATGAAGCAAGTCCTCAAATTGTTAAGTCTATCACTAGTTGGAATTGGATTGTTAATCCTATTAATTCTATATTGAAAGATTATTAGTATTATATCAAAATAGACGAGTTATTAGCAGATGGAATTTACAAAACCCAACAATTTGTGGAAAAACCTAATCTTCAACAAGTACAAAATTATCTAGAAGAAAATGGCAAATATAAGAACGGCAAATATTTTTGGAATTCAGGAATTTTTATTTTTAATATAGATTTTATTCTAGAACAGGCTAAATTATGGCAAAATGAACTATTTAAATATGCATATGATGCATATTATTTTGCAACTAAAGATCGTAATAATATAACTCTGGCTTTAGAACCATATTTACATATTACGCCAATTTCTTTAGACTATGCTATAATCGAAAATATTAGTCAAATGATTATGATAGAAGCCAATTTTAGTTGGAATGATATTGGCAGCTGGCATTCTTTATGGCAAATGCAAAAGAAAGATATAACCAATAATTACTGTGAAGGTGATGTGATAAATATTGATAGTACCAATTCATATATTAGCTCTAATAATAAACTTACTGCTGTAATAGGAATTGATAATATAATAATTATTAATACTAAAGATGCGTTACTGATCGCAAATAAGTCAGAAATCGGAAAAATAAAGCAGTTGGTGATAGAAATGACCGAAATTGGACGAAAAGAAATATTATGAACTTGCGTGAGAATATAAAAAATTATATCAGTAATTTTCAAGAAGAAAATGAATATAAAGAAAGGATGTTAGACTTTTTAGATAATTGTGATAATCCGTTTAGTAGAGAGACAAAAGAAGGGCATTTTACTAGTTCAGGATTTTTGCTTAATTCTAATAAAACAAAATTCTTATTGATGCATCATCGTAAGTTAGATAAATGGTTGCAGCCAGGGGGGCATTGTGATGGTAATAATGACCTTTTAGCTGTAGCGATTAAAGAGGCTCAGGAAGAATCTGGAATTTTAGATATTGAGCCAATTTCTAAACAAATTTACGATATAGATGTTCATTTTATTGCTGGTAATGCTAAAGAGCAGGAACATTATCATTATGATGTGAGATTTTTGCTAAAAACCGTTTGCAACGACTTTTTTGTAAAAAATGCCGAATCACATGATTTAAGATGGATAGATTTTGCTTGTAATCACCAAGAACTTATGCTGGATGGTTCAGTAAAAAGGATGATAGAGAAGTATATACAAATCTGGTCATGTACATACGGCAAAGGCAAAAACCTTCCTGACCAAAGGCTAAGTGGGGTAAATAAAATGGATCAAGCACAAATAGTAGATAATAAGAAATTAATTATAGACAGCACATTGGTGAGTAGATTACTCACCAGTCAATTTCCACAGTGGAAAGATTTGCCTGTGCAACCAGTCGTGGTTGGGGGGTGGGATAACCGAACATTTCACTTAGGTAAGAAGATGCTTGTACGTATGCCGAGCGCAGCAAAGTATGCAATGAAGGTGGAAAAGGAACAAAAATGGTTGCCTAAATTGGCACCTTTGCTGCCCTTTTCAATTCCAGAGCCTTTGGCAATGGGAGAACCGGGTGAGGGGTATCCATGGCGATGGTCAATTTACAACTGGATTGAGGGAGACACTGCTGCGTCTGCACATATAGCTGATCAGTGTGACTTCGCAACTAATCTAGCACAGTTTCTTATCGCTCTACAACGCATCGATACGACGAATGGACCTTTGCCCGGATTACATAATTTTTATCGTGGGGGAACGCTAAAGACCTACGATATTGAGATACGGCAAGCAATTGATATTCTGAAGGACAAAATCGATACTGGTGTTGCTCTTGAGCTTTGGGAGGCGGCACTTGCAACTACCTGGCAGGGTTTGCCGGTGTGGGTTCACGGTGACATCAGTGTCGGTAACCTGTTAGTGCAGGAAGGAAAGTTGAGTGCTGTCATTGACTTTGGAGGGTTGGGAATTGGTGATCCCGCTTGTGATCTAGCAATCGCTTGGAATATGTTTGGGAAAAAAAGCAGGGAAGTCTTTCGTACACTACTTTCGTTGGATGCCGATACATGGAATCGCGGTCGTGCCTGGAGCTTGTGGAAAGCCTTGATAATCGTTGCTGATTTTGAAGGAACAAACGCTGTTGAAGTTCCACAATCTTGGCGTATTATTAATGAAATCCTTACAGATTACAAGAATAAGTTAAGTTAATGGCAACAAAAAAGTTTTATAGAAATAAAGAAGATTTTATTTGTGAGATGTGTGGTGAATTCATCCAAGGCAATGGTTATACTAATCATTGCCCAATATGTTTCTACAGTAAGCATGTAGATGTTAATCCTGGGGATAGGGCGTCTGGATGTAATGGACTAATGCAGCCAATTTCCTATAAGACAGATGGTAAAAAAGGTTTGGTTTTAACCCATAAATGTCTTAAATGTCGAGAATATAAAAATAATAAACTTGCTGATACAGATAATGTAGAAAATTTGCTAAATATTTTTAGTCAGAAGTTATTCTTGCAAAATTGAAAAATTTAGATTAGTGACTAGTATATAATATGGTATAATTTCGACGTAATATAAAACTATAATATGAACATCAATGATACAACTTACTATAGACGGTATTGAAGTAGAAGTAGAGGAAGGTACAACCGTATTTCGTGCCTGCAGCAAGCTTGGTATAGAAATCCCACATTTCTGCTTTCATGAACGTTTGAAGATTGCCGGTAATTGCCGTATGTGCTTGGTGGAAATGGAAAAATCTCCAAAACCTATTGCTTCTTGTGCTACGCTTGTTGCCCCAGCCATGGTGATCCACACTAATACTATAGGCGTTAAAAAGGCCCGTGAGGGGGTAATGGAATTTTTATTGATCAATCATCCCCTAGATTGCCCTATTTGTGACCAGGGAGGTGAGTGCGATCTACAGGATCAAGCTTTTAAATATGGTGGAGTACGTTCTAGATTTTTGGAGAATAAAAGGACGGTCAAAGATAAATATATGGGACCTTTGATTAAAACCCAAATGACTAGATGTATACAATGTACAAGATGTATAAGGTTTGCCACTGATATTGCTGGAATTGAGGAAATAGGAACTCTTTACAGAGGAGAACATATGGAAGTTACCTCTTATCTTGAGCGTAGTCTTGAATCAGAGTTATCAGGCAATATTATAGATGTTTGTCCTGTTGGTGCGTTAAATTCAAAGCCTTATTCTTTTAAAGCTCGTAGTTGGGAACTAAAGAAAACTGAATCAATAGATATATTGGATGCCCAAGGTTGTAATATAAGAGTCGATAGTAGGGGATCTGAAGTAATGAGGATATTACCAAGGGTCAATGATGATATTAATGATGAGTGGATATCAGATAAAGCCCGATTTGCTTATGATGGTTTGAAATATCAAAGGTTAGATTCTCCGTATATAAGGCACAAAGGTAAATTAGTTGAAGCTTCCTGGAGTGATGCTATTGCACTAGTAGCACAAAAATTACAGTCGCTTGCCGGTGAGCAAATGGCGGCAATAGCTGGGACACTCGCCTGCACCGAATCAATGTTTTTATTAAAAACAATGTTACAGAAACTAGGATGTAATAATTTTGATAGTAATCAATTTAATTATAAAATAGACATATCTAGCAGGGGAAACTATCTATTTAACACAACAATTTCTGGACTCAAAAAAGCTGACCTAGCTTTGCTAATTGGTGCAAATATTAGACAAATAGCACCGGTTCTTAATTCTCGTATCGGTGTATTGCAAAGAGAAGGAAAGCTGAAAGTAGCTCGAATTGGTAATGTTAGTAACCAAACTTACTATATCAATGAATTAGGGGCTAGTCCTGAGATAATTAAGACAATAATATCAGGAGAACATCAATTTTCTAAGGAGTTGGCGGCTGCAAAAAATCCGGTTATAATTATTGGCGATGGGGTATATTCTCGGGATGATGGTTATGCTATTTTGGCACTTATTCATCAGATGGTAGATAAATATAAGATAGTTAGAGACGATTGGAATGGTTTTAATATATTGCATAATCATGCATCAATGGTCGGTAGTTTAGATATAGGTTTTAGCCCTAAAAATGGTGGTAAGGGGGTTCATAAAATTTTACAAAAGGCAGAAATAGGTGATATCAAGTTTATCTATTTACTAGGTAGTGATGAAATTGATATGAGTAAAATAAAATCATCTTTTGTCGTATATCAAGGGCATCACGGTGATAATGGAGCAAATGCAGCAGATGTCATTTTTCCTGCTAGTAGCTATACGGAGAAAGATGCTATTTACGTAAATTTTGAAGGAAGACCACAATATTGCAGGGCAGCAACTAGTCCAGTAGGACAAGCAAAAGAAGATTGTGTTATTATAAATAACCTAGCCGATGGTTTAGGGCTAAATCTTGGTATGAATAATTTAGTTGAAATAAGAAATAAGTTGGCGGCAGAATTCCCAGTATTTGCCAATATTTCTGAGATAATGAACGGTGATTTTATAAAATTTACCTCTACAGATAAATTACTTAACGATGATATAATGACTAAACCGATAAATTATTACATGACAGATTCAATTAGTAGGGCATCTATTACTATGGCAAAGTGCTTGGAATCAAAGCAAGAAAGGGAAAAAGTTGCATGATATCGTTATTTCAACAATATCTATTACCATTAATTATTGTGGCATTGAAAGTCCTATCTATCACTATTCCTCTTTTACTGTGTGTAGCCTATCTTACTTATGCTGAACGAAGAGTAATAGGTCTAATGCAACTGAGAAAAGGTCCAAACGTAGTTGGATATTTTGGCTTGTTGCAACCAATTGCTGATGCAGTTAAACTATTATTTAAAGAAACAATTATACCAAATCAAGCTGATAAAATATTATTTACCTTAGCACCTATGGTTACCTTTGTGCTTAGTTTAATTGGTTGGGCAGTGATACCTTTTGATAAAAAGCTAGTATTAGCTGACATCAATGTTGGGGTTTTATATATTATGGCAATCTCCTCGTTGGGGGTTTATGGTATAATCATAGCTGGTTGGGCAAGTAATTCGAAATATGCTTTTCTTGGGGCTGTTCGTTCGTCGGCTCAGATGATTTCATATGAAGTATCTATAGGGTTGGTGATTGTTACTGTACTTTTAACAACGGGGACTCTTAATCTTTCAGAAATCATAGAAAGACAACAATTATTGCCGTGGTGGGTTGACTTGATGCTGTTACCTATGGCAGTAATATTCTTCATATCAGTACTTGTAGAAACTAATAGATTACCTTTTGATTTATCAGAAGCTGAGTCTGAGCTAGTTGCTGGTTATAATGTTGAATATTCTTCTATGGGTTTTGCCTTATTTTTTCTTGGCGAATATGCTAATATGATTTTAGCCAGCGGTATGACCACAACATTTTTCTTAGGTGGCTATTTGCCACCTTTTGGTATTAAGTTTTTGAATTTCGTGCCGGGTTTTATTTGGTTTATAGTAAAAGTTGGGTTTTTATTATTTTGTTTCTTATGGATAAGAGCGACATTACCTAGATATCGTTACGACCAGCTAATGCGTTTAGGCTGGAAAGTATTTTTACCTTTTACTTTATTTTGGGTGGTGTTAATATCAAGTGTTCTAATGTTTACTGGTAATTTACCAAACTACCTATAGCTAACCCGGGAAGGTTTTAGATAGCTTCCGTCTATTAGCGAGGAAAAAAGACCGTAGTAGAGGTCGACGAAGCAATCCTAAAAGTGATTAGAAATGGATTGCCACGACCACTACGTGGTCTTGCAATGACAAAAGTCTATTATGGCTAAATATTAATCGGGTTAGCTATAAAATAAGGAAAATAAACATATATATAGTTAGTTAGATTTATGTCAAATATCAGTCCTAGAGTCGATATCGCCTTCAAAAAAATCTTCGGTGTTGAAGAGAATAAGGATTTGCTTATTTCCCTAATCAATTCGATTGTGTCTAAGGAAGATCAAGTAACAGAAGTAAAACTTCTTAATCCATATAATCCAAAAAATTTCAAGAGCGATAAATTGTCAATTTTAGATATTAAAGCACAAGGAGAGGATGGCAAAAGATTTAATATTGAAATCCAAATTACTGACGAAGCTGATTATGATAAGAGAGCTCTTTATTATTGGGCTAAATTATATACTGAGCAATTAAAGACTGCTGAGGACTATGCTACTTTATCGAAAGCTATTGGCATTCATATATTAAACTTTACGTCTATTTTACATGAAGATAAATATCATAATGTGTTTCATATAGTAGAAAAAGATAGCGGTTTGTTATATTTCAAGGATTTAGAGTTGCATACTATTGAGCTAAATAAGTTTACTAATAATCCAAAAGAACAGCTGGCTGACATAGTAAAGAAGGTAAAGAATTCTCTTGATATGTGGAGTACGTTTTTAACTAGAAACGATTTACTGAACAAAGATGCTCTACCAGCAGAGTTGAATGATGTTAGCTTAAAAAAAGCCCTAACAGTTTTGGATGTGATGAATTTTACTGAGGAAGAAAGGGCAGCCTATGAAGATCATCTGAAGTGGCTGCGTATTGAAGCTAACACTCTCAAAAAATTTGGGGATAAAGCTCGAGAGGAAGGCAGAGAGGAAGGTAGAGAGGAAGGCAGAGAGGAAGGTATCCAAATTGGAGAAGCTAGAGGAGAAGCTAAATTAATAAAAATGATGATAGAAAATGGTAGCTCTATTGAGGAAGTAGCTAAAATTACTAGCTTATCTATTACTAGAATTAATCAATTATTGGAAATTAAAAATGATCCTGGATATCTTTCGTAGTTAAATAGATTAGGTTCTATTGACAAAATTTAAATTGTTTATATTTTGAGTATTTTTAAGCGAAAATTAATAAGATTTTTGCCGGAATAGTTAATACTATTTCAAAAAAATCTTATAATTTTCAGCTAAAAAGAGTCAAAATAGAATAATTTAAATTTGTAAAACATGCTTAGTGCTACAAATTTTTGGTGTATAATGAAATGAAAATAATTAATTATCTGAAGTCTTTTTTGTTATTTGAAATAGTGTCAGGGCTTGGTCTAACTTTGAAATATTTCTTTAAGCCTAAAGTAACTATAAATTATCCCTATGAGAAGGGGAGGATAAGCCCGAGATTTAAGGGCGAGCATGCATTAAGGCGTTATGCCAATGGTGAGGAACGTTGTATTGCTTGTAAGCTTTGCGAGGCAATTTGCCCAGCTCAGGCTATTATTATTGAGGCAGAAGAAAGAGTAGATGGTAGTAGGCGTACCACTAGATATGATATTGATATGACTAAGTGCATTTATTGTGGTCTATGCCAAGAAGCATGTCCAGTTGATGCGATAGTGGAAGGCCCCAATTTTGAATTTGCTACTATTAGCCATGAAGAATTGCTTTATGATAAAGAAAAATTATTGAAGAATGGTGATATGTGGGAGCAAGAATTAGCAATTAAGCTACATAATGATTATAAATATAGATAATTATGGAGATATTTTTTTATTTATTTGCTGGGCTAATGGTTATAAGTAGTTATTTGGTGGTCATTAGTAAAAATCCTGTTTATTCTGTGTTATGGTTGATTTTTACTTTCTGTAACGGTTCGGGGTTGATGATTTTGCTAGGAGCAGAATTTTTAGCAATGATGTTGGTTGTGATATATGTTGGAGCAGTAGCAGTATTATTTTTGTTTGTTATCATGATGTTGAATATTCGTTTTATGGATATTATTGTACAATTCAAAAAAAACTTGTTTATTAGTATTGCTGTAGCACTCATTATGTTTGCTGATCTTGTCCTGATAATTTGCTTAGGGGCTAAAGATATAGTTTTAGATAATAGCCAATTTGAGATAGGATCAGATATTAGACTTCCTGAAAAAGTTACTTATGGTGAGGGATTTGAAGGAGACTCGGAACGGAAAACCGCAGCGTACTTAAGTGTACGTGAGGATTTGAGTACCGAATCGACGTACAAATTACCAGCAGAAGTAGACTTTTTCAGGAAGTCTACTAATACTCATGCTATTGGACAAGTACTATATACTGACTATATTTTACCTTTCCAAATTTCAGGTATTATTCTATTTATGGCAATGATATCTTGTATTACCTTAACTATTAGGAATCGTAGTGGAGTTAAGAGGCAGGATATTGCCAAGCAACATGCTAAAAACAAAGATAATAGCATATTAATGGTCAAACCACGTTTAAATGCAGGAGTAGGAGAAATACAATATGATTAGTACTATTACTTTGGAGCATTATTTAATTTTGTCAGCACTGATTTTTAGTATAGGAATGGTCGGTTTGTTTATGCATCGTAAGAATGTCATAACAATCCTGATGTCAATTGAATTGATGCTGCTCGCTGTAAACATAAATTTTGTAGCATTCTCTACTTATGCACATGAGATATCTGGTCAAATTTTTAGTATAATAATCTTAACAATAGCAGCTGCTGAGACTGCAATAGGTCTTGCCATATTATTAGTTTATTTTAGAAATAAGGGTTCGATAGAACTGGGTGAGATGAATCAGATGAAGGGTTAATTGACGATGGCAACTCCGAAAATTAATTATCACGAAGTCGAGCGTCTAGACAACGTCATTGCGAGGAGCTACTTCAGTAGCGACAAAGCAATCCAGGAAAGTGATTAAAAATGGATTGCTTCGTCGTGCTTACACACTCCTCGCAATGACGGAGTAATAGTTAATCGGGTTAACTTAATTTTAGGAACTGATATGGTAAGTGCAGCAGCAATATTCACGGTAATATTACCATTGATTTCTGGTATGATCAATGGTTTGTTTTGTCAGTGTTTTAGCAAGAAGCAAGCAGCTTTTATTGCCACTATTGCAATAAGTTTAGCGGCAATATTAGCTAGCTTGATATTTTATAATGTAGCAATAAACAAAGTCATTATTCATCTAATTTTAGCAAAATGGCTAGTAATTGGTGAGATGGAAATAAATTGGGCAATTTATGTCGATCAGCTGACTGCCATTATGTTTATAGTGGTTACTTGGATTTCAGCTGTGGTACATATTTATTCTCTTGGCTATATGGCAGATGATGAAGGATTACCTAAATTTCTATCATTTCTATCATTATTTACCTTCTTTATGCTAGCTTTGGTGTCAGCAGATAATTTTGTCCAATTATTCTTTGGTTGGGAAGGAGTTGGTCTATGTTCGTACTTATTAATTGGTTTTTGGTATCAAAAAGAAACGGCAAATAAAGCCGCAATTAAAGCTTTTATAGTGAATAGGGTAGGGGACTTTGCTTTTATAGTGGGGATCATTACCATTATTGTTTATTTTGGGGTAGTTGATTTTGCTAGTGTATTTGATAAAGCACAATTATTGTCTAATATGCAATTAAGTATATTGGGTTTTACCGTATCAATAATTGACATAGTATGTTTGCTATTATTCCTCGGGTGCATGGGCAAGTCGGCACAAATTGGTTTGCATATATGGCTACCAGATGCCATGGAAGGACCAACTCCAGTCTCGGCACTTATTCACGCTGCAACCATGGTAACAGCTGGAGTATTTTTAGTAGCTAGGTGTTCTTATTTATTTGAATATAGTGTAGGAGTATTAAGCTTTATTGCCATTATTGGTGGTATTACCTGTATATTTGCCGCAACTATTGCCATAGTTCAAAATGATATAAAAAAGATTATTGCCTATTCCACTTGTAGCCAGCTTGGTTATATGTTTCTTGCTTGCGGTGTGTCAGCTTATAATGCCGGTATCTTTCATTTAGTTACTCATGCATTTTTTAAAGCTTTATTGTTTTTATCAGCTGGTAGTGTGATTCACGCTTGTCATCAGCAAGATATTTTTAAGATGGGTGGTTTGAAAGATAAAATGCCAGTTACTTACTGTAATTTCTTAATCGGCTCACTGGCTCTGATAGGTATTTATCCTTTAGCAGGATTTTATTCAAAAGATGCTATTTTAGAGCTAGCATATAGTAGCGGTGGTGTAATAGGTACTATAGTGTTTATTCTTGGAATTGTTGCGGCAATTTTGACTGCCATTTATTCTATGAAAATTATCTTATTAGTATTTCATGGAAAAACTAGATTAACTATTGATCAATTTAATCACGTTCACGAATCACCTAATATTATGAACCTGCCACTTAATCTCTTAGCGGTAGGCAGTCTTGTTGCAGGGATGATAGGTCATTATATTATTGCTCTTGATAAGCCAAATGGTTATTTCCTTGATAGTATATTCAATATTCATATTTACCAAAGACTAGCAAATCATCCGCCTCTTTACATAAAATTGTTGCCAATGATTGTGGGATTAATAGGTATTGTTTTGGGTATTTATTTCTATAAAAATATTGTTGATAAAGTAAAAGTAACATTTATTAGGAAATTGTTGATAAATAAATATTATTTTGATGAAATTTATGACCTGCTGATAGTAAGACTAGTCGCTAACTTAAGTAAGCTATTGAATTTGATAGACCAGAGAGTTATTGATAGATTTGGTTCAAATAATTTTGTCAAAACAGTAAATTACTTTGGGATTTTGGTAAGTAGAACACAGACAGGCTACATATTTAATTACACTTTGTATATAGTTTTATTTGTAGTTGCCTATATTACTTTTTTTATAGTTTTACAGCAAATTCATTAAAATGTAGTGTTGATAACAAGGTGTATGACAGTATTTGGTAACAAGGTAATTGTCCGTAAATAGAGTATAAGGATTGTATTAAAATGCTCTATAACTGAATATTTTTACAAGCTAATAGTCGCTATTTGCTATTTTAAGATATCCATTATTGGCATAATCAATAATTTTTTGATCATAAGTCATTAAATGTGAGTTGATAAATCTAGTAGAGGCTATAATTAATCTATCAGCTGGATCTCTATGTTCATAGTTTGGTAGTTCACAGCTTTGGATTAGAATTGGAACCGATAAAGCAATTAGATTTAGACCAGGAGTAGACAATAACTTATCAACCCATTCTGTTATGCTAATAGAGAAAGCCATTTTATTTTTGCTCGCTAGCAGAGATATTTCCCAAATAGATATAGCAGAAATATATAAAGCTCCTTTCTCTCTAGCTTTTTCTATTAAATTAATTTGCTTTTCGGTTAGTTTAATCCCTTCTGCATACCATATTAATACGTGAGTATCTAAAGTCAAGTTCTCTAAGTAACTTTCACGATAATTATTTATAGGTTTAGTCATTATTAACTTCCCAATCTAATTCGGAGGAATAATTTACAATATCACCTTTTATTTTTATTGTTCCTTTCATACAGCCAAAATAACTTTTTGTATCTTTAACATTATTGTTTTCTAAGGGTACTAATCTAGCTACAGGTACTTTTCTTTTGGTTATAGTGAAAGAACTATGTTTATTTTTAACTTCATCAACTAATTTTAAAAAATCTTTTTTAAATTCACTAGCTGATATTTGATTAATATTATTTTTCATATTACTACTGGTCATATGTTATATATACATGACTATATAATATACCAACTAATTATACAAACAAAATTATCGACAAGTCATTAAAATGTAGTTTGTTTTGAAAACTAATTATGCTACAGTGTGTATATTAGACCATAGTACCCTACATTTTTTATTCTATCGTGAAAGTATAATTCGGTATGCATGTCGATTTAAGGAAAAAAGATGATCCCCAAGCGTCATTGCGAGGAGCTACTTTAGTAGTGACGAAGCAATCCATAAAAGTAACCAAAAATGGATTGCTTCCTCGCAATGACACCAGTTTACTATGACTTAAATGCTAATTGGGTTAGCTATAGAATCATTAGCCAAATATAAAAAAGATAACTTTAATTATACAGGATAATGATAGCACAAATATTAGCCCCACTAAGTATAAAATTACAAACCAAAGCCATTGTTTGCATTTCTGAGAAATAAAAATCTTTCTCAATTTACTAATACATTGGGTGATGAGTTGATTTTCCACGGAATATATAATAACAATAAATTGTATAACCTAATATTATCGGTAACAGCAATCCAGCTCCTACCAACATTAGAGATTGTGATTCTGCTATTGCTGCAGATTGCCATAAAGATATTTGATATGGTACTGTAAAAGGCCAAATACTTAGGATTAGTCCTAAATAGCCTAAAGCAAAAAGTAAAACCGAGTAACAAAAAGGCTGGAATTCTTTGTTTTTATAAAGGGTACTGAATAACATAAATAATGTAAAAATAGTTAAAATAGGAATGAATGACAGATATGCAAAATTAGGCATAGTAAACCAAAATATACGAATCCTTTCATTTAAAAATGGTACCCACAAACTTACTAATCCCATAAATAACATAACATAAATTAATACATATGCTGCAGATTTACGAGCCCATATTTGCGTATCTTTGTCAGTTTTCATGATAAGCCAAGTACAACCAAGCAGAGCATAACCAAATACCAATGCAATGCCCGTCATCAGAGAAAAGGGGGTCAGCCAATCAAAAGCATCACCAGCAAATACCCTGCCATCAATCTTAACGCCTTGGACAAAAGCTCCTAGCATAATTCCCTGAAATAAGGTAGCGATGATAGAACCAAAATGGAAAGAATAATCCCATATATAACGATCCTTTAGAGTTGCTTTAAATCTAAATTCAAAAGCTACTCCGCGGAAGATCAATCCCAAAAGCATTACGATAATTGGTATATAGAAGGCTGACATCAAAATTGAGTAAGCCAGTGGGAATGCAGCAAATAATCCGCCACCACCTAAAACTAACCAGGTTTCATTACCGTCCCAAAATGGTGCTACAGAGTTCATCATTTTATTACGACAATCTTGAGTAGGAGCAAATGGAAATAATATACCAACTCCTAGATCAAAACCATCTAATAATACATAAAGAAAGATTACTGTGGCAATTAGTCCACCCCAAACTAAAGGTAAATCTATATAGGGAGCAAAATTAAGCATGGTTGATGTTCTCCTGTATTACATGAATTTGCCTGTCATTCCTGCACTCTCTTGTCATTCCCGCGTAGGTGGGAATTTATATCCCTGCTTTCACAAGGGTAACACAAAAATGGATTGCTTCGTCGGCTATGCCTCCTCGCAATGACGCCAGTTTACTACGGCTAAATACTAGTCGAGTTAGCTATAGTAGGTCCTTTTTTTATTAAATTTATAATATAATAAGTGGCACTGCCAAATATAAAAACATACACTATCACAAAGGCAATTAATGAGGCGAAGATATATTGCCCTAGTACTGGTGAAGATGCTTCAGATGTTCTGATTATATTATATACTATATAAGGTTGCCTACCAATTTCTGTAACAAACCACCCGGATAATACGGCTATAAAGCCAGTTGGCGTCATCAACATACACCAATATTGAAACCATTTAGTGTCAAATAATCTTTTACGTAAGTATAATACTAAAGCAATTGCTCCAGTAATTATCATTAATATACCGATTCCTACCATTATTCGGAAAGCTAGAAATACTATTAATACAGGGGGGCGATTTTCTTTTGACCATTCTTTTAAGCCTTTTACTTCTCCATCTAAGCTATGTGTCAATATTAAACTAGCAACTTTTGGTATTTCTATAGTATATTTTGTTACTTCTTCCTGTGCTGAAGGCCAGCCAAAGAGTCTAAGGGCAGCTCCTTTCTCCGTATCCCAGATACCTTCCATAGCAGCAATTTTTGCAGGCTGATGTTCTAGAGTATTTAACCCGTGTTGGTCGCCGATAAAAAGCTGTATTGGGGCAACAAATACTGCCATCAACATTGCCATGCCAAACATGATTTTAGCATGGGCAACAAATTTGTTACGTACAAGATACCAGGCAGCGACGCCACCAATGACAAAGGCTGTAGTTAAGTATGATGCGACAATCATATGGCAAAAACGATATGGAAAGGAAGGATTAAAAATAATTTCCAACCAACTTACCGGATATAAAATATTATCGGCTCGCATTTCATAACCAGTAGGAGTTTGCATCCAGCTATTAGCTGCCAGAATCCAAAAGGCAGAGATAATCGTACCGATTGCCACAATTAAAGTGGCAGCGAAATGCATCTTTTTACTAACTCTATTCCAGCCAAACAGCATAATCCCCAGGAAAGATGATTCCAAGAAGAATGCAGCAAGTACTTCAAAAGCTAGAAGTGGTCCAAGAACATTACCTACCTTATCCGAGAAACCTGACCAATTAGTACCTAATTGATAAGATAGAACAACACCGGATACTACCCCCATACCAAAGGTAATAGCAAAAATCTTAATCCAAAATTTATATATTTCTTGGTAAATATTATTACCAGTTTTGAGCCATAGCCCTTCTACTACAGCAAGCCAACTAGCAAGCCCAATTGTAAAAGACGGGAAAATTATATGAAAGCTTATAGTAAAAGCAAATTGTATACGAGATAGTAGATTAGGATCGAATTCCATATTATAAATAGTTACCACATTATAAATAGCTGATTTTGTTGCTAAGTTCTAACATATACTATTTGTACAGTATACTCAAATAATTTGAAAAATGAGGACAAAAAATAATAGGTAAGCTAGGAGACTGTCGGAAATGATTAAAGTAATTCTATATTTGGCTCTTTTTGGCTGCGATGAAGCAATCCAGGAAAATAATTATATTTGGATTGCCACTACACTCACGTGGTCTTGCAATGACGAGTTATAGGTGCATACGTCATTGAGATGAGGCGTAAGCCGACGAAGCAATCGTAAGTTGTCATTCCCGCACCCTATTGTCATTCCCACGTAGGCGGGAATTTAAGATCCCTGCATTCGCAGGGATGACATTAAATTTAAGCAGAGATGACACAAAATAGGATTGCTTCGTTGCCACTAAAGTGGTTTCTCTCTAATAGACGGAGTAATACTAATCGGGTTAGTTATAATTGATCAAACATATCCTGAACCCCTTCAACTATTCCTCCAATTATCCCTATATCCTCTTCTTTGATCTCTGGCATAGGAGGTATTAGTTCAGGGTTTTTACGAGTTTGGAACAATAATTGGTTAATAGAATGCCCAGCTTCATTAGGACTTCGTAGATTCTGATTTTTCCATAGTTCTGCTATCAAGCATGCCATCTCAGAATGGATAGTTGGAACATCCTGTTTGGAACTAAAACCTACTCCTTCGATTTTAATATGATAACCTTTTTTATCTAATCCATATTTTTGTAATACTTTATCAACTTCTCTTTGAGTAGCAATTGTTTGGCGTTGAATATAAGGATTATTACTGACAAATAAAATGACATAATCTTTTTGTTCACCAAGCTCCTCATTTAAAATCTTGTTAGCAAGAATCACTGCAGCATCATAAGCAGTAGTAGCCGTATTAGGTCTTTCGTTATTCTTGCCTATTTCGGTGTTTATTACTTCAGCATAGCTTCTCTGATCCTTATTAAGGAAGTTATTTAATAAATCAACACTCATCAGGCTTTCTGTAAGTGTTATTTGGTCTGTACTCGCATAATTAGGATATACTCTTCCAGGAAGAAGACCTTTGGGACATTCTTCTTTTGTTGTATATTTAATGAAGGGCTGTGTTATATCTAAGGCAATATTATAACTTTTAGCAAGTGATGCAAGATATGCCTTCCCTTCCTCTGTACGAGCCAAATCTTCTCTAACTGACAAAGAAGCATCTAATTTATTGATATCTCCTTTATCTTGCCATATTTTTAACAACTTAGCGTATGTCTCAGGGTTAATGCCATCAATATTAGCCCATAATGGTCTTGCTCCAGCTAATACTAACACTGATCCATTAATCTTAATTTGTTCTATTATTTTATTATAGTAAATTATCCGTGCCAATAAGCCAATTCTAGAGGCTCCAGCAATCCAGCTTTCAGCATATTCTTGATGCTGAGGCGGTATTTCATCAATAAGTCCCAATTGTCTAGCAGCTTCAATATATTGAGATGCATATTTAGTCATCCAATCTTCACTAGTTAGTTCATTACGTTCCTGACCAACCTTACGATTAAATGCATTCTGAGCAACATATAGTAACCAATCTTCAACATCTCGTATGTTTAGTTCATTAGTAGCTTTAAATAAATTCTTACGCAATAATTTAGCATCGAATTGATCAAGTACAACTTGATCAGCTCCATATTTAATTAAACTTTTAGAAATTGAAGCAAATATTTTTTCTGGATTACCAGTTTTATCAAAACATGCTAGATCATGCCATAATTTTTCTGGTTTTAAATATCCGGCTAGATGAAAAATCTTTAATAGACCTTCTTGCTGGTTTGGTGAAGTAAAACCTAATTCCTTAGCAGCTACTTCGAATTTAGAAGGTTCTGACGAACGTTTATAACCTTCGTATGTTACCCAACTAAGTATCCCCATTACTACAACAGGTAGTATCATTTTTTTAAAGATTTTAAACATATTGTAAATCTCTTGGTTTAATTATAATCCCAGACTTTTAGGATTTTGGTACTTAATCCAAATATCAATTAACAATTTAGTAATAATAATTGCAGAAAACATCGATGATATTATACCAATAGTTAGTGTTACCGCGAAGCCTTTTATAGCACCAACACCAAATATAAAAAGTAAAAATGCCGCTATTAAAGTTGTAACATTTGAATCAAGGATTGTCGCAAAAGCTGATTCAAACCCCGTTCTTATGGCATACAGGTTAGATGCACCTTTTTTAAGCTCCTCCCTTATTCTTTCATAAATGAGTACATTGGCATCAACAGCCATACCAATCGTTAATATTATACCAGCAATTCCCGGTAGAGTTAATGTAGCTTGGAAAAGTGACAATAACGCTAAAATATAGAGTAACGCTAGACTTAATGCTATATTGGCAAAAATTCCAAGGATTCCGTATGACCAAATCATGAATATCACCACACTAGCAAAACCAATCAAACCTGCTTTCTTGCCTGCCTCTATTGAATCTGCTCCAAGATTTGGTCCTATGGTTCGTTCCTCTATTATTTTTAAAGGGGCTGGTAACGAACCAGCTCTAAGTAATATAGCTAATTCATTGGCTGATTCAACAGTAAAATGACCTGAAATTATACCGCTTCCCCCAAGAATTGGTTCATTAATTACTGGGGCACTTAATAATTTGTTATCAAGCACGATAGCAAGCCTCTTGCCAGAATTATTTTTGGTTATTTCTGCAAATAATTTACTACCAAGATTATTAAAGGAAAAAGCAACAGCTGGTTGAGTATTTTGGTTAAAAGAAGCTTGGGCAGTTATTAGTTGTTCACCACTAACAATAACTTTTTTCTTAACAACTACGTAATATTCTTTTTTATCTTGATTTTCGCCTTTCACTAAGATTGAGCCAGAGGGTAAATGTCCATTTACTGCTTCTTGTATGTTGGCAGTTTCATCAACTAAATGGAAGGTTAGTTTTGCAGTTTTACCAAGAATATTCTTGAGTTGCTGTGGGTTTTCTTCACCTGGTACCTGGAGTAATATATGTTTATCACCTTGCCTTTGGATGTTAGGTTCTTTGGTACCTGTACTATCCACTCTCATTCTGATTATTTCAATTGATTGGGCAATTACCTTATGCCTTAATTCGGCAAGTTTAGAATCACTATAGCTAAGCTTAATACTAGAATTATCGTTTTCTACAGTAATTTCTCGGTCGATTTTACTTAGGATATTTTTTACTGTTTTGTAGTCTTCTATATTTCTCAATTCAAACTGTACTTTGTGATTCTTAGCAATAAGGTTTTTATAGCCTACCTTATCTTCCCGTAAATATTTCCGTAAATGATCGGTCAAGTTTTCCATTGTATCATTTAAATAGGTATCAAAATCTACATCTAACAATAGATGAGCTCCACCTCTTAAATCAAGACCAAGATTTACCTTATAGTTTGGCAATATTTTAGAATCTATAGTTGTAAAATTAGGTAAAGCACAAATAAATGCCCCTACTGTACATAAAATAGACAAAAATATTTTCCATTTAGCAATATTCTGCACCGTTATTTTCCTTTGTCTTTTTTACTTTTGTTAACAGCTATAACTTCTTTTTTATGACGATTTGTAATGTCAAGTATTGCAGATTTCAAAACTTTAATTCGTATATTTTCAGATATTTCAAGATCTACTGTGTTGTCAGCATCGTTAATCTTGCTGACTATGCCAAAGATTCCGCTATTAGTTACTACTTCTTCTCCCTTTTTAACGCTACTCACCACACTTTCTTTCTCCCGGCGACGTTTTTCTTGCGGTCTAATTAGAAAAAAGTAAAATACAATGAAAATTAATACCATCGGCACCATGCTGGTTAATACTGACTGCATAGATGATTCAGCTGCTGCTGGGACTACTTCTTCAGTTTCTTTGATTGATATTGTATCGTCATCTGCATAAGCATTTTCTATAAACATAATATATCTCCTAATGTTTTGTTTTTACTATAGTAAAAGTAGTTGTGTTATGGACTAACGTCATTGCGAGGAGGCGTAAGCCTACGAAATAATCCATTTTTGTGTCATCCCTGCGAAAGCAGGGATCTAGATTCCCGCCGTTGCTAAGAATGACATCTTACAATTGCTTCGTCGACCTGTGCTCTTCCTCGCAATGACGTCTTGGGTTGCATACACGTCATTGCGAGACCACATAGTGGTCGTGGCAACGCATTGCTCTTGGATTGCTTCGTCGGTCTTATGACCTCCTCGCAATGACGGGGTAATGCTAATCAGATTAGCTATACTTACTCAATACAAGTTAGCAAAGATTCGTATCTAGCCATATCTAATTTAATAATATCCTTTTTTGTATCGTCATTTTCTTCATTTATTTCTCTTTTTAACAATGCTATCTTTCCAGCTATTTCATGTGCTTGCAAGTTGCTGGTATCAATAGCAAATTCAGTTATTATATTTACATTTGTTGCAGTAACCTCAGCTAACCCTGAATAGACAAAATATTTGAATACAGAATTACCTACTGTTATTTTTGTCAAACCAGCTTTTAAACTAGCAATCAATAACTCATGACCAGGTAAAACACCAAATTCCCCTAACTCTCCTGGCATTATTACTTCTTGAGCTTGCTTATCAAACACCACATTTATTGGTGTTACAATTTTAACCCTAATTATTTTGTCCACTTATGCCACCTAATTATGCTACTTTGGCTTTAAGTGTTTCAGCTTTCTCTACTGCTTCGTCAATACTACCTATCATATAAAAAGCTGCTTCTGGTAAATGATCATACTTGCCGGAAACCAAGCCATGAAACCCTTCAATAGTGTCAGCTAAACTGACAAGCTTTCCAGCCATACCTGTAAATACTTCGGCAACATGGAAAGGTTGGGATAAAAATCGTTGAATTTTTCTTGCCCTGGTAACAGTTAATTTATCTGTTTCCGATAACTCATCCATTCCTAAAATGGCAATTATATCTTGCAATGACTTATAGGTCTGTAAAACTTTTTGTACCTCACGAGCGACTGAGTAGTGTCTTTCTCCAACAATTGCAGGACTTAGCAATTGTGAACCACTATCAAGCGGGTCTACTGCCGGATAAATACCAAGCTCGGCAATTTGTCGACTAAGTACAGTCGTTGCATCCAAATGGGTAAAAGAGGCAGCAGGAGCAGGGTCAGTTAGGTCATCTGCCGGCACATAAATAGCCTGTACCGAAGTAATTGACCCAAACTTTGTTGAAGTAATACGCTCTTGTAACTCGCCCATATCAGTTGCTAATGTTGGCTGATAACCAACTGCCGAAGGTATTCTACCTAAAAGGGCTGATACCTCAGAACCAGCTTGCGTGAAGCGGAAAATATTATCAACAAAAAACAACACATCCTGTCCTCCATCTAAATCCCTAAAACTTTCGGCTATAGTGAGTCCAGTTAAGGCAACTCTAGCTCTTGCACCGGGCGGTTCGTTCATTTGTCCATACACCAGAGCTACTTTAGATTTTTCTGGATTCTCTAAATCAATTACATTAGAATCAATCATTTCATGATACAAATCATTGCCTTCTCTAGTCCTTTCTCCAACTCCGGCAAAAACCGTATATCCTCCATGAGCTTTGGCGATATTATTAATAAGCTCCATAATTAATACTGTTTTTCCTACCCCGGCACCACCAAATAACCCAATTTTTCCTCCTTTTGAATAAGGAGCTAACAGATCAATGACTTTAATTCCTGTAACCAAAATGTTTTTTTCAGTTGATTGGTCAACAAAATCTGGAGCTGGTCGGTAAATTGAAGCAAAATTAGTTGCCTTAATTTCACCCCTTTCATCAATTGGCTCACCAATTACGTTCATTATGCGTCCAAGCGTTCCAGTACCAACAGGTACCTTAATAGTATCTCCTGTATCGACCACCTCTTGCCCTCGTACTAATCCTTCTGTTGGATTCATAGATATGCATCTAACAATATCATCTCCTATATGCTGCGATACTTCTAATATCACCTTTTCTCCATTATTATAGCACTCAAGTGCATTGAGAATCTTCGGCAATTTACCATCACTACTAAACTGCACATCGACCACAGCTGAAATAATCTGCACAATCTTACCGATAATTTTCGTCATATTTTACCTTAATATTAATTGTATTTAGATTCCCGCCTACGCGGGAATGACATTAATTCCAATGGTAGTGTCTCCCTAATGGTAGTGTCATACCTGCGAAAGCAGGTATCTAGATTCCCGCCTACGCGGGAATGACAACTTACAATTGCCACGCTCACATATGTTCGCTCGCAATTACTAGCTATTCACCAACCTAATTAATTTTATATAGCTTCTGCCCCTGCAATAATTTCAATCAAATCCCTAGTAATTAAATCTTGCCTAGACCTATTAAGCGTTAATGTTAACTTATTAATAAGCTCATTAGCATTTTTTGTTGCATTATCCATTGCTGTCATTCTAGCCCCTTCTTCACTAACTCTACTTTGTAGTAGAGCATAATTAATTTGTGCCGTTACATAAAGATTAATCATATTCAAAATAAGCCCTTCACCTTCGTATTCATAGCTTAAATATTGTTCATTTGAAGATAGCTGTTTTTCAATTGGTAATATTTGCTGTTTAGTTGCAATCTGGGTCATAGCATTTTTACATTTATTAAAATATATTTGACAACTGCTAATTTTACAACTATCTACCATCTCTATTATTTTATCTTTAACCTGAAATGCCAAATTATTATTATGATATTTGGGAAAATCAAAATAATTGTCAATATAATGGGAATATTGCCATTTGAATAGATCGTAACCCTTTTTGCCAATAATCATCAACCTTACTTGTTTACCAGCATTTTCCAAATTTGCAATATCAAATTTCACTTGCTTGGATACTGAAAAATTAAAAGACCCACATAAACCGCGTTCCGAGGTAACTATTATCAGTAAGTGTGATTTATTCACATCACTTGAATATAATTCTCCTGAAAAAAATTTTTTCTCTTCTTCAGCCATATCCTGTAAATTATTTCTAGATGCCACATTAGACATTATATCTTGCAAAATCTCAATATATCCTTCTGAGTCCTTAATTTGGTTTTTGGCTTTGGTAAATTTGGTAGCCGAGACTATTTGCATAGCCTTAGTGATTTTTTGCGTTGATTTAACACTCTTAATACGAGACCTTAATTGTTTTAAACCTGACATAGCTACCTAACTTTACTGTCAGTAAGAAAGTTCTGTACAAATTTTTCTAAGAAAGATTTTAACTTTCCTTCCGTTTCTTTAGTAATTTGTCCATGCTTTTTAATAGATAATAAAATATCGTTTTCTTTAAGTTTCATTTCTTGGAGCAAGTTATGCTCAAATTCTTTTACTAATTCAACAGGAATAGTATCAAGGTAATTTTTTACCCCAGCATAAAGACTAACCACTTGCTCTTCAACAGGGAAGGGGGCGTATTGATCCTGCTTCAATATCTCGCTTAGCCTTGTACCATGTGCAATAAGTTGCTTAGTTGAGCTGTCTAAGTCTGAACTAAACTGAGCAAAAGCTGCTAATTCCCTAAATTGTGCTAATTCAAGTTTAACACTTCCTGCTACTTGCTTCATAGATTTTACTTGGGCGGCTGATCCTACCCTGCTCACTGATATACCAATATTTACTGCTGGTCTGATACCTTTATAAAACAGCTCATTTTCTAAGAAAATCTGTCCATCGGTAATTGATATAACATTGGTTGGAATATATGCAGAAACATCACCTGCCTGGGTCTCAATAATTGGCAAAGCCGTAAGAGACCCACCACCATCTTTATCCGACATGTTTGCTGCTCGTTCCAGTAACCTAGAATGTAGATAAAATATATCTCCCGGATAAGCTTCACGTCCCGGCGGTCTTCTGAGCAATAGTGAAATTTGTCTATAGGCAACAGCATGTTTACTTAAATCATCGTAAATAACTAATGCATGCATGCCATTATCACGGAAATACTCACCAATACTACAGCCAGTGTAAGGTGCCACATATTGTAACGCAACGGGATCAGAGGCAGTGGCTGCGACAACTACCGTATATTCCATGGCTCCTGAATCTTCTAATTTTTTTACTACCTGGGCAACAGTCGACCTTTTTTGACCAATAGCTACGTAAATACAATAAATCTTATTTTTCTCATCACCATCAAGATGAGCTTGTTTTTGATTAATAATCGTATCGATGGCAATTGCCGTTTTTCCTACTTGCCTATCACCAATAATTAACTCCCTTTGACCTCGACCAATAGGAATTAGGGCGTCAATCACTTTAATGCCCGTTTGCACTGGGTCTCTAACACTTTGTCTAGCAATAATCCCCGGAGCGTTTTCCTCTATATTTCTATAGCTATCAGTTATAATCTCACCTTTACCATCAATAGGACTTGCCATACCATCAACGACCCTACCAAGCAATGCTTTACCAACTGGTACTTTTATAGTCTTAGCAGTTCTTTTTACCGAATCACCTTGTTTTACTTCTCGATCATCGCCAATCAATATGATACTTACAGAATCTGTTTCAAGGTTAAGGGCAAGCCCTTTCACCCCTGAGGCAAATTCAACTACCTCGCCAGCTTCCACATTATTAATACCATATACCTTAGCTATACCATCCCCAACTGTTATAACTTGCCCTACTTCCCGTAAATCGCTAAATTGTTCAATATTAGCAATTTCTTTTTTTAGTACTTCCGCAAGTTCAACAGCCTTTAATTTTTGGGTAGAACCCATAATTATTTACCTCGTAAAATTTATTTAAAATCTTTCTAACCAACGTCATTGCGAGACCACATAGTGGTCGTGGCAATCCAAATATAACCATTTTTTGGATTGCTTCGTTGCCACTAAAGTGGCTCCTCGCAATGACGTTTTGCAGTTTTTAAGGTTTTTATTATTTTTTCTAACATTCCAGCAATAGAGTAATCCCTAACCATGCTGTCATATTGTATAATAATACCACCAATAACTGACTGATTCTGACTAAAATTTATCGCAACTTTCTGCTGAAAATCAGCTTCTAAATATTTTGTTAACCATTGTTTTTCTTTACTATGCAGAATTTTAGCAGAAATTATTGTTACCATCTTAATATTTCTGCTTTTATTAAGTAGTTGTTGGTATAATACCACTATGCTTGATAAAATAGGCATACGTGAATGTTTTAGCAATATTAACAAAAATCGCTTAACTATAGATTCGACATTAAAGTTTTTGGTAATTAATTCAATTATTTTACATTTATCAATATCCTTTACTATAGGAGAAAATATCACATCCTTGATTTGTAGATTATCATTGATAAATTGATCAATAATCGTAATCTGCTCAAATATTTTATCTTCCAAAGCGTTAGCTAGTGCATTATCAAATAACGCAGAAGTATAATTTTGTACTAATTTATTGTTGATCATTATGTGTTTATATCTATAAAATTCTAACTAAACCAAGCAATAATAAGCCACGTAAAGCCAGGAAAGCAAACCATGCAAGATTGCCCATAACACAGAGTGGTTGATATTAAACGAAATAGCCATAGCCAGTGCCGAACCAAATGACACACCATGCCGCATAACAATATTTATTCGCCGCTTTCGTGGAAAAGTTTCATAATCCTCAGTATTCATCTTACTCATTGCCTTTACCTCATATTTAAATTTAAGATTCTTGCCATAGCTATACTTACTTATACGTCATTGCGAGGAGTAGCTTCGCTGCGACGAAGCAATCCAAATCTAACTTTTCCCTGGATTGCTTCGTCGCTACTAAAGTAGCTTCTCGCAATGACGTTGGGTAATCCGTCATTGCGAGACCACGCGAGTGTAGTGGCAATCCATTTCTAATCAGTTTCTTAGATTGCTTCGTCGTGCTTATGCACTCCTCGCTAATAGACGGAGTAATATTAGCTATACTTATAACACAATCTATCCTTACCACTAAGTATATTTAGAAAAAATTATTTAAATATGAATAACCCTGCCGTAAGCCTGCAATACCGACTCACCCATCATTTCAGATAAGGTTGGATGAGGGAAAATAGTATTGATTAAATCAAGCTCTGTACCTTCCATAGTTCTAGCAATTACATAACCTTGAATTAGTTCGGTAACCTCTTCACCTATCAAATGAGCCCCTAATAATTCACCAGTCTTTACATCAAAAATTGTTTTAATCATCCCTTCAGTACAACCATCAACTAGGGCTTTACCATTAGCGATAGATGGGAACTTGCCAATTTTCACTTGATAACCAGCTTTTTTCGCTTGTTCTTCAGTAAGCCCTACACTAGCAATCTGCGGTGAGGAATAAGTACAGCCTGGAATATTAAGCTTCTCTATCGGATGAGCTTTAAGCCCGGAAATAGTTTCTACAGCAATAATACCTTCATGACTTGCTTTGTGTGCAAGCCATGGGGCTGATGTGACATCGCCTATTGCATAAATTCCTTGTTCATCAGTTTGCATAAACTGATTGGTAACAATATGACCTCTATCTATTTTGATATTAGTTTTTTCTAGATTAAGATTTTCCGTATTGCCAACTATACCAACTGCCATCAGTAAAGTTTCAGCTTGTATTTTGTGATTTTTTCCTTCTATCTCAACTTCAATCGTAACATGATTTTGTGTTTTGCTATGATTTAACAATTTGCTATTAGTATGAATTTTTATACCCTTTTTTTCAAAAGTTTTTTGTGCCATTAAAGAAATTTCTTCATCTTCAGCCTGTAATATCCTATTTTGCATTTCAAGTATGGTGACATTTGTTCCTAAGGAGTTATAAAATGAGGCAAATTCTATACCAATCGCTCCTGAGCCAACTATAATCATAGATTTTGGTAATTTGTCAAGAATCATAGCTTCCTTAGAGGTAATAATTTGTTTACCATCTGGTTTAAATCCATCTAAGATTCTAGTTCTTGCACCTGTGGCAATTATTATATTTTGTGCTTTAATCGAAATTTTTTGACCGTTACTATCAATATTTACCACTTTGCCGGGTTCGAGTACAGCAGTACCATCAATGCTAGTAACCTTATTTTTCTTTAGTAAGGACTTAATGCCAGATGTTAACTGTGCAGATATATCTCTAGAACGCTGTACTATTTTTTTTAAGTCAAAGCTTGGTTCACTGACTATAATGCCATAATCTTGAGCATACCTAATTTTCTGAAATAATTCAGCTGATTTAAGCAGTGCTTTTGTCGGTATGCATCCCCAATTTAAACAAACTCCTCCTAAATGCTCTTTCTCAATCAACACAACTTTCTTATTTAGTTGTGCTGCCCTAATTGCCGCAACGTAACCACCAGGACCACCTCCAATAACCACTATATCATAATTTTCCATTAATATTTCCACTTATTCATTCATTGCTTTTTTAATGTCTTTATCTTAGCGTAGGAATGATATCTTTTTTATTTTATAACAAGTATATAGCTAACTCGCCTATCATTACTCTGTCATTGCGAGGAGGTGTAAGCCAACGAAGTAATCCATTTTGTGTCATCCCTGCGAAAGCAGGGATCTTAGATTCCCGCCTACGCGGGAATGACAACTTACGATTGCTTCGTCGACCTACGGTCTTCTCGCAATGACGTTGACCACATACGACTTTTAAAGTGTACTATCTAAAACCGCTTCCTTTTCTAACTTTCGACAGCTGTGACTAAAGTGGCTCCTCGCAATGATGCCAGTTTACTATGGCTAAATACTAGGAGACTGTCGGAAATAACTAAAGTAATTAGTCATCTCCGACAGTCTCCTAGTCTGGTTAGCTATACCACCATTCAATTTTTGATCTACGCAACAATACCATTTTAGTATATTCAGCCTACTATAACTATACTAATAAAAATGGCTACTGAAATTTTACACAAGTTTGATTTTTATAGCTTTATATAGCTAACCCGAATAAGTTCTTGATATTATTATAAGTTCCTAAATTATTAGTGCGAGGAGGAGTAAACCGACGAAGCAATTGTAAGTTGTCATTCCCGCGTAGGCGGGAATCTATAATATCTCAGGGCTTTCTGCTCACCATTTTAGTTCCCTGCTTTCGTAGGGATGACAAATATTGACCTAGGAAACTGTCGGAAATGACTAAAGTAATTCTATATATTAATTAGTCATCTCCGACAGTCTCCTAGATAAATACTAATTGGGTTAGCTATATTTCTAGTTTAGTTAGGTGGAGTTTTATACATTTTTTGTATAGTGAATTTAATATAATTTTCATCTGCTTGCTCAAGCCCTAACTGCACTGAATATTCGTACATTTTTTTGATAAGAGAAAAAATGTTACTATATTTTACTGTGATAGGACGTTCTATTAATTCAAGTTCTTTTATAACTTTATTACATGTGTCATGAAGTAATAGTATATTAAGTACAGAATCATCGTTATCGTGATCCAATAGTAGCTCCTGAATTTCTACATCAAAGGCTTTTGCTATAGATTGTAGCACTTCAATGGTAGGATTTTTTGAACTTCCTCTTAATATGTTTGTTACAGATCTTGTATCACCCAATTTTTTTTCTAGATTTGCAACTTTCCAGCCTTTTTCTTTGAGTAATCTACTAATATTTTGCTTTATTATTAAATATGACATTATAAAAATATAGTTCTTTATAAATATGAGTTGACAGACTCGGTAATTGTGTTTTAATATACAAATAATAAAGTAATCATTTGAGATGGATTTGTATGGATTATACATTACCGTAATAACACAATTAACAAGGAAGCCGATAAGTATTGTTCTCTCGGAAAAGTTGAGTAAAAATACTATATCGGCCAGATCAATCAATTAAGCAACCTAAAAATTAGCTTTAGGGATGCTTTATTAAGTGAGTTATAACTATGCTTATAGCACAAAACCGTTGTGCCTGCAACAGTGCAAGGCAGGTAATTATTAATATTTCTCAATTAACTGGTAATATAGTACCAAGTAACGGGCAGCATCAATTATTACGCCCGTGCGTAAAGGCTGATACTACAGCTGGTTTCATTCTATCGGTGCTAGTTTTTCTTTATCGACATAATGGTAACAGTAAGTTTCAGTTAATTTTTAGTTATTTCAAAGATAAAGTCAACTTTGAGATCTTGCAACTGCAAGATCCCATTATTCGTCTAAAGCAAATGAAGCTAGTTTTGAGCAGTTTTAGAACTGTTATGGCGTATGGTAGAAAGTTTACTAATGAACTGCTTCTAATCTTGCATGTTGGTAATGTCTTAAAATTAACCAATGATCATCAAGCAAAAGAGTTTTCCATAAATGATGGAAATGGATTTATCAGGTCTAAAAAATTCTGCAGATAATATAGATAAGAAAAAAGAAGAAAAGAAATATAGAGCTAATAAACTTCCTGCATAAGTCAATACTAGTTGGTGATTTTGTCGTCGAAACTTGCCTCCGCTCCTCACATACGTCTTGTATGCGTAGGTAGCAGGCTTCGTTATGTTAAGCTTACTTGGGAATAATAATATATTACACAGTTTAAAGACTTTAACCAGTCCATTCCAGATGAAATGGTCGATGGGTAAGGCTTTCCATCCATTAAGTCAAGCTGATACTGACCTTCTGCAAGCAAGATTAGAGAAAATTACCATGATTGCTCCAACAAATTTTATTAAAGCTTATATGCAGCAAAATTATCAACATTTAATCAGACAATGTTGTACTGATAAAAATTATCAATTAGAGGGAATAAGATTATGACAGCAACTAAACTTCACCACAATAATAACGATAATGGTAGTGGTGATGATCCGTATACATGTAATGGATTGTTACAGGAGATAAAAGGCAAATTATTGGCATTATCAGGAAGAATAGTAGTTTTTACTCATGAAACATTTCATACCAATAAGAGGGTGGAGAGTAGTTTAAAGGCATTAACAAAACAACTCTACGATATGCAACAGAATGTTGATTTCATTCGCTCTTATATTGAAGTAGGTAGAAAGAGGGATGAAGATGATGACTATTAATTACTAAACAGTTTATATTTTGTTGAGGCAATGTGTGTCTCTAACATAGAATAATCCTGTTATTGTTTGTTCAATTAATTGTATGTTTGTAAACCTCTCAAAAAAATAGTTTCCTATTACTTGTGATAACACTGAAATCATTCTTCTAATTCCTTAAGTCTGATATAGGCTAATCCGATTAGTATTTATCCCAGTTCTGGATCAACTTCGTCACTGCTTGTGTGTACTCCTCGCAATGACGCTTATTAGAATTTCTGGGCAGAAATTAGTTGTGTTTACTATAAGATTTACTATAATAAACTATTTAGAAAGGTTAATAGACTTTCTGCATAAGTCAATCTAGTTGGTGATTTTGTCGTCGAAACTTGCCTCCGCTTCTCACGTACGTCTGTGTACGCGAAGGTAGCCGGCTTCGTTTCTCCTGAAAATCCCAAGGGCTTCTTTGATTTATGCAGGAAGTATAATATTACCGACTTTATATTGGTAAGACTTAAGGAGGATTATGTATAGAATTAATTTTGTTATTATAATCTTATCTTTCATGCTTACAGGTTGTTGTTTTCCAGCCATTTTTACTGCAGCAACTAGTTCTACTATTGCAGCGGCGAAAGATCAATCAATTTCCGAAACAATTGATGACATAAAAATATCAACGAAGATCAAAGCTTCTTTTATAAAAAATAATTTCAGGGAATTATATACTAAGATTAAGGTTGAGGTAGAACAGGGGAGGGTGCTACTGACTGGCATCATAGACAAAAAAGAAGATGCATTAAAAGCTGTAGAACTTGTCTGGGATATAGAAGGAGTTCGTGAAGTTATTAATGAATTGATAATAGATAAAAAAAGTGATCATTTTGACTTAGTGCAATATACTAAAGATGCTATGATTACTAGTCAAATTAAAGCTAGGACTTTTGTTAACCGAGATATAAAATGGGTAAATTACACTATTATTACAGTTAATAATATAGTATATATATTTGGTCTAGTAAGGTCTGAAGAAGAGTTAGAAAAGGTCACTTCTATTGCTTCCCAGATAAATGGTGTAGAAAGAGTTGTCTGTCACGTTAAAATAAAGGAATCTGAAAAAATTGATAATAAACATGATGTAAATGAAAGTGAAATTTAGACCTATTCTTTTGTTGCTAGTTTATTGTATGGGACTTAGCTCTTGTTCTACTTCATCAAAGACTAGCCTATATAGCAAATTATCAAAGGAAGATCCTAAAAATGTTCATTATAAGGGACATTATAAGATAGGAAAAAAATATACTATCAAAGGTAAAACTTATAAACCTAAAGAAAATGTTAATTGCAATGAAGTAGGTATGGCATCTTGGTATGGATCCAAGCATAATTTCCATGGGAAGAAAACAGCAAATGGTGATACCTATAATAAACATATGCTAAGTGCAGCTCATCGCAGTTTGCCGTTGCCTAGTTTGGTCAAAGTTACTAACTTAAGTAATAATAAGTCCCTGATTCTCATGGTTAATGATCGTGGACCTTTTAAAAAAAACCGTATTATAGATGTTTCGGAAAAATCTGCTGAAATTTTAGGATTTAAAGGACGTGGTATTGCAAAGGTTAGAGTACAATATATGCATAAGGAGACTAAAGAATTTTTGAGTAATATTGCTTTAAGACCTAAGGAAAATTGTATTGCACAAAAAAAAGTAGCCAATCCTAAATGTAGTGTTAATTGTCATATAAAATTAGTAAATTTAAAACATAAATTGGCAGTTAATCCTTGATAATTTGTTCTTTAAAGCAAGAACTGTCATTGCGAGAAGACCGTAGGTCGACGAAGCAATCCATAAAAGTAACCAAAAATGGATTGCTTCGTCGGCTCACGCCCCCTCGCAATGACGTTGAAGAACTTTGTGTGCATCACCTAGACTAACAGGGGATAACATTAAGGTTTGCAAATAGTTGAGAGTATAGAGGAGTTATAGATGATTGTTCCAGGGAAATATAAACTAAATAGCACTCAATATCTTGAGTCTTATAGAAAGATATTGTTGCTTAGAAGATTTGAAGAAAAATGTGGACAGTTTTATGGTATGGGTCTAATAGGTGGGTTTTGTCACTTATATATTGGACAAGAAGCGATAATTACTGGTGTAGATTTAGTAAAACAGACTGGCGATAGTACTATTACTAGTTATAGGGATCATGCTCATATTATTTCAGCAGGGACTGAAGCTAAATATGTATTGGCAGAATTGATGGGTAAGGAAACTGGTTGTTCGAAAGGCAAGGGTGGCTCAATGCATATGTTTGACGTAGAAAACAAATTTTATGGTGGGCATGGCGTTGTAGGAGCTCAAGTACCGATAGGTACTGGACTGGCTTTTGCTGAGAAATATCGAAATACTAATAATGTGTGTTTTACTTTTTTAGGAGATGGGGCAGTCAATCAGGGGCAAGTATATGAAGCTTTTAATATGGCGGCATTATGGCATTTACCGGTAGTTTATATTATTGAAAATAATCAATATTCTATGGGTACTTCAGTAGCTCGTTCTACCTTTATGACTGACCTTTACAAGAAAGGAGAATCATGTGGTATTACTGGATTTAGAGTAAATGGTATGTCGTTAGAGTCAGTTTATGATTATGCACGGCAGGCTGTAGAGTTTACAAGAAATGGTGGCGGACCAATAATATTAGAAATGGATTGTTATCGTTATAGAGGGCACTCAATGTCTGATCCAGCTAAATATCGTAGTAAGGAAGAAGTGGAAATATATAAAGAACAAGATCCTTTATCGCAAGTAAAGGAGATAATCCTAGACAATAAATATGCTAGCGAACAGCAGTTGAAAGAAATTGACAAAGAGGTCAAAGATATTATTGCAGAAGCAGTTGAATTTTCAGAGAACTCAAGCCTACCGGACGAGAAAGAACTATATACTAATATTTACGTTTAATGAGTAAGAAGATGTTACAAATAACGGTAAGGGAAGCCTTGCGTGAGGCAATGCAAGAAGAAATGTTGAGGGATGATAGTATCTTTATTATGGGGGAGGAAGTTGCTGAGTACCAAGGAGCATATAAGATAACCCAAGGACTGTTAGATCAGTTCGGTGCAAAAAGAGTAATTGATACGCCAATAACAGAACATGGCTTCACTGGGCTAGCTATTGGAGCAGCTTTTTCGGGGTTACGTCCGATTGTTGAATTTATGACATTTAATTTTGCCATGCAAGCAATGGATCAAATAGTTAACTCTGCAGCTAAGACCCATTATATGTCTGGTGGGGCAATTAAATGCCCAATAGTATTTCGTGGACCAAATGGTGCAGCAAGTCGAGTTGGTGCTCAACATAGCCAAAATTATACAGCTTGTTATAGTCATATTCCGGGGTTAAAAGTGGTAGCTCCCTATAGTGCAGAAGATCACAAAGGGCTGTTAATGACTGCTATTCGTGATGACAACCCAGTGATTTTTTTAGAGAATGAAATTCTCTATGGTCATAGTTTTGAAGTTCCAGAAATAATTGAGCCTATTCCTTTTGGTCAAGCTAAGAAACTTATTGAAGGTGATGATGTTACCATAGTAACATTTTCCTTACAAGTTAAGTTGGCTTTAGATGCGGCAAATAGTTTGCAGGATAATGGCATTAACTGTGAGGTAATTGACCTTAGAACGATCAAGCCTTTGGATATAGAAACTATATTACAGTCAGTCAAAAAGACTAATCGGTTAGTTGTTATAGAAGAAGGTTGGTTTTTTGCAGGGATTGGAGCAACTATAGCTAGTATGGTAATCAGCCAGGCATTTGATTATTTAGATGCTCCTATAGAAATTATCTCGGGTAAGGATGTTCCCCTACCATATGCTGTTAATTTAGAGAAATTAGCCTTACCAACTATTGAAGATGTTATTAATGCTGTGAAGAAAGTGTGTTATGTTCAATAGACTTACCTCTAGGCTGTGAATAAAATTTAAATTGTTATAACTCTTGGCAAGTCATTAGTATATAACACTGTACCATAGTTTACTTTTGTCACTTGTAACTCTTTTGCTCCTGATTGTAAAGTATAACTCATCACTTTATCTATATAGTAGGCTGAGATTTGTAAACTTTGAATTACGCTTTTGGTGGATATATAGCTGCCCAGATATATAGCTGATAATAGATCTCCAGTTCCACTTATTACTCTAGGGCAATTGTATTTTTTTGTCTTGATTATATAAATATCTTTTCCCTCAGAAGCAATAAGGTGTATGTTTGTAGATGATATATCAAATAATTTTACTCCAGTAATCACTACAATTTGTATTCCTAAATCATGAAAAAACTTTAAAGTTAATTTAAGGTTTTTTGTATTACTAATCTTAATACCTGATAATATCTCAGCTTCAAATTGATTAGGAGTAATAATATCAGCTATAAGCTTGGTTTTAAAAAAATTTAAAACTTCAGGTTTTACGTAACAATCTGTATTACCTATAACTGGATCACAAAGATATAGCAATTGACTGTTTTGATGTTTTAACCTATTAACAGTATCAAATACTTCACAGCATATATCAGCACTTCCCATATAACCTGACAATATAGCACAACATTGATTTAAAACCCCTAGCTCTTCTATTCCTTGTATTATACTTTTAATATGCTCCCTACTAAATATTTCTCCTTGCCATTGTCCATATCCAGTATGATTAGAAAATTGTACTGTATTTATAGACCATACGTCATATCCCATAGATTGCAATGGATATACTGCAGCCTTATTACCCACATATCCATAAGCAACATGTGATTGTATAGATAATATAGCAGATTGTTGTTTGAGATTATAATTATTAATTATTGGCATAATACATGATGATTAAGTTTTTAGTAATTAGACCCATAACAATTCTCCAAATCATTTGAGTATACTCTAAAAATTTTTAAAAAATCAATAATTTTTTTCCAAAATACTTAGTGCTAAAGATTTTTAGTATATATTACCTATAGTTATTGCAATTATGGGGTAATATGTGTGCTAAAAACTTACATCAAAATCAAACTATTCAAAATTTAGTCATAAAATCTGTTACAGATAATAGCATAGTTATTTCAGGTTATGCTAGTGTTTATAATATTTCTGATCAGCATAATGACCTAATTGCTAAAGGGGCTTTTGCCTCAGCGAATCATTCGTTCATCAAATTTCTTTGGCAGCATGATTGGCAACAGCCAATAGGGGTGATTAAATCTTTGGCGGAAGATGATTACGGCTTAAAAGTCGAAGCTATAATTAATAACAAAATCGAGAAAGGTAAAGAGGCTATAGAACTTGTCCGCCAAGGGGCAGTTGATAGTCTTTCTATTGGTTTTAATATAAAACAAGCAAACTACAATAACTTAAATCAAAGAATTATCACTGAGGCTGAATTAATTGAAGTTAGTATCGTAACTTTCCCAGCCAATTATCATGCCAAGATTTCGCATATCACTAAACAAATTTTAATGGAGAATAATATGGATACAGAATTAATGATAAAACAAAATAGTAATGAAGTAAAAATCAATGAATTACAAGAGAAAATCTATAATTTAGAAAATTTTCTATCTCGTCCAGAAATAGGAGGGATGCAAGATATCGAGTATAAAACTGCTTTTAATAATTATATTCGCAAAGGTAGCCAAAGTGAATTAATCGAAAAATCCTTAAATAGTGGAGTTGAGGAAGGTGGGGTGCTATTAGTAGCAGCTTTGTATAATAGTATAATCACTGAGATTAATGCTAGATCGCCTATGCGGCAATTAGCATCAATCGAAACAATTTCTAGTAATGCCCTTGATATAGTAATTGAAGAGGGTAATTTTGCTAGTGGTTGGGTTGGTGATTTGCAGGCAAGAGAAGAAACAGCTGCTTCTAAGCTAAAGCAACAGAGAATTTTTGTACATGAGCTTTATGCTCAGCCAAAGGCCAGCCAAACTTTGATAGATGATTCTGCTATTCGGATAGAGAATTGGTTGATAGAGCGTTTAAGAGATAGTTTTGTCAAAGCAGAAAATGATGCGTTTATTAATGGTGACGGTAAGAAGAGACCGAAGGGTATTTTATCAAAAGATCATGATAAAATAGAGCAATTTGATATGGGCGATCGAGTTACTGCAGAAAAATTATTAGATTTCATTAATTTACTCGATGAAGAATATTTGGCAAATGCTACTTTTCTAATGAATCGTACTACTTTATCGGAAATTCAAAAACTTCAAGATAATATTGGTCGTTTTATTTGGCAACAGTCGCTTTCTGATTCTTTAAAGCAAACAATATTTGGCATATCTGTGCTTTGCTGCTCTGAGATGCCGCCTATAAAAGAAGGTAATATGGCAATTGCTATAGGTGATTTTAAATCAGCTTATAAAATCATCGATCGTGGTGGGATTAATATAATGCGAGATCCTTATACTGACAAGCCATTTGTCAAATTTTATGCAGTTAAAAGGGTAGGGGGTGACGTAGTGAATCAGAGTGCTATCAAATTGGCTGTGTTTAGTTGACTACAGCCTTTCCGTCATTGCGAGGAGCTACTTTAGTAGCGACGAAGCAATCCAGAAAAGTGCCTAGAAATGGATTGCCACGACCACTACGTGGTCTCGCAATGACGGCATAATGCTAGTCGGGTTGGCTATATTTTTTTTTGTAACATTGTAAAGTAGTATATATGCATAAAAAAAATACCTTTAGGATTATTGAATTAATTCCTCAGACTATTTGGAGTTTAATAGAAGTTAAGAATTATATGAGGATAGAAGGAAATTATGATGATGAGTTAATTAGTGGTTTGATAGATGCAGCAATTATGGCTGCTGAGAATTTTACTAAACTTACGATAATAACAAAGAAAATAGAGTTTGTTTGTAATATTAAAAATCAACAAAATTTTCAGTTAAAATATCAACCAATAAAAGAGATAGCGAAGATTGCTCTAACAAATAATAGTGAATCAATTGAGCTGCGATCTGATCAATATTATCTAGATCACGATCGATCATTATTATGTTTGAATAAAAAGTTAGAAAATTATCAATTAATAGTTGAATATATTGTTGGATATGATAAGATTAATATTCCAGCTTCAATAAAGCATGGCATATTAATGCATATAGCAGAAATGTATGACAGAGAAAGGCAAAATGCTACTTCTCTGTCAACGGAAATTAAGAATCTGTATCTGGCATACAGACAATTAAAAATATAGTAAGTTTATGTAGCTAACACGAACATTACTCCGTCATTGCGAGGAGCTGCTAAAGTAGCGACGAAGCAATCCATCTTTTGTGTCATACCTGCGTAGGCAGGTATCTAGATTCCCTCCTACGCGGGAATGACAACTTACAATTGCTTCGTCGGCTTACGCCTTCTCGCAATGACGTAAGTTTACTAAAATACTAATCGGGTTAGCTATACTCAAATATTTTTGGAAAGGTAAGAATGAAAAAATCAGTGGCACGTACTCTACAACATCAGGTAAAAATTCTAGAGAATTTTTCTACAAGTGAAATAGAACAAGAAAAATGGCAAGAGAAATTTTCTACTTATGCTGAAATAAAACCTATTTCCGATAATCGATTTACCTCGATAGAACATTTGAATTTTGGTCATATTATGACCGAAGGGTTTTATGTGTTTAAAATGAGATTTATCACAGGCATTACCACCAAGATGCGTATATCATTTAGAGATAGGCAATTTGAAATTAAGCGGATTATTAATGTTGAAGAAAAAAGTAAATTCTTGAATATCATAGGGTTAGAAATATATGTCTGTTAATTTTATTCATGATTTTCATATGACAATATATAAATTATTATCCAATGATCAAGATATTAGACTTAGTGTTGACCGGATTTACATCTCGGTAGTCCAGGATGCAAAATATCCGTTCTTACTAATAAATATTTTGAAAGTTGAAAATATTTCAAGATTAGGTCAGGATATTTATCAAGTGGAATTTGAGATAAGTGCTTTTGCTAGGGATAAAAACCAGGGGCTTTTAACTCTATTGGCTGAAAAAATTACAAATAAATTAACAGCTAATTCGTGTATTCTTCAAGATTATATTGTTGCTGGTATGAAGGCGTGTAATATAAATTTTCAGCGGAGTGCAGACCTTATTACTACTAGGCTTACCATAGATTACAAAGCCTTATTAAAGGGGAATAAAACTGGTAAAAAGCCTGTAATAAAAAGAATTAAAGATATTGATTAACAGTACCATATATAGTACTATTAATTAACATTTTAATAGGAGTAATTATGACATATTTAATAGCTAGTGAAGCTAGAAAGAACTTATATAAATTGATAGATCTGGTGGCAGAGAATCATGAGCCAACAATAATAAAAGGCAAAAGAAATGCAGCAGTTTTAATTTCAGAACAAGACTGGGAAGATATTCAAGAAACATTATTTGTAGCAGCAAATAAAGAGTTAAGTCAATCCATAATCAAAGGTCTTGCTACTGATTTTAAAGATTGTCAGACAAAATTGGTGAATTAGTTTAGATGTATAGTTTGTATTTTACTAGTGATGCTTGTAAAGATTTTAAAAGGATTAAGAAATCACCTTTGCAGAAACAAATATACAGTCTCCTAGAAATTATAAGTAATGATCCATTTCAAAATCCGCCGCCTTTTAAAAAGTTAAGGGGTGTATATTTGGGGGCGTATTCGAGAAGGATTAATTTACAGCATAGATTGTTTTATGAAGTAGATGGGGTAGGTAAGAGGATAAAAGTACTACGTATGTGGAGTCATTATGGTGATAATTAAGAACAGTATGTATATTGATAATAAATCTAAAGGTAGAAAATGGTATATTTGATTGATAATATTGATATTAGTAACTTATTAAAGGCACATAATAAGTTTGAGGAGTTTCGTTTTAATTTAGATACTGAACAAAATAAGGCCGGGGCAATTCAAGCATTTGAATATTGTTATGAGTTAGCTTGGAAAACAATGAAGCGATTGTTAGAGGCTCAAGGTAGAAATGCTTATACCCCACGTGAGATATTTCGTGAGGCAGCTGCTGCCGGGCTAATTTCAGACCCTGCCGCTTGGTTTAATTTTATCAAGATTAGAAATCTTACAGTACATACTTACGATATCAAAAATGTAGAACAAGTTATTGCAACTTTTGATGATTTTTCTAGCATGTTACACGATTTCTTAAAAAATTTGGAGAAATTAAATGATCCATCTTGAGCAGAAAGATTTTTTGTTATTGAAATCTATCTTAAAGAAATATCCGTATACATTTAAGGCATATGGTTCTCGTGCTAAAGGTAGTCATAGGAAATTTTCTGATCTTGACCTTTGCATTATGGAAGTAATAAGTAATGAAGAATTATTTAATTTGCAAGAGGAGTTAAAAGAATCTGATTTGCCCATTAAAGTGGATGTGAAAAGATGGTTTGTTGATATGGATAAGGATTTTAGGTCTCTGATAGAAAAAACTCTTATACCATTGGAATGACATGAAGGTATGAGAATAGGGCAATTTAAAAGCCCAAAATGTCATTGCGAGGAGCCACTTTGGTCAGAGCTGTCGAAAGTTAGAAGAGGAAGCGGTTTTAGATAGTACACTTTAAAAGTTGTATGTGGTCAATGTCATTGCGAGAAGACCGTAGGTCGACGAAGCAATCCATTTTTGGTCACTTTTTGGATTGCTTCGTCGCTACTAAAGTATCTCCTCGCAATGACGCACTAGGAATAAAAGTTATTAAATATTAGGAGAAATTATGAATTTTCATGATATACGTATGCCGGAATTTATTGAAACTTTTGCTGTTGGTAAACCGGAATTTGCTACTTCTTGTGCTATGACATTATCGGGCAGAGAAGTAAGAAATTTAGATAGAGAATATGCTAGACAAAAATATTTGATTAAAAATTGTCGTCTGAGTAGTCTCGAATTTGAGCAATTTAGTTCTTTCTTTAGAGCAAGAAGGGGAGGAAATTTTTCCTTTCGCTTCAGAGATAATGTTGATTATCAAGTATCAGGGCAATTTATTGCTGAAGGTGATGGGAAGTTAACCCAATGTCAACTGGTTAAATTATATGAAGATCCAATTTTGCCCTATGCTAGAACAATTAATAAACCGGTAGTTGGTAGCGAAGAATTCTATGTTAATGATGTCAATTTGAAGGTTGAAGTTGATTATAATACCGGAGTAGTAACTTTGCCAAACCCATTAGATAAAGGGCAAATTTTGACAGGGAATTTTATTTTTGATGTAGCTGTACGATTTACTAATGATAGTTTTGAATATTCTTATTCCTCTGACGGGTCAATAGAATTATCACAAATAGAGTTAATGGAGGTTATATGACAGAATATATTGATAATTCTATAGCAGAACAAAATTTTACTTATTGTTTCCATATCACACTACAAGATGGTCTGGAGCTGTACCTTACTGAGTCTGATAAATCTTTATCAATTGATGACATAATATTTATGCCAAATTCTGGAATGACTTTAAAGGAAGGAAATTTTAATGACTCTGCTCAGAATTACATTATCTTAGAAGGAGTTTTTGAGAATAATGGAGTAGAGCAACATTACGATTTGACACAAGCTATGGTCAAAATATATGTTTGTTGTGTTAACTCTTATAATCACTTTGTTACTTATTACTGTACTACCTACACTAAAAGGGATTTAGAGTTTACTTTACGTTTAGAGCCAAATATAGAACTATATAATCAGTCGTTGTTGCAATCTTTTAGTAAGAAATGTCGTGCTAATTTTGGAGATTTGAAGTGCAAAATAGATAAAACAGTTTATAGTCAGACATATGATATTAAGGAAATGTTTGGTAGAATTATGGTTATCTCAAACCTCGATAAAGAAAGCGGTTATTTCAATTATGGGGATGCTATTTTAGCTAATGGTCAATTTTACAGTAAAATCATTAATCATTCTGGAGATGTAGTTATATTGGATAAACTAATTCCTGATAGTATAAAGCATAATAAAATGGTTGTTCTTACTGTAGGTTGTGATAAAAATTTTATAACTTGTTGCAATAAATTCAACAATGCAGTAAATTTCAGAGGAGAACCATTGATTCCTGATGATAACTTTATAAAAGTTATTTAGAATGTATAGCTAACCCGAATAGATTCTTGATATTGATAAGTTCCTAAATGTCATTACGAGGGGGACATAAGACCTCGCAATGACGCCAGCTTTCATGGATAAATACTAATCTGGTTAGCTATAAATGAATAAAGCCAAATGAATAAAGATTTTGTAAGACATTTCCTAACAGGTTTTTTTAGTATATTTAAAATATCTAAAACGACGATAAGAAAAAAGCCAGAGATAAATCTGCTTGAGTATTTTCTAAAAATAGAAAAAGATATTAATTTAACATTTCAAGAAATAAAAAAAGAATATGAAAGAGAGTAAAAGCTTTTTTGCTAATAATAATAGGTTAAATAAAGGATATTTAAAAGTTAGCAATCCTAAGGAGGTTGATAATAACTTTTATCGTAAGAAGTTTGAACATGTTTTGCCGCCTATAGATTTATTGGAAGAATATGAAAATATTCATCCAGGAACCTTGGCAAAACTAATAGTTATGGCAGAAAAAGAACAAATACATAGACATCAAAGGGATATTAAAAGTATTGAGGTTTATGAAAGCATCACAAAAAAAGGTAGACTTAGTGCTGTTATATTTATGATAATGGTCTGTATTACTACTCTAGCTTTAGCGGTGCTTGGACATTTTATGATTGCTAGTATTTTTATCGTTTCAGTATTTTTACTGATAGGAAGCGTATTTTTATTGTCTTCTATTAAATTTACTAGACAGAAAGATTATAATAGGAGATAAAAAAATTGTTGTAATTAGGTTGGAATTAGTGTTATTCTTTTGGGAGTTTCTATATTTTTTTTAATCGCCTGATTTGGGATAGTCTGATAGGGTACATCAAGGTATATATTGTTATGAAATTATTAAATCAATTTTTCTTAATATCACTATTGTCACTATTACTAACTAGTTGTGGTAACAACAAAAATGTTTCGCCAAGTCCGTTATTTAAACAAACGAGTTCCTCATCTCCGTCTTATATAAATAGTCAATATAGAGCGGTGTATATCATGGGAGATAGTCTGTCTGACACTGGGGCTTCTGTTGGATCTCTTAACAGTGTACTAAACTCTATGAAACAAGAGTTCCCAGGATTAAAGTGGACCGAGAAAGTTTATTTCTCTCCGCCATTCTATAAAGAAAGATCCTTTAGTAATGGTCCATTAATCGTTGAATATGCAATCGCAAGTTTGGGGTTACAAATAACACCAGGCTGGAGTTTTAGCATAACACCGGAATTAAAACACTGGATTCTAAAAGAAAAATCCAAGGAGTTAACCATAGCACTTGCAGATATTTTGCGAAAAGAACATTTAAAAAGTGTATCTTACGTTTCGCATGATCAAATTGGCACTAATTATGCCGTTTCATCTGCTAGAGCATCTGTTGGTGATGATTTGCCATATACTCTGTGGTTCAATCAATTTCAGTTAAAAAATCAACTTAATGCCATTATTAAACATCACCCAGATATTGGAGCAAACGATCTGTTCATAATTATAATTGGTGGGAATGATGTTAAAGCAGCTTTGTTTGATAAAAATCCCATTGGAATAATTAATGAGAGTGTTACTGAAATATTTAATGTCCTTAATATTTTAGCAAAAAGAAATGTCAAACATATAGTTGTTAGTAATGTACCAGATATTGGCTCGATCCCAGCCGTGATCAATACCAAGGGGCAAGCATTTGCTACAAAATTAACACAGGAGTTTAATAAACAGTTAAATGATCAAATAGAGAATTTAAGAAAAATATATCCAACAATTGATATAAGACTATTTGATATAAATAATGCATTACAGACTGTAATCGCTAATTACAAGAAGAAAGGGCAGAACACCTCTAAGGCTTGTGTCTTAGATATGCCCATTAACCAGGGTGCTATGACTTTACTAGAATTAGTATTAACAGGGGGATTGAAAGTGAGCTATATTCCTCCATGTAATGATTGTAAGATTTCCGATTATGTATTCTTTGATGATGTTCACACAACAACATTGGCAGATCAAACTGCAGGTAATATCTTATATAATCTTATAGTGAAATAGAGAGGATAAAGTTACTACAAACTTTGTAAGGATGGCATTGTAAATTTAGTATATTCTACGCTACGGCACGAGTATCACAACTGTCAAAAGTTAGAAAGGGAAGGGAGGGGTTGTCATGGCAGTTTAAAAGTTGCAGGAAAATAACTGGCGTCATTGCGAGGAGGCGTGAGCCGACGAAACAATCCATTTTTGTGTCATCCCTGCGAAAGTAGGGATCTAGATTCCCGCCTACGCGGGAATGACAACTTACGATTGCTTCATTGACCTACGGTCTTCTCGCAATGACGTTGACCACATACAACTTTTAAAGCGTACTATCTAAAACCGCTTCCTCTTCTAACTTTCGACAGCTATAGCACGAGTATCCTGGTTAAATTAGTGCATAAAACAGCCCAATAGTATGGATTGCCACGACCACTATGTGGTCTCGCAATGACGTTTAGGATAGTAAAAGTCTGCTTCGTAATTACTAAAGTAGCTTCTTGCAGTGACGCCAGAGGTCTCAAGAACCTTTTCGGGTTAGCTATATATAAATTAAATGTTGAGTGAAAACTATGAGTAAGTTACAAAAAGAAATGCAAGAGAGGCAGGAAACTCCTTTTGAATATTTGGTTTTTAGTGGCGGTGGAGCTAAGGGAGCAATATATTCCGGTGTTTATTCAGCTTTGGCAGAATCTGGGGCAGTTGGAGCGGTCAAAGCGGTTGCCGGCTCATCTGCCGGTGCGATAAGTGCTACAATGGTTGCATGTGGTATAGCTCCTGAAGAATTTGAAAAAATTTCAAAAGAAACCAACCTTAAAGGTTTACTTGGCACGCAAGGATTTTCAGCTGGACCTGTACAGATTGGCAAGGACGGTACTCCATTATATGATCTTTTAGATAAGACTATAAGAAAAGGTGTATCTAATTTTTTAAAGAGCAAGGACTTTGTAGAGCTTTGTCAGGCGGGTCATGATAGGATTTCACAAGAGCAAGAAAAATTAGAGAAAAAAAAGCAAGAGCTGTTAAGTTCAATTGAACAATTAAAACAACAAGATGGTGATAATAGTCAGCAGATTACCGATATAAATCAAAATATTCAAGGGTTGGAGTTTCAAAAACAAGAGCTAAATAAGCAATTTGACAAAATTCAAACTATAATAAACTCAAATGGTAAAGAGTTCAGTGAATTAATGGAGAAATGTCAAGCTGGTGGGAAAATTCTTTTTAAGGATTTGGCTCTTTTAAGACTTGTGGATTCAGAGCAATTTAAAGACTTATTAATTACCGCAGTAAGGCGAGATAATGGTACGTTGCAAATTTTTAGTGCGGAAAATAGCCCTGATGTTGAGATTGCTTTAGCTTGCCGTGCCTCTGCTTCAATTCCTATAGTTTTTCAACCTGTAACAATTGATGGTGCTGAATATGTTGATGGGGGATATAGAGACAATATACCTATGGGGTATTTTCCTGAGAATGAGAGTAAAGTGGATTCTGCTGAAGAATTAGATGATTTTGAGAATGTCACCCTAGCAAAAAAACAAGGTAGGATTCTGGCTCTGGCTTTTGGTAGTGGTATGGATGCTTCAGCAAATATTGCTATATATAGTGCCAAGGCTTTTGACGGTCCAAATGCTCTAATAAAATTTTTAATAGATGTCGTATATAAAACTTTGGCTCAGGTTGGGGGGCATTTTAAACATACGGAAACTGATAAAGACACTTTTGCTAATTTACGTGAGAATGCATTAAACACGGTGACACTAGATACTCAAGGTATCTCCACTCTTGATTTTGATGATGCTCAGAAATATGCAGGTTATTTGCATATTAAAGGTCGTTTTCAGACTTTGGAATATTTCAATAATTATGAACTAGGTAAAGGGGTAGATAAAACATTTGAACATCAGAAATTTCTTCTAAACGTCTATGAGGTTTATGATAATAAAAATTTGAATAAAACATTTTCTCAGAAAATGTTAGACCATATAATCCCAGAAAAGCCTGAAACTAAGAAAAGTTGGCAAGATCGTGATGCTACTCGAAGTCATCAGGCAAAAGCTGAGACACTTTTATCTTTTTGTACTTCAGAACGTTGGGAAGGTAAAGATAATAAGAGTAGCTTAAAGGATTATGTAATACTTGCAGCGACTAACCGCAGTAAAGAAGTCAGAAATGATACCAAGGCTTTAGAATCACTGATCAAGACCTTAAATTCTCCAACAACATCAAGTAAAATTAAAGAAGATTTTATAGAATTATTAGCTATTGATAAAAAACAAGATAAAAGATTGGATACCGGAAAAAGTCCAGCAAAAAATATTGCTGAGTTTAAATTCACAAAAGAAGATTTTAGTGCCTTTCTAAGTAAAAATAAAAGTGAAGCTTTTCGTATTAGTAATCAGGGTAAAGGAGCTGGAGCTGCTAAGGGTGGATGATACTAAATGTTTAAAAGTCACAACTAATAGCAGAAAAAGACCGGTTTTACTTAGGTGAATAACCGTCATTGCGAGGAGCCGCAAAGCGGCGACGCGGCAATCTAATGAATGGTGGATTGCCACGACCACTACGTGGTTTCGCAATGACGTCTTGTACTTTTCTGCAATTTTTAAATTGTCATGGAGGTTATGCGTAAGGTAAACTCCTAATTACAATAGTAGATAATATTGTGCGATTATATAATTCTCCAGTATGGCAGCAACGTCGGTAACTTATGTATTTCTCAGGGTTACTATAGGTATCGTCTGCTATTTTGGTTATATCTTTAATACCTGCTTCTTGTAACTGAAGTTCTACGTAAGCTGGTAAATCGAACATATAATGTCCTGTTTTCAGGGAATTAATAAAAAACCTTGAGTAATCAGCCCGCTGTTTTATAAAATTATCGTAATATTCCTGACCAACTTCATAAGAACATTGCTGAATAGTAGGACAAATAATAGCTTTAATATTTTTTGCTCCTTTTTTCTGCATTAATTCTACCGCATTATTAATGATACCAGCTTTAGCCCCACGCCAACCACAATGAGCAGTTCCTATAACCATACCATCCTTACTACTAAACAAAACAGGAGCACAGTCAGCGGTCTGTATTGCTAGTACTAGATTCTTTTTTGTAGTAACTGCCCCATCAGCTTCCAGGTCAGTATCACTATCAGTAATTAAATCAGCATCAATAATTTTGCTACCATGCACTTGCTGTAAAATAACAATATTATCGGCATTATAATGTTGGACTACTGCTAGCCTATTATTTTCGACTATTTCTAACTGATTAGGATCACCAAACTTATTTTTTTTACTATAAACATGACTAGATTGCTTGAAGCTTTTATCAAAAATTTTATAATAAACTTTATTCTTTACAAATTCATGCACATGACAACTCCACAGAATTTTATTTATAAATTATCAGATTATTTGCAAAAAAACAATGCATTGCAAAAAATCATCAATAAATTCCAAACAGATTACTCGCTAATACCTTGCATTGGAGTGGAAATAGAATTTTATTTAAGCAAAAATATTGACCCACTCAAATTGCAAACTCTGCTTGGTATATTAGTTAAGAAAGAAAAAGGCGATAATCAATTTGAGATAGATTTGCCACCTTCTACTAACATAATTGAGTATATAGGAAAAATTAGTAGCACTAAGTCTAAAATACAAATTATTGCAAAAAAATTGCAGGGCAAGGTAAATTTTTCTGCCAAACCATTGCCAAACGGTTATGGTAGTAGTATGCATTTTCATGTAAATTTTATAGATTCTTCAAGGTCTATTAGCGAAGAGGCTGCTTTAGTAGCGACGAAGCAAAGTCCCCCCAACGTCATTGCGAGACCACGTGAGTGTAGTGGCAATCCACATTCATTAGATTGCTTCGTTGCCGCTAAAGCGGCTCCTCGCAATGACGTTGAGACCTTGCTTCGTTCGGGCTTCACGGCTCCTCGCAATGACATTAGTTTACTACGAACAAATACTGATATGCTTGATCTAATGGGGCAGAGTATCTGCCATTATATGCTCGATAGTTTTTTGATATTTATGCCGAATGAAGATGATTACCTTCGTTTAGATAAAAATTTTATGGCACCAACTAATGTATCTTTTGGTAATAATAATAGAACTGTTGCCGTACGCATTCCTGACTCATCTCCTAGAAGAGTAGAACATAGAATAGCAAACCCACTAACCGATCCTTATTTGGCAATTTTTACTATTTTAAACTCTATATTATTAGGTCTAGAATTTCCTGATAAAATCAATAATATCAACAAAATATATGGTAATGCTTTTGATCAACAATATCATTTAGTACCATTACCAAAATCATTAGCAGAAGCATTAGCATTGTTTGATTTGCAGTTTTTTTTATCTAAACATTTTCTCTAAAACTTCTAAAATTAAACATGTAGTTTCAGTGTCTAAAACTCCAAGCTTTCTTATAGCTCTAGACTTGTCTATAGTACGAATTTGATCAAGTATAATACTCCCTTCTTTACCATTAAAAACTATAGGAACACGAGTCGGGTAACTTTTAATCTTACTTGTCATGGGTGCAACAATAAGAGTTCTTATATATTTATTCATTTCGTTAGGGGAAATAACTATACAGGGTCTTGTTTTGTTTATCTCTGATCCTTGAGAAGGATCAAGAGATACGAGTAATATATCAAACCTATAAATATCTACCATTGCCATTCTTCTTCATCCCAAGAATGTTCTATTAAATTGATATCTAACAAGTGATCATCTTCATTTTTAGACATAAGATGAAAGCTTTTTTCCCATCCTTCTCTTGCTTCTTCATAAGGTGTTATAATAAGAGCATGATCTTTTACTGTTAAGTTCACAACATTTGTTATTTTGCATTGTTTAAGAAAGGCTTTAGGGATTCTTAAGCCCTTTGAGTTACCAATTTTGATAATTTCTGCATGCATTTTTATTACCAATATTACTTAAAATTTAGTATAGCTAACCCGAATAAGTTTTTGATATCCCAGGCGTCATTGCGAGACCACGTAGTGGTCGTGGCAATCCATGCTTTTGGATTGCTTCGTCGACCTTGCGGTTCTCCTCGCAATGACGGAATCTATCTAAAACCTTCCCAGGTTAGCTATACATTGTAATTACTTTGTATACCATGTCAAGTAATTATATCTTGGATAATGCAGGAGTGCAACTATTTGACAATAGACAAGGAGAAGCAGCTACTATAGAATTACTACTAGAAATAATGAAGAAATTATGGTGTCCAAAGTTCTAAAAATTGGTAAGTGCCAAGTGCAGTTATTACCTTTATCACTTACTATATTAGCATTTGTCATCCTCTTATCATTGGGGTTTTGGCAAATTGCTAGATTGCAGGAAAAAGAACTATTTTTAAGTTCAATGAAAAATAACCTTAATAATCCTCCTATTGATATAAAAACACTTAGTGCAGATAAATTATATGCTAAAGTGAAAATGAAGGGGCATTTTTTGGTTGGTAAGAATTTGCATCTTTATGGACGTAAATCAATGTCCACTGAAAAAGATGGCTATTATTTAGTCAGTCCTTTTCAAACTGATGATAATAAGATAGTCTTAGTTGCATTAGGGTGGTTTGCTGCGAGGTATAAGAAAAATATTGATGATATAGTGGATGACTCTACAGAAATTACCGGTGTAATTCTCCCTGGTGAGAAAACCAAGCTGTTTGTCTTAGATAATGATGTTAAAAACAATGTTTGGTTTACTTTAGATTTAACTCAAGCATCCAATATTCATGGTTTGACATTAGAAGATTTTTATTTAATTATGGAAGGTAACAATAATCAATCTGATATTCTTAAAAGTTTGTCGATTAAAAATCTGTTAAATGTCAGAAATGATCATTTAGAATATGCCATTACTTGGTTTGCCTTGGCAATTTCGTTAGCAGTAATTTTTGTAATTTATTATTTGCCTAAAAGAAAATAGAGTGTAAACTGGACTATAGGACATAAAAAGTATAAAGAAGGAGTGGTTATGATATTAAAAGTAGGCGATATTGCCCCCCATTTTACTATGCCAATAGGTGAGAATAGTAAAATCAATTTGTCGGATTTAGCAGGCAAGTTTGTTGTATTATATTTTTATCCGAAAGATGATACACCAGGTTGTACTATTGAAGCAGGTGATTTTAATAAATTAAAGCCAGAATTTGAAAAAATGAATGCCGTCATTGTTGGTGTATCAAAGGACAACTTAGATTCTCATGATAAATTCAAGAAAAAATATTGTTTGGATTTTGATCTTGCATCAGATTCTAACTCTGATACTTGTGAGAAATATGGAGTTTGGGTAGAAAAATCAATGTTTGGTAAAAAATATATGGGAGTTGAGAGGACTACTTTTTTAATAGACAAAAAAGGTAAGATAGCTCATATTTGGTCGAAAGTACAAGTGGCTAAACATGCTGAAGATGTGTTAAATCAGTTGCAGGCTAGCCACCAAACCTGATTTCTTACATCGTCATTGCGAGAGTAAGATCCCTGCATTCGCAGGGATGACACAAAACAGAATTGCTTCGTTGACCTACGGTCTTCTCGCAATGACGTTGACCACATACAACTTTTAAAGTGTACTATCTAAAACCGCTTCCTCTTCTAACTTTCAACAGTTGTGGGTCTTCCTCGCAGTGACGCTAGTTTAGCTAAATGCTAATCGGGTTAGATATATATCCGGATTCTAAATCTAATAAAGAGGTTGCTATATTATTTTTTGCCCGTATAATATTGGACTTAGCAAATATTGCAAATAATATAATTTTTACTAATCATATAGTAAAAGAATATGATATAATAATGGTAATATGAAAAATAATAGTGCATTAGTAGCTCAAGTAGCAAACCCTCTAAATAGTGCTCTTGAGAAGTGCAAGATTGCTTTTTGGGTAGTTTTTAGCTTCGCGTTCGTTATTAACTTATTAATGTTGATAACACCTCTTTATTCCTTACAGGTTCTCGATAGAGTTATAGGAAGTGGTAACACATGGACATTAATGTGGTTGTCTATTATTATTGGCACAATCTACTTTATTTACGGATTATTACAAATTGCTAGATCATTCACCTTAATTAAAGTTGGTGAGTGGTTGGACAAAACAGTTGCTCCTGTAATTTTTGGTCACTCTATTTCAGCTTCTGCAACTCGTACTAATACGGGGGCTAGTCAATTACTTCGTGATTTCCAAACAGTAAAAACCTTTTTAACTAGTACTGGTATTAATACTTTATTTGATGCTCCTTGGAGTGTTATCTATATAATAGTAATCTTCTTAATTCATCCATATATTGGAATTCTTACATTAGCTGGAGCTATTATTATCGTATCTACAGCTTTTTTTAATGCTGCTGCAACTAATAGAACTCTTGGTGAAGCTACTGAATTATCCATAAAGGGTATGACCCAAGCTGACATTGCCAATAGGAATTCAGAAGTTGTAGAAGCTATGGGCATGATGAAAAATGTTACGGCAAATTGGCATCAATTTAATATTGCTTCTTTGGAAAAGCAATCAATTGCTAGCTATCGTAATGGTGCTATTTCCAATTTTTCCAGATTTATTCGTAATATTATGCAAATGCTTGTAACGGGTATTGGAGCTTATGTTGTTGTTAGTACTTCAGGAAGAGAGATGACTACTGGTGGTATGATTATGAGTTCTATTATAGTTGGCAGAGCTTTGGCACCTTTCGATAATGCTATTGAACTATGGAAAAGCATGAGTGGAGCTCTAAAATCTTATAAAAATATTAATCAGTTATTTGCTTCATATAAATCAAGAGAAGAAGCAATGCCAATTCCAAATGTTGAAGGACATTTAACTGTAGAAAATATTTATTATTCGTTTCCAGTGCCGCCACATATGCCACAACCACCAGTACCAAGATATATTTTGAAGGGAGTGTCCTTTGCCGTTCAACCTGGTGAAATATTAGCAGTTATAGGGCCTTCTGCCGCAGGTAAGTCAACTTTAGCTAAAGTGTTAGTTGGGGTATGGAAAGCGTCCTCAGGGACTGTTAGGCTTGATAGTGGAGAAATTTACCGTTGGAATAGGGAAGATTTTGGTAGGCATATGGGATATTTGCCGCAAGGGATAGAATTATTTAGTGGTAGTATAAAACAGAATATAGCTAGGATGGCTGAAAATGCCGATCCAGAAAAAGTAATTGAGGCGGCTAAAATTGCTGGGGCTCATGAAATGATCTTAAGATTACCAGATGGTTATGATTCGGATATTGGACCAGCTGGCTCTAATCTTTCTGGTGGACAAAAACAACGAGTTGGTCTGGCTAGAGCATTTTATGGTAATCCTAAACTGCTTATTTTAGATGAACCTAATGCGAATCTTGATGAGGCAGGTGAAATGGCACTATCAAACTCTTTAAAGCAGGCTAAATCTAAGGGTATCGCTGCAGTTGTTATCTCTCATAGACCTTCTGTATTATCAGTGGTAGATAAAATTTTGGTATTACAAGATGGGGCAGTAGCTCTGTATGGTACTCAAGAAGAGGTGCAAAACCGAGTTAAGCTGTTACAGAGCGGTGTAATTCACATTAACGAATAAGTTTTAAATAATATGGAAGAAAAGCCAAATAATAATAAGCCAGCATTTACAGCGGAACAACTTAAACAGCTATTGTCGCTACAAAATGACTTGATACACACGAAGAAAACAAAGGGAAGTATTCTATCACAAAAGATGGTAGTAACTATTTCTAAGGCAATTCAAAATACACTATATTATCTTGATCGTTTCGTCAATTTTGTTACCAAAAATAACGATGTTGATCGCAATGATGTAGTACAAACTGCTAGAGCCCCAATTCTTTTTGGGGTATATATAATAATCTTCTTTGTATCAGTTGGAGGGCTATGGGGAAGTCTTGCTCCTCTTGATAGTGCCGCTGTGGCATTAGGTGTTGTTATAACGGATAGTAATAAAAAGATAATTCAGCACCAAGAGGGTGGAATTATAGCTAATATTTTTGTTAAACAAGGCGATAAAGTTAAGACGGGTGATAAATTAATAGCGTTGGAAGATACAAAAATTAAGTCACAGTACAAAAGTGCTTTAAATCAATATAGACATGCTTTAGCAGCGGAAAGTCGTTTGGTTGCTGAAAGAGACGAACAATCCCAGATTGAGTTTCCAGAATTCTTGACAAAAGACATAAATCTACCTGAAATAGCAAGGATTATACATACTCAGGAAAGTTTATTTAAGTCTAAAAAAGAGGTGTATAAAAATGAAAAAAATGCCTTACATCAAAGGATAGAACAATTAAATAAAAAGATAGAAAGTATACAAGCTAGAAGAGTTTCAAATGTAAAAAACCTAGAAGTTACTAAGGATCGTTTAAAAGCAATGCATACATTGCATGAAAAAGGTTTTTCCCATAAAGCTGCTTTATTGGAACTTGAAGCTAAGGAAGCACATTACAAAAGTGAAATAGCTATGGCAGAAAGTGACATTGCATCTACTAAACATGCAATTATAGAAAGTGAGATTGGTATTATTAACTTACAGAATAAATATACAAAGGACACTCTAACTGAACTAAAAGATGTACAAGTACAAGTAACTCGTTCTAAAGAGCAATTTAATTTATGGGAAGACTCCTTGAATCGTGTAGTTATTAAATCACCAGTTGATGGTATTATAAATGTATTAAAGTATCATACAATAGGCGGGGTGATTCCACAAGGTGGCTATGTTTTAGAGATTTCTCCAATTAATGAAAATTTGGTAATAGAAGCAAAGGTTCCACATAAAAACATAGATTCCGTACATGAAGGCTTAATAGCAAAAATTCGCTTTAGTGCTTTTAAATCTAGAACAACACCGTTATTTACTGGTAAAGTAGTTAAAATATCACCTGATATTGTACAAGACGAAAATGCAAGACAAATGCCTACAGAGAGCTCTTATATTGCTAGAATTGAGATTGATATGGATGAGTTTAATAAGATCGCAAAAGCTAAAAAATTAGAGCTACATCCTGGTATGCAGGTGGAAGTTCAAATTGTCACTGGCACAAGAACTCTCCTAAGATATTTACTTGATCCTATTACTGATACCATGTTCAGAGCGTTTAAAGAAAAATGATAATTACTCTTACTAAAATTACCATTAATGGGTCTATTTGCTTCGTGGGCTTATGCCTTCTCGCAATGACGCCAGTTATTTTTCCACAACTTTTAAACTGCCCTGATACATATATCTCGAAGTTTTATATATACAATCTTGCTACATGCCAGTATAATTAATATGTTCCAGGTTATAACTTAAAGAATTGTTATTTTCGAATGCTACAGAAATTAATGAAGCGTCTTATATTTACTAGTATAATGGGTTTTTTATGCGTTCTTTCTCCTTATGGACAAGCTGAAGATACTGTTCAAGATATAGAATTCTTCGATACTACCGATGAAGATAGTAACGAGTTAGAAATCAAAGACAATAAAATTAACGACAATAACTTACCAAATATACAGAATAATGTTGAATATGCAGAATTAAAAACTTGTACTTTAGGTAAGATTATCGCTTTAAATAAAATTACCGCAACATCAAAGGAGTTGTCATTAAAGCCTAATGAACCACAATTTTTTGGTAATATTCAGATTAAACTGCATAAATGTATAAAAAACCTTGATCCTTACAATGGGAATAATTACATGCTATTAACTATTACAGAGCATAAGATTGATGAAGACCCTATGTTAATTTTCCAAGGATGGCTTATCTCATCAAGCATTTCAGTCTTCACCTTTGAACACCCAATTTATGAAATTTTTGCTAAAGATTGTTTATAAGGATACTTAAGAATGATACAATCCATGTTCTACATGTTAGTAATGTTATTCCCAGCAGTTGGATTAATTTCCGGTTTTTCTGCGGCAGTAATAGTTCCCATTTGGTTATTAACTATATTAATTGCTTTACCAGACAAAACATTTATTAATTTACAATATGCCACTATTAAAAAAACTTTGTTATCCAATTGGAAACTGGAAGTATTATTTGCTCTTTGGTGTCTTATAACAAATTTTTATTCACATAATTATCCTTCCTCTTTACTTAATTATCTACAAGTTTGTTTAATTGTTCTAATAGGGTTTATCGTAAATAGCCATATTAACAAATTACCTATCAATGTAACCAAAATAAAAATATACTTTATTACAGGAATAGTGCTAGCAATTGCTCTATTCTTTGTAGAATACTCATCTCACGGTATTATCACAAGAACCTTTCGTACTATTTTTCAATCAAAATCTTCTGGTCAATTCTTTTTATTCCTTCTTGATCGTGGCTGCTCTTTATTGTCAGTTCTTTCCTGGCTATTCATTGCTATACTTATACTATATCATAAATATCTATTAGCACTAATCTATTATCTGTTAATTTTTTATTTATTATCTATCTCTGATAGTCTGGCAAGCTTCTTAGCATTTACCGTAGGTGGGTTAGTATTTTTAACAAATAGGTTGTTAGCAACAAAATCACTGCAGTCTATTTTTTTGAAATTATTTACCTTTGCTATGCTCACTGGTTCAATAATGATGCCGATAATTGCTTATAAAATACAACCATATTATGCATCAGATCACTATGCTAACTTTCTACCTGATTCTGCCAAGCAGCGTGTGTTTATTTGGCACTTTGTTGCTGAACAAATTGTCAAGAAACCAATCTTAGGCTATGGATTTGCTTCGTCAAGAGATTTTAAAGTTGATAAAGAACAAATGGTTAGCTATCACCAATGGATTTGGTCACCTCTTCCTCTACACCCACATAATAATATAATGCAAATTTTATTTGAAACGGGCTTAGTAGGTTTTATACTATTTTTATCTTTAATTTATAAATATATTCAAAAAATTAGTAATATAGACTTAGTGCAGCCCCCTAAAAGTGCTAAGATGAATTTAACTGGTAAGGAAATAGATATAGATACGTTAAATTACAAGTCTGTTGCCTATGCTTGCTTTATAAATTATTATATAATAGGTATGATTTCATTTAACATTTGGCAAATATGGTGGGTTTGTAGTGCCTTTGGAGCGGTTATTTTGCTTAAGTTACTATTACGTGAGTAGCGACAAATCGTCATTGCGAGGAGCCGCTGTAGTAGCGACGAAGCAATTCTGTTTTCTGTCATCCCTGCGAAGGCAGGGATCTAGATTCCCGCCTACGCGGGAATGACAACTTACAATTGCTTCGTCGTAGCAATGCTACTTCCTCGCAATGACGTATAAGTTTTTCGTAGAGATAACACCACCTAATTTATTAAGGTAATTACTAATGTTGGAAACATCGCACATTGTACAGGAATATTTGCCTATAGCGGTATTTTTTGCTATAGCATCAGTTTTGTCATTGATAATAATTACATTACCGAGGCTTTTGAGTCCTCGGAAATATAATAAGGCTAAGCTGGATAGTTATGAATGTGGATTTGAACCTTTTAGTGATGCTAGAAGCAAATTTGATGTACGTTTTTATCTAGTAGCTATTTTATTTATTATTTTTGATTTAGAAGTAACTTTTTTGGTGCCATGGGCTATTACACTTGGACAAATTGGTAAATTTGGTTTTTTTTCAATGATGTTTTTCTTATTTGTCCTTACCGTTGGTTTTATATATGAATGGAAAAAAGGAGCATTAGATTGGGAGTAATGACATGAAAGCAGGAATAGATTTATACGATCAAGACAAGCTACTTGCAGAGGAAATCTCAAATCGAGGGTTCTTGATAACTAAACTCGATGATTTGCTGGGCTGGGCTAGATCTAATTCACTTTGGCCCATGAGTTTTGGTCTTGCCTGTTGTGCAGTAGAAATGATGCAAGCTGCTTCTAGCCGTTACGATATGGATCGTTTTGGTATGTTATTTAGACCAAGTCCACGTCAATCTGATCTAATGATAGTTGCAGGAACCTTAACTAATAAGATGGCTCCGGCTCTTAGAAAAGTTTATGACCAAATGACTGAACCTAAATGGGTTCTGTCAATGGGAAGCTGTGCCAATGGTGGTGGCTATTATCATTATTCCTACTCGGTAGTGCGTGGTTGTGATCAAATCGTTCCGGTAGACGTATATGTACCAGGTTGTCCTCCGACTGCAGAGGCTTTAATTTACGGCTTAATGCAATTACAAAGGAAAATTAGAAGAACTACTAGATTTAAGAGTGCCAGTGTATAATATGGAAGAGATTATTGATAACTTAATAAAGAATCAGGGGCTTGAGATAACTGCTTTGCCTGTATCCTCAAATGGTTCAAATGTACATTTCGCTGCCTATAAATCTGCTATAGAAAGTTTGTTGCCATTTTTATCATCAATTAAGCAATCTGAGGATTTACGTTTTACTGTACTAACAGATTTGTTTGCTGCCGATTTTTTAAATCGTTCCAAACGGTTTGAGGTAGTATATAATTTACTAAGTCTTAAATTAAATAAACGTGTATTAGTCAAAGTTGAGGTTGGAGAAAATGACATAATCCCTTCAGTTACCAAAATCTTTAGTGCTGCTTGTTGGTATGAACGTGAAGCATATGATATGTTTGGGATAAATTTTGCTGGGAGCCATGATATTCGTCGTATTCTAACAGACTATGATTTTGTTGGTCATCCTCTTAGAAAAGACTTTCCATTAACTGGTTATGTGCAAGTGAAATATGATGAGAGTTTGGAAAAAGTAGTATATGAGCCAGTTAAACTTGATCAGCCATATAGAGAATTTGATTTTTCATCAAGTTGGAAAGGACCGAGTTATGTATTACCCGGAGATGAGAAAGCAAATAAACAAACATACTAAGGCATTATTATAGCTAATCTGATTAGTGTACTTTAAAAGTTGTATGTGGTTCAACGTCAATTCTATAACTTGTGACTTATAGTTTAAACATAAACCGGGAAATTATCTACTAATTTTTTAACTTGTTGGAAAGTTTTTTGCTCACAATCACTATTATCTTGTCCATCGTTTTTATTTTTCAAGCCATCTAATACATCGCTAATCATCTTGCCAACTTCTATAAACTCCTGTTCTTTAAATCCTCTAGTGGTGCATGCCGGAGTACCAAGCCTAATACCAGAAGTAATAAACGGTGAAGTGGCATCAAATGGGATAGCATTTTTATTACAGGTTATACCGCCTTTTTCAAGCGAATCTGCCGCCACCTTACCAGTTATACCATATTTTCGTAAGTCCACTAATACTATATGATTATCGGTGCCATTAGTTAAAATATCATAGCCTCTTGCCATTAAACTGTTAGCAAGAGCTTTGGCGTTACTGACAACCTGTTTTATATAAAGACGATACTCTGGTTGTAAGCTTTCCAAAAATGCCACTGCTTTTGCTGCAACAATATGCATTAATGGACCACCTTGCAGCCCAGGAAATAAAGCAAGATTTATCTTCTTACCCAATTCCTCATCATTTGACAGAATAAGACCACCACGTGGACCACGCAGAGTTTTATGAGTAGTAGAAGTCACGACATGAGCATAAGGCAAAGGACTTGGATGCTCACCTACTGCAACTAGTCCAGCAATATGGGCAATATCTGCTACTAAATATGCTCCTATTTTATCAGCAATCTCCCTAAATTTAGCAAAATCTAATTGACGTGAGTGGGCAGAATAGCCAGCTATAATCAATTTAGGTTTATGCTGCACTGCCAATTGCTCTATTTGCTGATAATCAATTAGATAAGTCTCCTTATTTACCGAATAGAACACAGAGTTAAACCATTTGCCAGACAAGTTAGGCGGAGCACCATGAGTTAAATGTCCGCCTGTATCTAGCGACATACCAAGTATGGTATCATGTGGTTTTAATAAGGTTAAAAATACTGCCTGATTAGCCTGAGAACCGGAATGAGGCTGAACATTAGCATATTTACAATTAAATAGTGTTTTAACCCGCTCTATAGCTAAAGTCTCAGCCTTATCAACCTCAACACACCCATTATAATAGCGTTTTCCCGGATATCCTTCAGCATATTTATTGGTCAGAATTGAGCCTTGTGCTTCTAATACTGCTGGGCTTACAAAATTCTCAGAGGCAATCAATTCGATAAAATCGTGCTGACGCTTTTTTTCACCATTAATAATTTGGTATATATCGTTATCTGTTTCAGATAATTTATTGGTAAATATATTCATTAATTTAACCTACTATTTAAGTCGTATGTGGTCAACGTCATTGCAAGAAGACCGTAGGTCGACGAAGCAATCCATAAAAGTAACCAAAAATGGATTGCTTCGTAGGCTTGTGCCTACTCGCAATGACGTTTGTAAATTTGACATAATGTTAGCCCTGGTTAGCTATAAACTTAACGGCAAATTGTAGTCCCCTATCATCAATAGAATGTGCAAGATTTGGTACCCTGTAGTGACTATAAGCAATATCATATTTCTCTAGATATTCTATTATTTCATCCATGCTACTTACGTCAAGCACATCGTCTAATTCACCATGTATTACACAAACTGGTGTAGTTTTATTGATACATTCTTGTGGAGCAATTAATTTGCCAGAAAACCCTATTACACAAGCAAAAGGTTCTTTTTGTATAAAATTTAAATATAGCCCCATCATGGTACCTTGTGAGAAACCAATTATGATAGTATCTTTATTAGTTAAATTTAGTTCGGCTTGTTTCTTTTGAATTATGCTAGCAACTAAACCGCTATTTTTAGCAACTAATTCCCTGACTATGTCAGGGGCACGGTTATTTAGACTAAACCATTGTCTACCGTAAGGTGCATTATCAAATTTTTCAATGCCATGTGGTGCAATAAAGTGACAGTCGGGTAATTCCTTAGACAGAAAAGGAACTAATCCTATTAAATCATCTCCATCTGAACCAAGCCCATGTAACAATACCACAAGCTTTTTACATTCATTGTTCAAACTTTTTACTTCCGGGTAGGATAATATTTCATTTTTAGTCATTTTTTAAGCTCTTAATTTTTATATAACTAACCAGGGCTAACATTACGCCAAATTGACAAATGTCATTGCGAGAAGCCACTTTAGTGGCGACGAAGCAATCCAAGATTAGAGATGGATTGCCACGACCACTACGTGGTCTCGCAATGACACTAGTTTACTATGGCAAAATACTAATCGAGTTAGCTATACCCCGTTAACTTAGCAATAGTTCTATTAGCTTCTTCTAGCTCTTGTTTAGTATTTACTCCAATCACTATATCGTGGTTGGAAGATAACAAATATGATACTTTTTTTCCACTATCCTTAACGATTTTTACCAGTTCCGTTAAATACAATTCTTTTGATTTATCAATTTCTTCTGAAAAAATAGAAGGTAAATATTTGTTTAATATACCTTCTGCGAAAACCATAATACCAGAATTACAAATTGTTACAGCTAATTCCTCACTCGTTGCTTGTTTAAATTCAACAATTTTTAAAAAATTCCCTAATTTATCAATAACTATTCGTCCATATTGCCCAGGATTATCTCGCTTAAAGCACAATGTTGTTATAGCAGAATTTGTTGAAACTAGATATTCTAGTAAATCATTAATAATATCTGCGGTAATTAACGGATTATCTCCATAAAGCACTGCCACAATTTTATTGTCATCAATTAAGTCCAAAGCACTATACACTGCATGAGCAGTACCAAGAGGTTCTGGCTGTAAAACAAATTTACAAGTATCTTTATAATGAGCAATATATTCTTCTAATTGCCATGAATGAACTAAAATAACTTCATTGCTCACTTGCTTTGCATTGGTTAGCACTCTATCAAGCATCGATTTACCACCAACTTTATGCATCACTTTTGGTAAGGCAGATTCCATTCTTCTACCATTACCTGCAGCTAGAACAATAACTTGGCAGTTCATATTAAACGTCCTTCATAGTTTCATAAATTGCATCAGATAATTCATAATTACCAAAAACTTTTTGCACATCATCACTTTCTTCTAAAATATCCACTAATTTTAATAGCTTCTCTGCTTTATCATTCTCTTCTATAATTATGGTATTTTTAGCCACCCAACCTATGTAAGATTCTTCAGGATGCCCATATTTATTGGTCAGAAATTCAAGAGCTTGCACAAAGTTCTCAATATCTGTGTAGATTAAATATGTATCTTCTTCAGAAATCATATCTTTTGCTCCAGCCTCTAGGCTACTTTCAAACATAGCTTCTATTGTTGCTACATTTGCCGGATATTGTATTACTCCGAGATGATCAAACAGATAACTAACACTGCCAGTTTCACCTAAATTGCCACCAAATTTGCTAAAAGCTGCCCTAATCTCCGCAGCCGTACGATTTTTATTATCAGTTAAAGCCTCTATTATTATTGCAATCCCACCGGGAGCAAAGCCCTCATATCTAATCTCTGTATAATTTTCGTTATTATTCGAATCACTTGCTGCACTTATTGCCTTATCTATTCGATCCTTTGGCAAATTCTGACTCCGAGCTGCAGCTATACTACTCCGCAGCCGTGGATTATTGCTTATATCAGCCCCTAGTTTAGCAGCAGTAATAATTTCTCTAACTAACTTAGTAAAAACTTTTGCCCTTTTTTTATCTTGTGCACCTTTTCGATGCTGAATATTTTTAAATTTTGAATGACCAGCCATATTGTAATCTTAAATCATTTTTGAGAAATCTACTCATTAGTAAGCCGAATCGTATCAGAAGGCAGTTTAAAGTCAATAATAAATTCTTCAAGTTACAGAAGTAATTCTTGAATCCCATCTTTGATCGAATAAGTATGCACATTAGTAGCACCAGCATATTGTGTTAATAACCTTGTCATTTCATGCATTTGTTCTTGTAACAACTGATTTCCATCAAAACTAAAAATTACTGTAATAAGATCAGTTGTTGAGTCCTGAATTAAAGCCTTACTTGAATCAGATGTAGGGCTGCCAAATGGTCCATCCTGATCACATAACACAGGTAAATGCTCAAGATTAATTGCTCTCTTTGTAGTACCAATGTAAGTTTCCCCCGGTTTTCCTGGTCGAAATTCAATATCTCCTGATAATTTAGATAAATCATAAGATCCTACAGATCGTAGTGAAGTAATGGAAATGTAATTGTTTATGTCTACAACCGTATTAATTTGATATAATCCCTTATCTGAAAGAATCCTTTTTAATAAAGCTGCATTAGATCCTGGATAACTAGAAACTTTTACTCCTAAGTTCTTGTAAGCATCGCATAAAGCTTTAATAGGAATGAGTTCACTAATTGTTTTAGGATCATGTTTTTTTTGACTTTTGCCACTATCTTGCAATAAGTCCCATAAGCTTTGGTTTAATGAACTTACTTGCACCTTTGCTGTAACAACTCCTAATACTAGAATCCCTCCTGAGGCTTCTATCAATTCTTTGCTGATACTTATTCGTCTGTTAAACTCTCGTGTCACACTTTTCATAATTGAATCTTCAATAATTTAATAATAAATTCTTCAAATTTTTTACCATACCCTATTTTTTACTTTAATAAAACCATATATCATCTTATATTGTCTAACTATAGCATATAGAATTAAGCCCACTAAGTACTATTTATGAAAAAATTTATAATTTTATATCTTTTATTTGCTCACGACTGCCTAGCATCAGCACCTCAGGCGTGGCAAATGCTGCTGCAAACCCCAGCAAGCCCTCTTATGGAAGAGCTTCATGAGTTTCATAATTTCCTGCTACTAATATCAGGCGGAATAGTTGTCTTTATTTTCGTTTTACTAATGTATGTTTGTATTAGATTTAATGCCAAAGCCAATCCCATTCCAGCAAAATTCTCTCATAACATATTGATTGAGGTTATTTGGACGATAATTCCTATAATAATTTTGGTTATTATTGCCATACCGTCATTCCGTATTTTACGGTTTGCAGAGAAAATCCCTGAAATAGACATGACGGTTAAAGTTGTAGGATATCAGTGGTATTGGCACTATATCTACCCTGATCATGATAATATTGAATTTGATAGTTATTTAATTACTGATGAAAACTTAAAAGCTGGTCAAAAGAGATTATTAGAAGTTGATAACCGTATTATCATACCAGAAAATACTACCGTAAAATTTTTAATTACCGCAGGAGATGTCATCCATAGTTTTGCAGTACCAGCATTAGGTATAAAGATCGATGCGGTTCCTGGGAGAATCAACGAAACCTGGACTAAAATTAGCAAGAAAGGTGTATATTACGGTCAGTGTTCAGAGCTTTGTGGTGTTAATCATGCTTTTATGCCGATTGCCATTGAAGTGGTAAGCAAGGAAGAATTCCAAAATTGGCTGATTGCAACAAAAACAAAATTTTCTATGAAAATAAAGACAAACATCATTGCGAGGAGACCATGAGGTCGACGAAGCAATTGTAAGTTGTCATTCCCGCGGCTCTGATGTCATTCCCGCGTAGGCGGGAATCTAGATCCCTGCATTCGCAGGGATGACATTGATATTGAGCAGGTATCTAGATTCCCGCCGCAGCTAGGAATGACAAGTTACAATCTCCTAGTCAAGTTAACTATAAATATTTTTTTAAGTTAAATTAAATGAAAAGCTTAGTGCTAGGTATTTTTAGTATATACTCAAAATAAAAATTAATATTAACTAAATAAACGAGACCCCTATGGTACAACCTAGCAATCACTATCCACATATTTACCCAAAACAGGTTAAAGAAATTGTATTTTTAAAACATTTTATTCACAATCCTAACATAATGATAGGGGATTATACTTACTATCATGATCATCAGTACCCAGAACATTTTGAACGTAATAACATTAGAGGATATCATGAGTGTAAATTAATTATCGGTAAGTTTTGTGCTATTGCTAGAGGAACCATTTTTATTGCAGATGATGTGAACCATCCTATGGATGGTTTTTCTACTTATCCATTTTTTATTTTTGAAGGTTGGAATAATTATACCCCAACTCCTGATAAAGGCAGGAGTACAATAGTTGGTAATGATGTGTGGTTTGGTACCAATGCAGTCATTATGCCGGGAGTAACAATAGGAGATGGAGCAATTATCGGAGCATATGCAGTGGTCACCAAGGATGTACCATCCTACTCTATCGTTGCAGGTAATCCTAGTAAAGTTATCAGGAAAAGATTCTCAGATGAGATAATCAATGAGTTAGTACAAATAAAATGGTGGGATTATGATAAAATTACTAGAAATATCAAGGTCATAGTAGGGGCTGATATTGAGCAACTTAAAAATTGTAAGTAGTAAAATGTAAAAAATGTTATTCTAGTGGCTCCCTTAATGTCATTCCTGCGTAGGCGGGAATCTAGATACCTGCTTTCGCAGGGATGACACAAAAATGGATTGCTTCGTTGCCACTAAAGTGGTTCCTCGCAATGACGGAGTAATGCTAACCAGGTTAGCTATATATTCTTACAAAACACCAAGAAAGTTTAAGAAATCTCGCAATTCTTGACGAGCAGCTACGTGGGATATACTAAGTGTTTTACCATGATTAGCTGTTGTTAAGTCAAGTAGTGTTAGTCCTTGTAAAAATAATTCCCTAAAAATTACTCTTTCACTAAAGCCTGGAGCAATCTTAAAGCTAATTCTTTTTGCTAATTGTTCAAGAGCAGTACTAACCTTCCTTTTATTTACTGCATCCAAGTTGCTTAATCGATTACGCATGACAATCCAATTAATTGTCTCCCCATTACGATTAGCTTTCTGCATTTTTTGTTCCCAAATCATTTGGCTATAAATTGACGGAGAAATAATTGACAAATTGTCAGCATTAACTTTGCCTAATACGTCAAAATCAAGGAAACTATCATTAATTGGGGTAATTACCGTATCAGCATAAGAGTGGGCTAATCTCGATAAGAAAGAGTAGCTTCCTGGTGTATCAATTACTACATAATCGGCATTTTTTGTCTGTTCAATTATTTGTTCAAACCTAGCTTTTTCGTTCTCTTCCTTAGCTCCAATGACTTGTTCTTGACTTTCAGTCAAATGAAAATGTTGAGGAGCGTTAACCGGATTGTCCGGATTTTTTAAATTGTAATTATCTCTGTTCTTTAAATAATTTGTTAAAGAACCCTGACGTGAATCAGTATCAATACTAGCTACCGTATGACCATTATACAATAAGCCAGTAATAAGATGCATGGAGCAGGTAGTTTTACCCGCTCCACCTTTTTCATTGCCAACTACAAAAATACGATTTGTATGATTTGCTTGATTATTTTTCATACTGATCTTGGATAAATTGATTAAGAAGTCTTACGCCATAACCTACTCCTCCTCTAGGACCAAGGGGATGGTCTTTTTTATTATAGGCAACACCGGCAATATCCAGATGTGCCCAAGCCATACCTTCCTTAATGAAATTTCCTATAAACTGAGCTGCTGTACAACTACCAGCTGCTCCAGGGACGTTACCAATATTGGCAAGATCAGCAATGTCTGATTTTATCATCTCGTCAAAATCTTTATGTAAAGGCATACGCCATAATTTTTCATTAACTTTATTACCAACCTCTATTAGCTTATTAGCTAATTGATCATTATTGGCAAAGCACCCAGCATAAGTTTTGCCAAGAGCAACAATAATAGCCCCAGTAAGGGTAGCAAGATCGATTACACATTGAGGTTTAAATTTTTCTTGAGTATACCAAATTGCATCAGCCAAAACTAACCGACCTTCTGCATCAGTATTCTCCACCACCACTGTTTTTTTGGACATGGTGGTTACCACATCTCCTGGTCGTTGAGCGTTGCCTGAAGGCATATTTTCTACAAGACCAACTACCCCGACCACGTTAACTTGTGCGTTACGACTAGCCAAAGCCATGATTGCTCCAGCTACTGCTGCTGACCCAGCCATATCATATTTCATATCTCCCATGTTAGCTGCTGGTTTAATAGAAATCCCACCACTATCAAAAGTAACTCCTTTACCAACAAAAGCCACAGGAGGAGTATCATCATTCAAACCATTATATTGCATTACTACAAGTTTTGATTCATTTTGTGAGCCTTGTCCAACGCCAAGTAAAGCTCCCATGCCAAGATTTTTCATTTCTCTTTCACCGATAATGATAATATCAACTCCTAATGGTTCAAGATGTTCTAATATTTTTTCAGAGTAAGATTGAGGGTTTTTAATGTTGGCTGGTTCATTTATCATATCTCTAGCAAAAAATACTGCCTCAGCTAATGATTTTTTATCACTAAATAATTCTTCTGCTTTAGACTTGTCATCTATAGAAATCTCCAAAGAATCTACAGCAAATTTTTCTCCCTCACTTTGAGTAGTTCTGTATTTATCAAATTTATATGAAGCAAGCAAACAACCACTAGCTATAAGAGAAGCAATAATAGCTGGTTGATGTTGTCCTATATTATGAGAAATTTTTATACCAATAGTGCTAATTTTACGGCAAGTGCTACAGGATAAGATTTTCCCCCCAAGCTCTTCAATGCAAGAGGTTGTTAATTTTGTTTCATCACCAGTGCCAACTATGATTAAATATTTTATTTCCCCATCCTTAGCAACAGAATTAACAATTTTAATTTGTCCAAATTTTCCAGTAAATAGTAATTTATTTTGAATAGTTTTAGAAATTAAACCATGATGTTGTTGGTCAAGTAGTAATAAATTACTGTCTAATTTCAGCTGTTCGTTAATAAACACTATAGTTGCTTGATTATTTGATAATTCCTTACTGATAAAGTTAATGTTATTGAGCATAAATTCCCCTTCTAATTTAATGGTCCAATTCTATTGATGTATATTTACTTTGCAAGTATAAAAAATTCTATTATTAATTATAAGTGATTACTCAAGTTTTTGTAGTATACTACAAAATTCTTTTCCACTAAGTAAAAAAATGATTAATTTTATATTTCAAAGACAGAAAAATATATAGCTAACCCGAATAAGTTCTTCCTTTTTGTGTCATCCCTGTGAAAGTAGAGGATCTAGATTCCCGCCTACGCGGGAATGACAATAGGGTGCGGGAATGACACCTTTTTCGTTTAAATATAATAGATGTTGTATTTCTAGACTTTTGACGGAACGATTAACTATAATTACTTGGTAATGCTGGTTTTAATAGGAATATAAAATAAAGAAAACTAAAAATTATGTCATCATTTGTTTCACAAAAATATAAGAATATAGGTATAGTTGGTTTGGGTAAGACTGGTATGGCTGCTTATCAATCATTAAATAAAGTAGCTAGGATAATTTGTTATGATCAAGTAAGTAGCAGTAGGGATGCTTTCAGTAAAATCTATGGAAACGATAATTTGGTTAGCTTATCTGATCGGCGGTGGCAGGAGCTTGATAAGATACTACTGAGTCCAGGCGTTTCCTTGTCGCATGATATTGTTACAATGGCTAATTCCCGTAATATACCAATAACCTCAGATATAGACCTATTATTTGAGGAGGTTAAGTTCAGAGGGGGCAATAAAGCTAATTTCATTGGTATAACTGGTACTAATGGTAAGAGTACTACCACAGCTTTAACCGGTCATATTTTACAATTTTGTAATTTTGATTACCTAGTTGGCGGAAATATTGGTTTTCCTGCTTTAAGTATGGGATTAGATTGTCAAGGATATGTATTAGAGCTATCTTCATTTCAGTTAGACTTATTAAGCAGTTTTAAAGCTAAAATTGCTGTGCTTCTTAATATTACCGAAGATCATTTAGATCGACATAATAATATACAAGGCTATATTGCCGCTAAAAAGAAAATCTTTGATCGAATGGATAAAGATTCATTTGCTATAATTAGTGTTGATGATGAAATTACCAACAATATCTTCCTAGAATTAGAAAATGAAAATAAAACAAATATAGTACCAATCTCTGTTGGTAAAATCCTTGATAAAGGAGTGTCAATTTGTAATAATGTTGTTTATGACAATATTTTTGAACCGATTACTATTAATCTCCATAATAATAGTTCTTTACAAGGCATACATAATCAAGAAAACATTGCCGCTAGTTATGCAGCTTGTCGGATTATAGGGGTAAGACCAGAACAAATAATTGCTGCCATCGAGTTGTTTAAGGGGTTGCCGCACAGGATGCAATATGTTGGAGCAATATACTCAGATCATTCGAATATAGCTAATCCGATTAGCATTACGCCAAATTCACAGACGTCATTGCGAGGAGCCACTTTAGCGGCGACGAAGCAATCCAGAAAAGTGATTAGAAATGGATTGCTTCGTTCGGGCTTCGCACCTCCTTGCAATGACGCCAGTTTACTATGGCTAAATGCTAGTAAGGTTAGCTATATGATAAATTTTTATAATGATAGTAAGGCTACCAATGGCATTGCTGCTTCTAAATCCATTGCAGCACTTGATAATATATATTGGTTAGCTGGAGGGGTGGCAAAAGAAGGGGGAATAACAAATTTAGAGCCATGGTTTGATAAAATTCGTAAGGCTTATCTTTTCGGTCAAGATAAAGAACTTTTTGCATCGTCACTTAAGGGCAGGGTAGATTTCCAAATTTGTCATGATTTACAGGAGGCTTTTAATGCTGCCGTTAGGGACGCAATGCAGGATATAGGGGATATAAAAAATATCTTGCTAGCTCCGGCTTGTGCCTCTTACGATCAATTTAAAAATTTTGAAGAACGTGGAAATCTATTTATAGAATTATATAATATTATTGCTAATCATGATCAAAGATAATCATAATAATGAATTCACCTTACGCATGGCATTTAAAAATTGCAAAAAAGTACAAGATGTCATTGCGAGACCACGTGAGTGTAGTGGCAATCCACATTCATTAGATTGCTTCGTCGCCACCAAAGTGGCTCTTCGCAATGACGCCAGGCTGTGTTATGCGTAAGGTGAGTAATGAATTATCTAACAATTACCTAAAATGGTGGTGGCGTAGTATCGACCAGCAAATGATTATTGCTTTAATAATCCTGTTTGTTTTTAGTATGATGTTAGTTACCACAGCAGGGTCAGCAGTAGCAAATAGAATAGGGCTTAATGAGCATTATTTTGCCTCTAGACAATTAATTTATCTTGCTAGTGCCTCGTTACTTATCATTATTTTTGCTTCTTTCTCAAGAAAATGGCTAAAGAGATTATCAATTATAGGATTTATTGCCAGTATAGTATTATTAATTTTAGTTAGATTTTATGGTTATGAGGTTAAGGGTGCTATTCGTTGGATTAATATTCTAGGTCTTTCGATGCAGCCTTCAGAATTTATAAAACCATTTTTTGCGGTAGTGGCGGGCTGGATATTATCATTGAAATTTGAGGGAGAGTTCCCAAGTTTTTCTATCTGTATAGTTCTATATGGTATCATTGCCTTATTATTAATTATCCAGCCAGATTTTGGTATGTTAGTTATGGTTACTGCAGTTTTTGGTATTCAACTTTTTATTGCAGGTATGCCGATATTTTGGATTATACTGGCTATTTTTATGTTGCTATTTGGCGTTACAGTGGCTTATTTTTGGTTGCCTCATGTAGCACAAAGGATTAATAGTTTTTTTGATCCGGAGAGTATTAGTAATTATCAAGTTAGTAAGTCAATTAGAGCATTTGAGCATGGCGGTTTGTACGGTTGTGGTCCTGGTGAAGGAGCGGTAAAACAAGTATTGCCGGATTCTCATGCTGATTTTATCTTTGCCGTTGCTGGTGAGGAATTTGGAGCAATTATCTGCTTGATAATTGTAGGAATATTTGCTTTTATAGTGATTCGTAGTTTACTAAAACTCATTAATGAAGAAGATAAATTTACTCAATTGGCAGCAAGTGGTATTGTTGCACAGATAGGTTTACAAGCAATAATTAATATAGGTGTTACCTTGAATTTATTACCAACCAAAGGTATGACCTTACCCTTTATCAGTTATGGTGGTTCTTCAACTTTTGCCATAGCTATTGCTACAGGGATGTTGCTTGGTTTTACCAAACATAAAACTTCTCTTACTAACTATAAAATTCAAGATATTGATATATGAAGAATATAATTGTTGTTGGTGGCGGTACGGCAGGTCATCTGTTTCCCGCTATTGCTTTAGGTGAAGAATTAGTGAAACGCGGGTATAAGTTACACCTTATTACTGATGTTAGATGTCAAAAATATTTAACTGAAGATTTACTGCTCATTCCACATATAATGAATTTTAGATTACCACCTAAAGGGTTATTTAATAAGTTTAAATTATTGATTTCTTTATTATTTGTGACTTTTAAGATGTTATTGCTATTAGTGCAGACTAAACCTTGTGTTATAATTGGGTTTGGTGGCTATCCAACAGCTGCTCCTTTGATAGCGGCTGTATTGTTACGTATTCCTATTGTAATTTATGAACAAAACTGCTTTATTGGTAAAGTTAATAGATTTTTCCTAAAATGTGCCAAGAAAGTTGCTCTTACCTATGAGGAAACTAAAAATTATAATATTGTTGATAATAACAAGAAATTGGTTATAGGAAATATAGTACGGGAGAATGTTAAAAAGCTGAAAGTTAAGGATAATTTTAGCAATGATACTTTCCGAATATTCATTTTTGGTGGAAGCCAAGGAGCAAAGATTTTCTCTACTTTAGTACCTGAAGCTATTAAAATATTAGTGCAATCAAACCCTGATATTAAACTACATATTACCCAGCAAGCTCTTCTAGAAGATCATGATAATATTGTTAAAATTTATAGTGAGTTAAATATCCCACATAAAGTATCTGATTTTTTTTATGATATGGATCAGCAATATGCAAATCAAGAGCTAGTAATATCAAGAGCTGGGGCGTCAACTATTTCTGAGCTTAGCTATATTGGCTTGCCGGCAATTTTTATTCCGCTACCTGCGGCTGCTGAAAATCATCAATTCTATAATGCCAAGGCTCTGGAAGATAGTGGGGCAGGGTGGTGTTTTGAACAAAATAAAATCACTGCAAAAAAATTAGCAGATAAACTCTTAGTGCTAGTAAAGAATCGTGATATATTAGAGCGGGCATCTCGTGAATTATTAAAGCGAAGAAATGACGGTAGTACAGTTTTAGCTGATACAGTAGAAGAAATAATAAACTGATTCTTGCAACTTTACTAATTTTATGCCATTAATTATGTTACTATAGCTAACCAGGACTAATATTACTCCGTCATTGCGAGAAGACCGTAGGTCGACGAAGCAATCCATAAAAGTAACCAAAAATGGATTGCTTCGTCGGCTCACGCCTCCCCGCAATGACGGAAGTATTGCTATGGATAAATACTAATTGGTTTAGCTATAGAATGTTACTAGAAAATTATCGGATTGATTTATGTTAAAAAAAATTATTATTATAGTTTTGGGATTATCCTTACTTTCGGGTTGTACTGATGGTTTTAGAGGATATTTCAAAAGATCTGCTAATAATAAAATTATAGACAGCAAAGGTTTTGCTGGTGGCAAGCGTCCACCGCTTTATAATAAAAAATATATAGCGACGGCAAAAAGAAACGTCATGGAAGAAAATTTTGATTATGATGATGGCGATTTGCTTAGTGAATATGACACTGAAACAATCAACCCAACTTTAAGAAATCGTCAGATGTATATTAAGATGGTAAAACAAGATTCGGAACATATTGAAAGGCGAAAGCTAAATCAAGAAAAAGAATATCCTTCATTGAACTCAGCAAATGATAAGGTGAAGAGACAAAATAATGGTAAGGCAGATAGTGATTTGCACAAAGAGCTAGAGCAGATTAAATCTATGCTGCGTGAAACTAAGAAAGATTTAGAAAAATATAAATGTCCTGCACGACAAAATACTAACCAACAAACTGTTGATAAAGTGTTACCAAGTAAACATAAGACAGATAGTCGTAAAAAAATTAATGGGGTAGAAACTAACAAAAATAATAAAACTAAGAATGTACTCGGTAAGTCAGAGATGCAAAGAAAATTTCTTAGTGAGGATTATGATATAAAGGCAACTGGTGCTAATAAGTAAATTACCTTACACAGAAAGGTATAAGACGTCATTGCGAGCAGTAGCCTTGTTGAGATGAAGCAATTGTAAGATGTCATTCCCGCGTAGGCGGGAATCTAGATCCCTGCTTTCGCAGGGGGATGACACAAAATTAGATTGCTTCGTCGCCATCAAAATGGCTCCTCGCAATGACACCAAGCTGCTTTATTCAGGTTAGCTATAACTTGGCCTAGTTAAGGCTCTATGTAAGAAAATAGAGCAAAATATGGTAAATATGACAACTATGCCTAAATTAAAGAAGGCTATATATAAAAAACCTTCTTTATATATAGATAGTGATTCCATAAAATCTACTTCTCCCCCAATAGAAGGTACCGACATAAACTTTGCTATTACAGTGCCTAGTAAATTTGAAAATGCCAGTGATAGCATCAATATACCCATTATAAATCCACGTAAGTGTTTTGGAGCAAGTAAAGTCGCTTGGGATTGTACTAATGGTGTTATACAAAGTTCTCCTAAACTCATAAAAGAAATAGCAATTACCAAATATAAATATCCTACTTTACCATTACTATCAGCATTTACACAACCAATATAAAGAATAAAGAAGCACACAACTAAGGTCAAAAGACCTAAAATTAACATTAGAGTTGCATATTTCTTATCAAACTTCATATAAGCCCCTAACAAGGAACCCAATATTATTACAGATAAAGGATTTATTGCTTGTGATACTGAGGCAGGAATCATAACGCCAAATACTTCTTTGACCACATTTCTTTCGGTAAAGAGGTTAATAAGAGCTCCAAGTTGCATTTCCAACGCAAAGAAGCACATTAATAAAAAGATCATCATCGATAAGGCAATTAGATTTTGTCTTTGAATTGTTGGAGACTTAAATATAATATAGCCAAATATCCCAAATACACCTAAACCTATAATGCTAAGCATATTAGCAAAAAATTCAGCAGATGTTAACATTTCAGAAACAAGAAATGCTAGGAATAGAGTAGTTACTATTATTATAGCAAAAGGGTTCAATCCCAAGAAAAATCTTTTTTTCATGAGATGTGGGTAAGGTGATGAACCATTATTACCTAGTAAATTCTGAAATTTAACAAATATAATAATTCCAATTAACATACCTAGACCAGCTAAACCAAATCCGTAGTCCCAACCAATAGTACTTGCCACATAACCACAGGAAATAGAAGCTAAGAATGCTCCTAAATTTATTCCAACGTAGAATAAGGTAAAACCTCTTTCTCTATCTGGATCATTCTTTTTATAGCAGCAACTTAACAAATTTGTAATATTACCCTTAAATAAGCCTGTTCCCAATGCTAATAGTGATAAGCCTAAATATACAAAATTTAAATCTGATCCTATTAAGGTCATACAAATATGACCAATTGTTATAATTATGCCGCCAATTAGTACCATATTACGAAATCCCATTAATTTGTCAGCTAGAAAGCCACCGAGTACCGGACCGGCATAACCAATAGCGGCAAATAAAGAATAGATGGCATAAGCATTAGCATCACTAAACCCTAAATGAGATGTAAGGAATAGCACAAGCAAAGCCCTCATTCCGTAATAGCTAAAGCGTTCCCACATTTCAACGAAAAACAGAAGTTTTAGGTGTTTAGGAAATATTTTAGTTTCTTTAATATTATCGATGTTTAGATTATCTATATCTAGTAAATCAACACAATTATTCATAGTGAACCTCAATGTATTTTTATATCAAACCAATTATTAATGATTTAATTTGATATATTAAATTAAAAAAAGTCACTCTTAGCAGAACATTTAAGATTTGTTAATTTATTGTTTATATAACTAACCCGATTAGCATTTAGCCATAGTAATACTTCTGTCATTGCGAGGAATGCGTAAGCACGACTAAGCAATCCAATCTAATGAATAGTAGATTACCACGACCACTATGTGGTCTCGCAATGACGAGTTATCAGGGGTATACGTCATTGCCAGGAAGGCCGTAGGTCGACGAAGCAATCCATAAAAGCAATCAAAAATGGATTTATTCGTTGCCGTAAAGCGGCTCCTAGCTAATAGACGAAGCAATATTAATCTGGCTAGCTATAGGATTTATTAATTTGTTATTTATAAATGCAACGCATATATAAAATTAAAAAAACAAACAAATGCTTGCTAAAAGCAAAAATCAAATAGTAATAAAAAGTAAAAAATAGGGATTAATAACTAGGACACCAAAACATGGCGGTATGATAGCAGGAGGATGTTGGATGAGAAAAATTTAAATTTTTAGAAATTGCAGATAATTGTCGTTCCAATGATAACCTTAAGTCTTCTGACATAATAACTCCTTTATAATTTTGAGTGTTAACAATATAATAATTATACTGAGATTTAGATTGTAGCATAAATTCATAATATTGTCTAGAATTAATTACAACTTTGTGGTACATTAGTAACTCATGTAACTGACAATTTTCGGATAACTCAGGACACAAAATGATTAGAAATGGGTATAAAGTTATAATGTTGTGCTTACTTAAATTAATCATTTGCTATTTAATAACTTTTGTATGTTTGATATCCTTGGCTTACGCAGGTATAGATATTTATTCAGGAAGCATTTCTACCTATCTTACAGGTAATTGGGAAACCTCAAATGCAAAATATGCCAGAGAGCATAATCTAACCTACAAGATGGTTAGACCTAACCAAGGCATGTCTGAAGCAAATGCAAATAATACTGAGGTATTATCAATAATACAAAAATGGAGAGATAAGGTTGTTACTGATTTGAATAATAGTAATTTTAAAATACAAGGATGGAATGAATTACTTGATTCTAAATATAATACGATTAATATTGCTCCTAATTTTTTCGATTATGTTAAGAATTACGAAGAAAAAACAAGTAAATCCCTTGACCAATTAAATATAGTACTTTGGATTCCTATAGAAAAGAAGGTATTATTTGAAGGTATTAATTTTCGGGGTGAACAATCATTTATAGGTTCAAGTCAAGGTATGATAGATGCAATCAATGAATTATCTAATTACTATTATGAAAAACCTATTATACATCTTAAAAATGAAGATAAAATTAAAAACAAAAAATTAGATGAGCGTCTAAATAAAAATTTTTCACTTGCTACACAATTATTAGCAATATATGAGATATCAACTTGGTCACTAAAAAATAACTTTCCTATGGTATTAGATTACTGATAACCCGATCCAAAAGGATGAGTCTTTGCTTGGGTACGAACTCTTTGAAATCTAAAGTTCTATTCTGGATACAATTTACCCATCCTATCACTAATATAACTGGTCACGTTATATTTATAATGGTTTTTTTATTGTATGAATTTTGGATTAAGAAAGGTTGGAATGTAAGTATTTACAAGGGGTAGAAGATACTCTATATCTTACTATTATTCACAAGTGTGTAATGGAAAAAGTATTTTTTAGAATTATAGATTTAGAAGGAATAATCAACAAAATCACCCAATCATTGGGACAGAACATTCTCTTTTCTTAAATATAATTTCATCCCTTCATGTGTTGCTTCAAAACCAAGTTTCTCATAAAACTGTTTGGCTCTTGGACGTTTTTTATTAGTTGTCAACTGAACAATAGACACATTTTTTGATTTACCATACTTCATTGCAGTACTCATCATCCATTCGCCGAAACGTTGCCCTCTATAGTTTTTTGAGATGCGAACAGCTTCAATTTGCATTCTTGTTGAACCCATGAAAGTTAGTGATGGCATGATGGTCAAATGGCAAGTGCCAACGATTTCCTTATCCATTTCCATTATCATCAAATATTGATTTGGATCGTTATTTATCCTATGGAACGCATCAATATAAGCTTGATCCAATTTTTCTGAAAGATGTTCTCTTATTTGCCCAAGTTCATCTTCTAAAAGCAGGGTGATAATTGCTGTTAAATCAGCAATTGTTGCTTTACGATGGTTAAGGTGTTGATTCATTTTAAAATCCTAATTCATTCGATTAACCTCAGCTTGCTTCAATAACTTCTCAACTTTATCGGCATTATCAAATCCGAGATCATAATGAAAACGAATTTCCGGTGAATATTTTAAATTAATTTTAGCAGTTATAAAATTTCTTATAGCATATTTCGAATTATTTAAAGATTCAGTAAGTTGTATTTCATTAAAAACTGTATTAAATGGTAAAAAGTAACAATGTGCTACTTTTAAATCAGCAGTAACTAAGACTTTGGTAATAGTTACCGGACAATTAATCAGTCGTTCATCTAACATCTTACCACGTCTTAGCACTTCCACTAATGCTTCATTTATTAATGATGCAACTTTTTTTTGTCTTGAAGACTTGTCTCTATCGGAAATTTTTTGCATTTACAATAATTGTTTTTTTTCTTCAATAATTTCAAAAACTTCTACAATATCGGATTGTTCGATATTCTCATAATTTTCAAAAGCAATACCACATTCGAAGCCTTCGTGAACTTCTTTGACATCATCTTTAAAACGTTTGAGAGTTTTGAGTTTTCCCTCGTGAATAACAATATTATCTCGTAACAATCGAGCCCTAGCACCTCTTTTAATAGTACCCTTAGTAACATAACTACCAGCAATTTTTCCAACCTTCGAGACAGTGAATATTTGTCGGATCTCGACTGTACCAATATATTGCTCACGAATAATTGGTGAAAGCATACCACTAATTATTGATTTAATATCGTCTAGTAAATTATAGATAAGAGAGTAATATCTAATATCCACTTTTTCTCTTTCTGCCATAGTAAAAGCATTGCTATTAGTTCTAACGTTAAAACCAATAATAATAGCATTTGATGCTTTAGCTAAGGTAACATCTGACTCCAATATTCCACCTACTGCGTGATGTAAAATTCTTACACGAACTTCATCATTTGGCAGCTTTAATAGACTAGTAACAATTGCTTCAATCGAACCTTGCACATCACCTTTAACGATTATCGGTAACTCCTTCATCACAGTGCTGCCAGAGGCTTTTAAGAATAATTCTTCTATGCTTGATCTTTTGGTAACAGAAATTTTCTTTTCTTTTGCCAGGCGTTCACGATACTCTACAATATCCCTAGCCTGTTTTTCATTCTGCACTACATTAAATTGATCTCCTGCACGTGGGGCTTCATTTAAACCATAAATCTCTACTGGTAAAGTTGGTTCTGCCTGGGTAAGATCCACTCCTTTATCATTATTCATTCTCTTAATTCTACCATATTTCGTTCCGGCAACTACTATGTCTCCAGTTCTTAGAATACCACGTTGTACCAATATAGTAGCCACAGCTCCTTTGCCTTTATCGACTTTTGCCTCTATGACCACACCAGCAGTGAGTCCGCTAAAGTTAGCCTTAAGATCCTGCATTTCTGCCACTAATAATATAGCATCTTCTAATTTATCTAAATTAGTTTTCTTCAAAGCTGAAACCGGTACAACTATAGTATCGCCACCTAACTCTTCACTAACTAAATCGTACATTAACAGGTCATTCTTAATTCGGTCAAGATTAACATCTGGTTTATCGATCTTATTTATTGCCACAATTATAGGAACATTTGCCGCCTTAGCGTGATTAATTGCTTCAATCGTTTGCGGCTTTATTCCATCATCTGCCGCAACTACTATAACTACTATATCAGTTACCTTAGCACCTCTAGTCCTCATCTCTGAAAACGCTTCATGCCCTGGAGTGTCAATGAAAGTAATAGCTCTACCATCAGCTAAGGTTACCCGATAAGCACCAATATGTTGGGTGATGCCACCTGCCTCCTGACTTGCCAAATCAGTTGATTTTAAAGCATCAAGTAACGAAGTTTTACCGTGATCGACATGTCCCATAATCGTTACAATAGGAGCTCTATGCTTTAAATCTTCTTCTTTATCAGCTTCACTAATCAATATATTCTCAACGTCGGATTCTTGAACCCTTTTTACTGTATGACCTAAGGTCGTAGCAATAAGCTCCGCTGTATCTGTGTCAATCGTTTGGCTGGTCGTAGCCATAATGCCAAGCTTCATCAATTCTTTTATAACATCTGTTGCTCGCTCAGACATTCTATTGGCTAGATCTCCCACAGAAATGGCTTCAGGAATAATAACTTCTCTATACACTTTATCTGGTGTTTGTTGATAAGCTTTACGCTTTTCTTTTTCCCTTGCTCTTTTTATTGAGGCAAGGCTTCTAGTTTTACCGGCATTATCACTTCCGTCTGCATCAAGCATATTGAAAATATCTGCCTTTTTTAATTTTTTAGGTTCCTCAATTTTAGCCTTGGGTACTGCTATTTTATTATCACCAACCTTATCTGTTGAAGCAGTATCTTCAAGTGCAACACCAAAATGACTCTGAGAACCAATAATGGGTGATCTAACAAAGGGCTTGGATGGGTTTTTATCCTGCAGAGATGGAGCTGTTAAGATAACAGGAAATTCAGAATCGTTTTCGATATTTTGTGACTCATCTTGGTCATTTTCTAGGATATCTAAATATTCTGGTGGTGCAGATTGATTGATATTTGCCAGTTTACTAAGAGTACTAATTTTATTATCAAGACTCTTCGATTTTGCATCTTCTGCTGCTTTTTTTAAAATAGTTAGGCGTCTATTAAATTCTTCGGCAGCAGTAGATTCACTGCTCTGAGCAGTAGAACCACTAGACCAAAGTTTATTAAAAGACAAATTACCAGCTTGGGTGTTACTCTTCCTAACTTCTACAATCGTTTTTGCAGAGCTAACAAAACCTCTAGTTACGTTAGTAGGTTGAGAGGGCTTGTTAAGCAAGAGTTTTGAACCGCCAAGTGTTAATTTCTTTGGTTTAGGTTCTTCGTCATACGTCATAAATATTAAACCTTTAAATAGCAATTATATATGCTAAAGTTTTGTAAATAATTCTGCTATCTGCTGTCTAATTAATGATTAGCAGATAGTTAGATACTCAAATGTTCTTGAGGATTAATTCCGCAAAATCTGAGGGTACACCCACATGTTCACGTACCAATTCCCTTAATACGTTATGGTTTTTCGTTTAATTTTTTCTAAAAATTCTCTAGTTATATCTTGTTTAAACAAGTCTATCACTAGAAAAATTTTTTCTTGCACTTACATCTCGTGCTTATACCATAATACCAGGTTTTTTAAGGAAATCGCTAATTTTCTTTATTCAAAATTTACAGGGCAGTTTAAAAGTCGCAGAAAAATAACCGACGTCATTGCGAGAAGCCACTTTAGTGGCGACGAAGCAATCCATAAAAGTGGATTGATTCGGAGGTCCTATGACCTCCTCGCAATGACGTTCCGGGTTTTTTAACCGGTCTTCACGACTTTTAAATTGCCTGCAAAATTTATTATCTTGGCTCAAGATAGATTTATGCAATCCCCTCTACCAAATTACTTCAATTTCGAATTAGCTAATTTTTGTTGGTAATGTTTTTACTGGTAATATTTCAATTATATCAATAAAATTCTGAACACTAATAGTTGATGTTAAATTATTTGCAAAATCATTAATAATATCAAAAATGTTTTATCACTTGCTAATGATGTCATTCCAGCGTAGGAGGGAATCTAAGATACCTGCTTTCTCAGGTATGACATTTTTGTACAAAAATATGTCAAGAGAAACTTAAGGCTAATTGTTAGCCTCTACACGGGAATGACACCAATTTTCAACTCAAACAACTTACTCATCATCACCAATACGAGCCGTACGAATCAGTAATTCTATATCATTATCTAGCATGCTACAATTAGGCACTAATGACCTAAACTCATTAACTGTCAACTCTCCCAAATCTTCTATAGTCTTTATACCATATTCAGCTAATTTTAATATGAATTCTGGTTGTAAATCCAATATATCAATTAATTCTTGTTCAACACCTAAAGCCTCGAGTTTAATAATAATTTTTTCATTCTTAGCATTTACATAATTTATGGCTCGTACTCTTATCTCAGTTGCTAATTCTTCTTCAAACCCTTCAATATTCATTAAATTTTTAACCTTACTGGAAGCCAACTGTTCTAAAGAAGTAAAGCCTTGTGCAGATAATAGTTGGGCTATTACTTCTTCAACATCCAACGATTCCATAAATAATTCAGTAGCAGAACGAAACTCATCATTTCTCCGTTTGGATTCTTGATCTTCGGTCATTATATTAATATTCCAGCCAGTAAGCTTAGATGCTAAACGAACATTCTGTCCTCTTCTACCAATGGCAAGGCTCAAATTATCTTGAGATACGACAACATCAACTATATTTTTATCTTCATCGATGACAATTTTTGCAATTTCTGCAGGAGCCAGTGCATTCATAATAAATTGGGCAATATTGTTACTCCATAATATTATATCTATCTTTTCACCATTAAGCTCATTAGTAATAGCTCTAATCCTATTACCTTTAATTCCTACGCATGAACCTATAGGATCAACGCTGGAGTCAGAAGCAAAGACTGCAACTTTTGCCTTTGACCCAGGATCACGGGCTATAGCTCGCAATTCAATTATATTATCATAAATCTCTGGAATCTCTAATTCAAATAATTTTATTAACATTTGATCATCGCTTCTAGATAGAAAAATTTGTGGTCCTTTAGACACCAATCTTACATCTTGTACATAAGCTTTAATACGGTCATTAACCTTAAAGTTTTCTCCTCTAATTAGCTGATCCTTTTTAATTATTGCTTCAGCACGACCAAGGTCAACTATGATATTATTAAATTCTATTCTCTTAACAGTGCCGTTTAAAATTTCACCTTTCCTATCTTTAAAATCTTCATACTGTTTTTCTCGTTCTGTTTCACCAACGCGTTGTATTATTATTTGCTTAGCTGTTTGAGCGGCAACACGCCCAAGATCAATAGGTGGTAAGAGTTCATAAATCTCATCACCAATTTTAGCATCGTCTTTCTTTTCAACAGCATCATTTAAAGAAATTTGAGTAAAATAATTTTCTACATCATCTACTACATCAAGGACTCTAAAAAGACTAATATTGCCATTCTTTCTGTTAATCTCAGCTTTTATATTATGTTCATGACCATATTTTTTGCGTCCTGCAGCCTGTACAGCCTGTTCCATAGCTGAAAGTAAAGCTTCCTTAGGAAGATTCTTTTCTCTAGCTACAGAATCTATGATCTGTAGAATTTCTATGTTACCCATATTAACCATAAATTCACTGCCTTTTAAGATTTTTTATTAGACTTCCTGCAAAACTCTACTTCTGCTGGTGATTTGCACGTCGACGCGGTACTCGAATCTTCGCATACACTAGAGTACGCTGCGGTTCGAGGTGAAGAGTCTCCTTCAAATCCCTCAGCACAAGTGACTTTTGCAGGAAGTCTATTCATTAAATTTCTGAACATTTCATCTGTCAATACCAAAGAGGCTTTTTTTATCATATCAAATGAAAGCACTATATCTTTACCATTATTATTCAGATAAATTTTATTATCTTCAGTTTTAACTATCTTTCCCTGATATCGAGTTTGACCATTTAGTAATTCTTTTAATTTTATGGTAGCTTCTCTACCGAGAAATCTAGTGTAATCTTCAAATTTTATTAATGGACGTTCGATACCTGCTGAACAAACTTCTAAAAAATATTTATCACTAATTATATCTTCAACATCTAAGAGTGCCGAGATATTTTTACTAACATTACGACAATCTATTATATTAACCTTATTACCATCCAATCTATCTATTAACACTTCAAGTACTTTATGGCTTGAACCCTTTAAAGTTACTTTTACCAAATCAAAACCAAGATCTTTTATGTTATCTTGTATAGCATTAATAATTTGTTGTTCTATAGTTTGCATTACTATATAAATATTTTGAATACTTTAATAAAAAAGGTGGGTTAAACCCACCTTTGTTCTTCACAACAATTTCAACCCACTAAACTAAAATACAATATTTTTATGATATTAGCAACAATTAAAAATTATCATTATAATGGCAGGACAATTTAAAAGTTGTGGAAAAATAGCTGGCGTCATTGCGAGGAGGCGTAAGCCTACGAAGCAATCCATTCTAATCACTTTTCTGGATTGCTTCGTCGCTACTAAAGTAGCTCCTCGCAATGACGGTTTGGTAAAAAGTACTTTCGTCATTGCGAGACCACATAGTGGTCGTGGCAATCCAAAAAGTGACCAGAAATGGATTGCTTTGTTGTGCTTCGCTGCTCCCTCGCTAATAAACAGAGTAATGTTAGTCGGGTTAGTTATAATGGTAATTTTGCCATTATAACTAAGTGTATTTATGTAGTGATCACAGCTATTTGCAAGTTATTAGTTACATAATGATTTATCTTATGCTATAATCCCAAATAGAAAACTGGTCTGTATTTAGGTATAGACGAACGCAAAATAGAATAAATAAAGATTAAGTGAATTGAAATTTAGGTGTTACAATGAAAAAATTAATAATGTTACTATGTTTTTCTTGTTTTTCAAGCATAGCATTCGCTAGTGGTTGTGCTACTCCAGATAATGCTACTGCCTCAGATACAGAAATAAAATTAGAAGGGTATTTTGATTTCCAATCTGGTTATAGAAATCAGGGAAAATTGTCAGGGACTAGTAAAAATATTACTGATAATAAGAAAAATCTTACATTTTATACGGAAGCTGCTTTTATGGCTACTGTCAAGCAGGAATTGAATGATATAACAGCTGGAGCTAAAATAGTTTTACTGCCAACAACTAAACCAAAACTTTCCGCAAGTTACAATGGTTCTCATATTTTCATAGAAACAGAGTATGGTAAAGTGGAGTTAGGTTCTCCTCATGACGCTGCTTCTAACATGAGTGTTACTGCTGGTGCAATTGCTGTACCACTTGGTGGTTGTGGTTGGGGTAAGTTTGCAGTATTAGATGATAATAATATGAAGTATAAAGGTCTGAAGCCAGACTTTGATACTTCCGGTGCCGGTAGCTCTCAGATAGGTTCGTTCTCCAATAGCTTCGATGACATCAGTGGTAAAACAGAGGCATCTAGAAAAGTTTCCTACTATACACCGGAAATGCAAGGCTTTCAGTTTGGTATTTCTTATATTCCTGATTCAGCAAATACTGGTGGTAATCGCAGTCTAAAAAATTTAGACGATAAAGGTTTGAGTAAATTAAGTGTTGGTATAACTAAAGTAGAATTACCAGGTATAAATGGTGGTAAAGGCGATCAGGTGATTATAAATCAGAATGTCAAAGATGCGATTTCTGTTGGAATATCCTATAAATATGCAATTATAGATGATGTAGCAGTAAAAGTGGCTGTTACAGGAGAATATGCTAAACCAGCTAGTAAGATTATAGTATTAGATCCTAATAGCAAGGTACTTTCTAGAGACAAGTTGTCAAATTTAACTTCTTACAGTTTAGGAGCGGTATTGACTTATGGTAATGTTTCTTGTGCTGCTTCTTATGGTAGCTTAGGTAAAAGTTTGACTTCAAAAACTTACCATAAAGTTGGTCGTAATACTCAATATTATAAGGGGGCAGTTGCTTATGGGCAGGGTCCTATGAAAACAAGTGTTTCCTATTTTAAATCGCTGAAGTATAAAAATACTGTTGATACAGTAAGTCTTGGTACTCAATATTTAGTAACACCAGGGTTATTGCCTTATGCTGAAATATCTTATTTCCAAGCTAAAGGTCGACCAGTTTATTCTGTTGAAGCCCCTAAAACAAAGACTAGAGGTGCTGTTGCTCTTATTGGTGCAAGGCTTAAATTCTAACTTTTATTCTCTAATATCATTAGGTTTTCTTGCACAAAAGTGTCATAGATTCCTGCGTAGGCGGGAGTCTATGATCATAGGACCCTACATTTTTTATTGTTATAGTAAAATAGCAAAATTATACCAGACACAAACGTCATTGTGAGGAGTGCGTAAGCACGACGAAGCAATCCAAAACATATGCTAAACAATATCTTCATATAAATTGGATTGCTTCGTCACCACTTTAGTGGCACAGCTGTCGAAAGTTAGAAGAGGAAGAGGTTTTAGATAGTGTACTTTAAAAGTTGTATGTGGTCAACGTCATTGCGAGAAGACCGTAGGTCGACGAAGCAATCCAGGAAAGCAACCAAAAATGGGTTGCTTCGTCGGCTCATGCCTCCTCGCAATGACGCCAGTTATTTTCCCGCAACTTTTAAACTGCCATGATAGCCTCTAAACCCGCTCTACCTTCTAACTTTCGACAGCTGTGACTTTAGTGGCTCCTCGCAATGACGAGATCATCTTTTTTCCTTAAATCAACATGCATACCGAATTATACTTTCACGATAGAATAAAAAATGTAGGGTACTATGGTCTATGATACTCAGGGATTTTTTAGAACTTATTTTATAATTTGCATTAATTCATCCCATTCTCTTTTGGTCATGCCACTAGATTCTAGCGTGACATCTTCTTTATTAATTAGTCTTTTTATGACATCCAGTCCTTTTTTAGAAATATTATTACCTTCTAGTCTATATTCCTTAAAAGCATCATAAGTAAAAGGCACCCAAGCTTTTACTATTTCTAGCATCTTGTCTGCATATACTCTGATTTCGTATTGAGCATGAGGATCGGCTCGCAATAGCAGAAAATTTAAGAGATTATGCAAATTAATTTTCCAATACCATTCTGTATAATAGTTTAAGGTTAAATTCATTCTTGCCAGTTCCCTAGTAATACCTATGGTATTTTCATCGATAATATTGCCATGTTCATCCTGGTTCATCATTTCAGTATAGTGCTGATAGCATATTTTAGCATCTTTTTCTAGTAGCACTAATACTTTATCTGCAATTTTTTCTGGAATTTTTTCATCACTTCTTCCCTGCTTATTTATTGTAGATTGAGCAGCAAGATTTTGTTTTTCTGGTAAATAAAATTCATTTCCTAATATAGAATATCTAGCTGAATATTCATTAACACTAGCGGTTCTATGACGTATCCATTGTCTTGCAACGAAAATAGGTAGTTTAATATGAAATTTGATATCACACATTTCAAATGGTGTCGTATGTTTGTGACGCATTAGGTAATTAATTAAACCTTTATCTTGGCTTAGTTGTTTTGTACCTTTGCCATACGATACTCGTGCTGCTTGTACTATGCTACTATCATCACCCATATAATCAATAACTCTAATAAAACCATGATCTAGTACTTTTATGGGTTCAAATAATAACTCTTCGAGAGCTGGTACAGTTGCTCTTTTAGTATTGTAATTAGTATCGTGCATTTTTTTCCTCAATTACTCTGTAGACTTCCTGGATAAGCCAATCTAGTTGGTGATTTTGTCGTCGAAACTCGCCTCCGCTCCTCACGTACGTTTATGTACGCTGCGGTACTCGGCTTCGTTTCTCCTAAAAATCTCTCAACTATCTTTGACTTATCCAGGAAGTCTTGTTTGAAAATTTGTTAATTCCAGCATCAAATATTCGTCCATAGGTATCTTACTTTGATTAAGCATTCTATTGATATTAGAACCGAGTGCTTTAAATAACTTACCTTTGGCAATCACCGTTCTAGTGCCAACTGGTACTTTACCATGCAGAGCATATGACACAATTAATGGATAACTAATATCACCAATTTTTATATCTAGTTTCTCACCTTTTTGTACTGAATCATAAAGTACCTGACCATTCGATAATTTAGTAATCTTTGCGTCAACTCCTACTTTATCTCCACATAATAAGGGTATCCTATAAGCTATTTCATCATCAAATATCTTTACTTCATGACTATTAACAAAATTATTAGGTAATATTGAATTTAGGACAATATTAACCCTATAAGGTGAATCATATGCTTTATTTTCTTCGTTAGAATATGCATATTTTGTAGGAAGTATAGCTTGTCTGGTTTGTCCAACCATCATCCCTACTACTACAGAATCAATTCCAGGCATGATTGCTCGAGAACCAAGGGTAAAGGTTTTGGTATTTTCACTGAGTAAATTATTGTTAATATCCAATAATTGGTAATGTAATGTAACTACATGACCACAAGTTGCTGGACCAACAGTCCCATTACCAAAGCTGTTAATCTTAAACATTGGCTGAATTAAATCTCTATTAACCTCTATAGTATATTTACCATCAGTAATAGGTTTGTTAGTTGGTTGTAGTAAATTTTCAAAGAATAGTCGACCTTCTTCTGTTTTAAGAGCATTGATCAAAACTTTTGAAACAGTTTTTTCAAGGAAATTACCAGTTAATGGTATATTCGCTTGTTCAGTAGAGGTAGTGCTAGTATTGTTATTACTTTCGGATTCATTGGCTGTCTGAACCTTAGGGGTGCTTTCCTCAGGTGGAGATTGCGTTTTCATTTGAACAATAGAGTAAATAATTGCTGCAGCAATTATAAAAGTTAAAGCTTTTTGCATATAATATTCCTCTCTTAAGTATCTTTTAGTTTGGTTTATAAAACATATAGCTAATCCGAGTAACATTACTCTGTCATTGCAAGGAGTACACAAGTTCCAGGCGTCATTGCGAGGAGCAACTTTAGTGGCGACGAAGCAATCCAAAAAAGTAATCAGAAATGGATTGCTTCGTCGGCTCACGCCTCCTCGCAATGACGGAATAATGTTAGTTGGGTTAGCTATACATTCTATAGTTTTTAATGTCTTGTCCTAAGTTGCTCTGCTTTGCTCAATGCTTCTTCTGCTTGCGAGTTTTTACCTAATTTTTTCAAGGCAACACCTTTGTTATAGTAAGCTCTAGCATCATCAGGCTTATATTTGATTGTCAAATCAAATAATGTAATTGCCTCCTGGTATTTGCCTAATTTACCTAAAGTCATACCTTTGTTATAGTAAGCTTTAGCAAAATCAGGCTTATATTTGATTGCCAAATCATAGGCTATAATTTCTTCTGGGTGTTTACCTAACTTATCTAAAGCTATACCTTTACTATAGTAAGCATTAGCGAAATCAGGCTTATATTTAATTGCCAAATCATAGGCTATAATTGCATCCTGCCATTTATCTAATTTATCCAAAGCAACACCTTTGTTATAGTAAGCTTCAGCAAGATCGGGCTTATATTTGATTGCTAAATCATAGAAGTTAATTGCCTTATGCCATTTGCCTAATTTACACAAAGTTGTACCTTTGTTATGGTAAGCTATAGCAAAATCAGGCTTATATTTAATTGCTAAATCATAGCAGTCAATTGCATCCTGCCATTTATCTAACTCATCCAAAGTAGTACCTTTATTATAATAAGCATCAGTATAATCAAACTTATATTTAATCGCCAAATCATAGGCTATAATTGCCTCATGCAATTTGCCTAATTTGCCTAAATCAACACCTTTGTTATAGTAAGCTTTAGCATAGTCAAACTTATATTTAATTGCCAAATCATAAGAGTCAATTGCTTCTTGATATTTGTTTAATTTTTCTAAAGCAATAGCTTTGTTATAGTAAGCTTCAGCAAGATCAGGCTTATATTTAATTGCTAAATCATAGGAGTTAATTGCCTCATGCAATTTATCTAACTTATATAAATTGTTACCTTTGTTGGTGTAAGCTTTGGCATGATCAGGCTTATATTTAATTGCTAAATTATTTAGTATAATTGCCTCTTGCCATTTGCCTAACTTACTTAAAACCTCACCTTTGTTATAGTAAGCATCGGCAAAATCAGGCTTATATTTGATTGCTAAATCATAAGAGTCAATTGCATCCTGCCATTTATCTAACTTATCCAAAGCAGCACCTTTATTATTGTAAGCTTCAGCAAGATCAGGATTATATTTGATTGCCAAATCATAGAAGTCAATTGCTTCTTGCCATTTGCCATACATTGCTAAAATATTCGCTTTCTCAAAATATTGTTGAGCATCGGCAATCACTTTGCTAAAGGGGAGTAATATTAAAGTAAGTAAAATTATTAGTTGTTTTATGTTAATTATTTTCATAAACTGCCTCTTTGTTAACTATAGATCACTATATTCCCAGATGGTCAAAGGCATTTTTAGTAATGACTCTGCCTCTTGGGGTACGTTGTAATAACCCTATTTGTATTAGATAGGGCTCGATAGTTTCTTCAACAGCATCGCGTTGTTCTGATAAAGCTGCGGCAATGGTCTCTATACCAACCGGGCCCCCACCATAATTATCAGCTATAAACTTTAAGTATCTATAATCATTACTGTCTAAACCTATTTTGTCAACTTCTAATCGATTTAGTGAAATATTGGCAATATTTCTATCAATTTCTAGCTGATCCTCGACAGAAGCGAAATCTCTCACTCGTCTAATTAGTCTAAGGGCAATTCTTGGGGTTCCTCTACTACGCCCTGCTATTTCTTCTAACGCATCATCGGTTACATTAATTGCCAGCAATTTACTAGCTCTACTTAAAACGAGCTTTAATTCAGCCACATTATAAAAATGTAAACGTAATGGTATACCGAATCTATCTCTCAAAGGGTTGCTCAATAGACCGAGTCTAGTAGTTGCTCCAACTAAAGTAAAATTGGGTAGATTAATTTTTACTGACCTTGCTGCTGGTCCTTCCCCAATAACTATGTCCAGAGCAAAATCTTCCATTGCTTGGTACAATACTTCTTCAATATTTGTGCTAAGACGGTGAATTTCATCAATAAATAACACATCATTATCTTGCAAATTAGTAAGTATGGCAGCTAGGTCAGCCGCTTTTGATATAGCAGGTCCTGAGGTGGACTTAAAATTCACTCCCATCTCTTTAGAAATAATTTGGGCAAGAGTGGTTTTACCAAGTCCAGGGGGACCATAAAATAAGGTATGGTCTAAATGTTCAGACCTATTTTTAGCTGCCTGGATGAAAATAGATAAATTCTCTTTGATTTGTTGCTGTCCAACAAATTCTTTTAAATAGCTAGGGCGTAGAGAAAACTCTTGATCGCTTGGGAGTATATCAGCTGATAAAACGTTTTTAGACATTGGAACTACGTGCCTTTAGTGCAAGTTTAATTAGCTCATTAATAGAGAGATCAGGATTCTTTGCAATAATTTCCTGTACTAAATTATGTGCTTCAGCTCTATTAACACCAAGTGAGGTTAAAACTAATGTAGCATCAGATGATATCTTAGCTAAGTTACTATCATTATTATCGATGATAAGGTTGTTAGCAAGGTTAGTTAAGGCTTTGTCTTTTAACTCTATGATAATTCGTTCAGCTAATTTTAGCCCAACACCGGAAACGGCTTTAAAAGCTTCTTTATCCCGCCTGGCTATCGCTGATTGGATTTGTTCAGGTGATAAATTTGATAAAATAGCTAAAGCCATCCTTGTTCCAATGCCGTTCACTGATTGTAATAAATTAAAAACAAACTTCTCTTCAAGAGATAAAAAGCCGTAAAGATTAATATGATCTTCTCTTACATGTGTTTCAATAAATAATTGACAAAACTCATTAACGACTAATTTATTTAGAGTTTTACTACTACAATACACTAAATATCCCACACCACTAACATCAATAATGACATAATCATTAAAACAAGCATCTATTTTACCTTTTAGTTTGCCAATCATAATTTTTTAGTATCAGATTTTGCTTTTGGCTTACGATTTCTCGTGCATATATATGTTATCACTGGTGCTGTAGTTATTATCAAAGCCAAAATATAATGCAATAACGTTGGAGTTTCAGAGCAGTGACATTGACCATCATCCTGGAATGTTGACATAAGTATAAATTTTGCGACAATCCAAGTGACCACCCCATATATAAGCAAGTATACGATACATTTAACTTTTTTACAGATATCTTTCATCATAGTTTCCTCTTCTACTTAATATATAGCTAATCCGACTACCATTATTCCTTCACAGAGCCTAGCCATATCTAATAATAATAGAATATTTGAATAAATGATAGAGAAAGTAACTCTCTAATCCAGCAATTCTAATTGTTTAACAATACACTAAATATCCCCACCACTAATATCAATAATGACATAATTATTAAAATATTTATCTATGCAATGACGCCAGGCTTGTTTTCTCTATGACTTTTAGCTATAAATGGTATTTTTTACCATTATTATTTCATTTTATCTATTTTAGTTCTTAGTGGTAGCCTATTTGTGTATTATAATATTCCTTAATATATAAAATATCTTACTAGTTATGGTACAATTTGTTACCTTATCAGGTCTTTCAGAATATGAAGATACGGTAAAATTAATGGAAAATAAGGTTACAAGTTTAATCAACAAATCATCGAAAGAGGTTGTTTATTTAGTTGAGTATAAGGATATCTATACTGCAGGTACTAGTTTTAAGGCAAATGAATTGCTAGATCCTGGAGATATACCAGTAATTTATACTAATAGGGGAGGAAAAATTACCTACCACGGTAGCGGACAAAGAGTGATATACCCTATTCTCGATTTAGCATCAGAATGGGGACAGAAGGATTTAAAACTATATATTAAACTATTGGAAGAATGGATTATAAATAGCCTGTTATATTTTGGAATCAAAGCTTTTACTATAAGTGGTATGGTGGGGATATGGGTAAAAGAAAACGGTGTACCGGCAAAGATTGCCTCAATAGGCGTTAGAGTTAGAAAATGGGTTACATATCATGGTATTGCTGTAAATATTTCAACAAATCTTGATATGTTTTCCGGAATTATTGCTTGTGGGTTAAGAGATATGCCTGTAACCTCGTTAAAGAAACTTGGTGTTGATATAACGTTAGAGCAATTTGATGAAGTTATTAAAGATAAATTCTTTGAGGTTTTAGATAGAAAATGAAAATATTGAGTATGTACTCGAATGATTTGAAGAATTGGAACGTAAAACGAGGGGTGAGCGAACGGAGCGTAGTAAATCTACGTGAGTACGCGAATGCCCCGAAATTTTACGGAGCCAATTCTTCAAAGCAGAAGAGTATATTTCTATGAGTTCAATTTATCATATACTTGATAAGGTTCCTGCTATCTATCCTGAAGATATGCAGATAGAATATGAGCAATTAGCTCAGCAATTAATTAAATCAGGTAAACTTAGAATAGATACGGATAATAGTTGTAATTTTGCAAGATTTTCTGATCCAAAATTTAATATTAGTTTGATGGTAAGTAAGGAAGAAATAACAGACCCAAATTTAATTGAACAAACTAACCAGTTATTTAGATCTTTATATAAATCTTCTATATCTGATAAAAAATTGGCATCGATTTATGCAGATTTGAAAAAACAAATTCAAAAGTTACAGCCAGTTAGCCAATTAGTTACTGAAAGATTAACAAGAATTCTTGTTCAGTCAGCACATCCTATAGTTATTAGGTGGTTATTGCATGATAAGGTTCAAGTATTTATTACTTATTCCCATAATATTGGTGATATGATGGATATAGTTGATTGGCAACGCTCTGGTTCTAATAGTGGTATGCAAAGTACTGACGGTAAGAATGTTGCAGTCTTTGTGTCCTGTGGTGGTAATCCATTTGCTGAAAATGATAAAAATCACCCAACTTATGGTGATGGATGGGCAGCAGTTGCTAGATTACAAATTATAGCTGGGCAAGAACTCGGACATTTTGCTGATATTAAAAGAGATGCGAGTGGTCGTCAAATAAGTCGTCATTCAGCAAATTTCTCTGGAACAAAAGCAACGCCTCATGTAAAACAGGCAAGGAAGGATGATATTATTAATTGCAATAAATTATTAGCTAATCTTCTCTCTATGGGGATGAGGCAAATGATTAGTTATGAAGAAAAGGTAGAATTTTATAATAAAAATAAGGTACATGGCATAAGAGTTTATTGGGCAAGATTACTTGGATTAATCTATAAACAGAAATTTTTATTTTCTGCTAATAGGAAGGGCTTACTCTTTATTAAGAGATTCACAAAAGAACAATATATGGGGCTGATGATTAGAGCGATGATCGAAGATATGAAGTTTAATTTAGCACCAGTCGCAGATGTTTATAAAAACAGTAACCCTGAAGTCGAAGAAACAATTGCCTGTATAGAAGCTCTAGCCAGAGTGCCTCAACAGGTAATGAAATGGGGATATTTAACAACTATGGAAACAATGAAAGGATTATATAAAATATATTACTATGAAGTTATACCATCTTTAATTTCTAATTATGTATCAATGACTAAACAAAGCTACAAACGCGATATGTCAAAACCGCAATCTCTAGCTAATTTTTTTCATAAAATAAACATATTTAGAGAAAAAAAGTTAGTATTTAAACAAGTCAGGGAGATATGATGTAAGTGTTATAGCTAAACCCGACTAATACCAATTAGTGTTAATAAATAGAGTTATAGAACTAACCCATCAATGTTCTAGATATCCCAGACGTCATTGCGAGGAGCTACTTTAGTGGTGACGAAGCAATTGTCAGTTGTCATTCCCGCGTAGGCGGGAATCTAGATCCCTGCTTTCGCAGGGATGACACAAAAATGGATTGCTTCGTCGGCTCACGCCTCCTCGCAATGACGGAGTAATACTAGTCGGGTTAGTCATCCATACATGACAAGTGGTCGCGGGAATGACAAAGGATTGCTGTGGAAATGACATTCTAAATATCAGACCTTAACTGGCATAATCACAAAAATATCTTTGGGATTCAGCACCGTTTTCAATAACATTGGCGATGATGCGTTTAAAAAATATAACTCAACTTGGTTTGCTTTAGTAGCATTCAACACAGCATTGAGTGCGTCAGTAAGATATTTAGGATTAAAACCTATAGACAAAGTATCTTCATGATCAAAAACGTATAAGTTATTTTCATCTAGTGAATGTGGTATAGTCTCTTTGGCAGCACCCCTTGCTTCCCCTGAAGCCGTAATTTCAAGCAAATCTTTTGATAAAGTTAATTTTATTGCTTGAAATTTATCTATAGTTATTGTTGCTACTCTATCTATAACATCAGTTAGCAATTTAGTATTAATAGTAAGCTTATAGTTATTATTTACTGGGATAAAGCCTTGGTAATCCGGGAAAGTTCCATCAATCAGTTTTGATACCATCATAATATCATTGCAAACAAATTTAATCTTATTTACACTTAGAAAAATTTCTACCTCTAACTGAATATTTTTAGGATCTTTTAATATTTTGACAATTTCCTCGAGAGTTTTTTTAGATAAAATAACACCGAATTCGCTAACCTTATCGGTTATTTCTACTACTGACACTGATAATCTATGTCCATCGGTGCTAGCCATACAACATTCTTCATCTTTTACGTAAAAATAAACACCATTAAGATTGTAGCGAGTTTCATCAAGGGACACCGAAAACAAAGTGCCGTCGATCATCTTAACAAAATCACGACAAGGTATTTTAAAAGTAGCTTCAACATTAATATCATCTAATGTAGGAAATTGGTTAGCAGGTAGGGTTAGCAGATTAAAAGCACAATTCTTTCCTAAAATTTCAAGCTGATCGGTTTCATTTGACACACTGAGAGTTATATCATTATCAGTTATCTTTTTTACGATGTCATTTAATGTTTTAGTAGATACTGTTATTTCACCCTCGCTTATTACTTGGGCTGCTATTTTCTGGCTTAAATATATTTCCATATTAGTAGTTATTAACTCTAGTTTACCATCCTTCGATGATAATTTAATATGACTAAGTTCGGCAATTACATTACGTTTTTCTACCACTGAATTGGCAAAACTCAAAGCATGAGTTAGGGTTTTTGTTTCAACTATAATCTTTAATTTGTTATTATTCATATATTTAGTTTCCTCTTAACAGATCATTTATAGATACCTTACTCCTAGTTCCGGCATCCACCTGCTTAACTATTACTGCACAATATAAACTTGGTTTTCCTGAATCAGCAGGCAAGCTGCCAGGTACTACAACTGAGTAGGCTGGAACTCTACCATAAATTATCTTGCCGCTTTCTCTATCTACTATCTTCGTAGAAGCACCAATAAATACTCCCATACTAATTACGCTTCCTTCTTCTACTAAAACTCCTTCCGCTATTTCTGACCTTGCACCTATAAAACAATTATCTTCGATTATTACCGGATTGTTTTGGATGGGTTCTAATACACCACCAATACCTGTCCCGCCGGAAATATGACAATTCTTGCCTATTTGGGCACATGAGCCTATAGTAGCCCAGGTATCAACCATTGTTCCCTCTCCTATATATGCACCTATATTAATAAAGGAAGGCATAACAACAACGTTTTTAGCTAAATATACTCCCGTTCTGATAATTGCTCCAGGAACGATACGACAGCCATCTGCTTGGAATAATTCTGCACTATAATTTGTAGGAAATTTGGGAGCAATTTTATCGTACCATCTCATACAATTTCCAGAATAAATTTGCGAATCAGTTAGCATCATATGTAATAAAATAGCTTTTTTTACCCAATGATTAACTCGCCAATCAGCTCCTTCTTTCTCGCAAACCCTTATTAACCCTTGATTCAAACCATCAATAATATCCTTTAATATTTGTTTGGCATAATTAGTTTTTTCTGAATCTTGGGTTAATTTATCGCGTATTTGCCAAAATTCTTCTATAGTATTAATATGTTTTTGCATAACGTCCTTGCTAAAAGGTAAAAAAAAATCATAATTTACTTTATTTTTAAGTCAACCTAATATACTTAAATAGTTTGAGTATATAAATTAGAGCATGTAAATGAGTATTACTTGTCCAAGTTGTAACACTAACTTTATAGTGTCGAAAGAACAAATAGGTATGACCGGTAGGAAGGTCAAATGTTCACAATGCCACCATATTTGGTATCAACAAGCAGAGCTTGATAAGCAGTATACAACAAAAAATGCTAGCACTAATGAAAATAATAAAATATTTTTGACCAAAGGCACCAACTTACCGGCTTTATTACCACCAAAAGTTCCACAACATTCATATATTGTACCTACATTATTGCTTAGCTTAATTATTCTTTTATTATTATTGTTATTTCACGAAAAATTTAACGTACCAGCTTTGTATGAAGAGAACGATAATATACTAACTATAGGAAACATACATGTTGAACAAAATAAAAAAATGGGACAAATTAAAGTTTCCTATCAGATAACCAATAATTCCGACTATGATGTAACAATACCACTGATTAGAGTTAGATTGTTGGACAAAAAATATGTAACAGTAAAATCCTATATAATGCATCACAAAAATATCAAACTGTTCCCTAAGAAACATATTGACATCGTTACGCTTCTTGATGTAGTTCCGCATTCAAGTGAGTTATTAAATATCATGATTGGTAATAGTGTGGATCTCATATTACATTAGACTTCTTTTGAAAGAAAATTTATAATGACCTGAAAGTCAGTACAGTACCTAAGGTATACTCAAATAATTATACAAAATTAAGCTAGAAAAAATGAATAAGCAAATTATATACCCCAAATTAATTCCCAGACTTTTTGCTTCTTGTCTAGATTCTTTTTTGTTATCAATGTTTACAACTCCGATCACTACCTTTATATTATCTAGACTGTCGTTATTGTTTTTTAAAGCTAATATAGCGGACATACTAATAATGGGTAGCAAAAAACCGGAATTACTCCAAAACGTAACTGCTAGTGGTGTTTTTACATTATTCATTTTAATGGTTATAATTAATTTTGCCTTAGTTGCAGCATATTTTATTGGTTTTTGGATTTACTGCGGAGCCACACCAGGAAAACTTATTATGCATATGAAAATAGTAGATGCAATAACTCTTGGAAAACCTAGTAAGTACCAATTAATTAAAAGATTTTGTGGATATGTATTAGTGTTGGTTGGTATTTGGTTTATACTCTTTTCTAAACAACGTCAAGCTTTACATGATAAAATTGCTGGCACTGTGGTGATTAAGAGTTAAAATCAGAGCAGTTAAGGATTGTTTCGTCGGTCTTATGACCTCCTCGCAATGATATCAGTTATTTCTATGACTTTTAAACTGCCTTGGTGTTTTTGCTTGATTTTGAAAGTTGTTTTAACAATTTTTTAAGTAGCGAAGGTATACTATGAATAAACTAAATGAAATAGATCAGTTGATTTATCTTTTCTCCAAACTACCTGGTCTTGGTCAAAGATCAGCAAGGCGTATAGTCCTGCATCTTTTACAAGAAAAAGATATTAGGTTAAAAAGTCTAATTTCAGTTCTTTGTTGTGTAGATAGTAATGTTGTTAAGTGTGATATTTGTGGTAACATAGATTCTCATAATATTTGTAGAGTATGTTCATCTGATGATCGTAATGGATCTATCATAGCGATTGTTGAAACAGTGACAGAATTATGGGCAATAGAACGTAGTGGTATTTTTAATGGGCATTACCATGTACTAGGACATAATTTATCAACTTCGAATGGTCACAATCCTAAAGCACTAAGACTACCAGAATTACTAGCTAGGTGTCAGGATAATAACATTAACGAAGTAATTATTGCAACTAATTCGACTTTAGAAGGTCAAACTACTGCTTATTTCATTACTGAATATTTCAAAGATTCTACCATCAAAATATCAAGATTAGCTAGTGGTATTCCGATAGGTGGAGAATTGGACTATTTAGATGAAGGGACTCTATCAGCTGCAATAACTTTAAGACAACCTTTTGACTAGTTTACTAAAAGTTATTTATTTTATCAAAAAACTTGATATTATATATAAAGTGCTGGCTGTATATAGTTTGATAATTTTTATTAATACATTATCAACTGTTATTATCTAGAATTATTTACATATGTTGTTACATATTTGTTGAAACTGTTTAATCTTTTCTTAGTTATTTTATATTTTACCTTAACATATACTGATTTGATCTTAATAATTGAATTTCATTTTGAGAGGTAAACACGTGCCAGCCACTATAAGGTATGTAAGCATATCTATGATAAAACGAGAAACTAATTCTCGAAAGTAAAGCAATATACCTAAGTTTGGGATAAGAATTTGGTTATGTATAGCTAATCAGATTAGCATTACGCCAAATTCACAGACGTCATGGCGAGGAAGACCGTAGGTCGACGAAGCAATCCTGTTTTGTGTCATCCCTGCTTCAGTGCGGGAATGACAACTTACAATTGCTTCGTCAGCTCATGCCTCCTCGCAATGACGCCAGTTTACTATGGCTAAATGCTAATCTGGTTAGCTATATATAGAAACAATCAGGTTTAAAGCAGTATAGCACCTGTATTAGTTAAATATATTTCTACTTCAATCATGATTTTAGCAATTAAATCATGTATTGAAGTAGAAAAAAGTTAAAATGCATACGAAGAAACGCTTTAAGTATGTATTTTTTATTGTTAATAACAGAAGTATCGATATAAGCAATTATTCTTATATCGAACTGAGGTTAATATAATTATTTTAAATAAAATAAGCATATGCTCCAATTTCTTTGGGCTATTTTAGTTATATCTCTGGTTCCTGTATTTTTTTATATTTGCAGGTACACTGGGTTTTTATGGTCCAGTATAAGAAATAATTCAAAAACCAAAATCTTAGAATTAGAACAGAAAATATCAGAACAAGATAATATTTTGAATCATGTTACTCATGAAATCAGAACTTCAATACATGGCGGAAGTAGTATAGCTCAATTTTTACATGAAAATTGGGGTAAAATGGATGAGCAAGAGCATATAAAGTATGTCGGTATAATAGCTAAAAATAATCAGCATATTATAAAATTAATTAATGGTCTATTAGACCTATCTAAGTTTAATACCGGGAGAATGAAGTTTAATTTTGTTGCTATGGATCTATTAGCTTCTATAAAAAATATTGTGCAACAACTTACAGAATTAAATATATTTAATGATCGAATCAATATTATTCTTATTAATCATAACATTACAAAAGCAATGATTAGTGGAGATGAAATTAGGATTAACCAATTATTAAATAATTTATTTAATAATGCACTCAAATATACTAAAGAAGGATTAATTATAGCAGTAATTAATTTAAAAAATTATGAAAATAATCCTTATTGGTGCTTTAGCTTAATCGATACAGGTATCGGAATTCCAGATTCAGAACTTGAAACTATTTTTGAAACATTTACTCGTAGCTCACGAACTAATGATGATATTGGGGCTGGTCTTGGTTTATCTATTTGTCGAGAAATTATACTGGCCCATAAAGGATATATTTATGCTGAAAATAACCATAGAAAAGGAACAAGAGTAGAATTTATGATTCCTGTATACGACGAAAAAGAAACACAAAATGCCTAAAAAATATAATATTGCAAAGCTATTTACTATACTTTTTGTGGATGATGAACCAATTTGCCATGATGCAATAAATTTAGTGCTACGTCATGAACAAGAATATAAAATTATCAATGCTTATACTGGGCAAGAGGCAGTTGATTTATCTAAAAAATATGCTAATAACATAGATCTAATATTTCTTGATATTTCTCTTCCTGATATGACAGGTTGTAAAGTACATAAACAGATAAGAAGCAATAAAAATCTTGCTCATATTCCTATAATTTTTCAAAGTGGTTTGTCTAACGATCATCAAGAGATAAAAGGACTATTACAAGGACAAGCAACATACATAATCCGTAAACCTTATAAAAATGAAGAATTGCTTAAAGCTATCAGGCAGTTCCATTACCTATAGCTAACCCGAGAAGGTTTTAGCCATAGTAAAGGTGATGTTATTGCGAGGGGGCGTAGGCCGCACAACTGTCGAAAGTTAGAAGGGGAGGGGGTTTTAGGCAAGGTAGTTTAAAAGTCGTATGTGACCAACGTCATTGCGAGACCACGAAGTGGCATGGCGATCCACATTCATTAGATTGCTTCGTCGCCAAAATGGCTCCTCGCAATGATGCCAGGCTGTTTTCTCTATGACTTTTAAATGCCATGCGTAAGGTGAGTGATTAAGATCCTGAAACAAGTTCAGGATAACACATTTGGGTTTTAACCATTCTTTACGACTTTTAAACTGCCATGAGGGCTTTGTACCCCACGCATAAACTCCTCAGCACTTAAAATTTTTCTTCCTTCTTGCTGTAATTTTTGGATGATCAGAGTACCATTACCACAAACTATCTCCAATGAGTTATCATTATTAAACACGGTACCAGGTGGCAAGTTAGTATCCAAATCATTATAATAGGCTTCTAGAATCTTTATAATTTTACCTCTATATTCAAAATATACACCAGGCCAAGGATTCATACCTCGAATTCTACAATCTATTTTGTAGGCAGTTTCACACCAATCTATCTTCCCTTCTTCTTTTTTAAGTTTATGAGCATAAGTTACCCCATTTTTATCCTGAATAATTCTTGGTAAATTATCAATATTATCTAAAGTTTTAACCAATAAATCAGCTCCTATTTTTGCACATTGGTCGTGCAAAATTGGTAAAGTTATTCTAGGAGAAAGTGACAATGAATGCTGCAATATAATGTCGCCAGTATCCAACCCTTCATCCATCTGCATTATACATACAGAAGTTTCTAAATCACCTTCTATAATAGTACGCTGCAATGGAGCTGCCCCCCTATGACGCGGTAAACTTGACGGATGAATATTAAGACATCCATATTTTTTAGCTTGTATGATAACTTGCGGTATTAAAAACCCATAAGCAACTACCACTATTATATCCGCATCAATTGAATTAATTAAATTAGTTATTTCTTCGGTTCTCAAGGTCTTAGGGGTATAAGTTGGAATATTATATTTTGATGCAAACTGATGAATAGGCGATGCTACCTCATTTAACCCTCTCCCTTTAGATTTTGCAGCTTGAGTAAATACGCCAACCACCTGGTGGTCGTTGCTGTTAATTAACTCCCTAAGAGTGGGTACAGCAAATTCTGGCGTACCCATAAAAATTACTTTCATAAATTATTATTTTTTAGCTTTTGTAATTTACGTAATGCTATATCCTTTTTCAAAGGACTCAAGTGATCAACTAATAACCTACCATCTAAATGATCCATTTCATGTTGAAGAACCCTAGCAAGCCAACCATCAGCTTTTAATTCTTGCTGTCTATTATTATAATCTAAGAACCTTATACTTACAGACTCAGACCTTGCTACCTCAACTTGTTGTTCCGGTAAAGACAAACACCCTTCTACTGCTACAGCTAATTCTTTAGATTTGTCTATTATCTCTGGGTCTACGATAAATAATGGATAAAAATCTACAGCTCTTTCTGTATCGTCATTATTCTGTAAATCAACCACTAATATACGCTTAGCTATTCCAAGCTGAATTGCTGCAAGTCCTACCCCATGATCATGATACATGGTTTCAACCATGTCATCCATCAACTTTCTTATAGTATCATTGACTGTACCTACTGAGAAAGATTTTTGTTTTAATCTTGAATCAGGAGCAGTTACAATAGGTAACACAGACATAATTTTTAAACCGCAGATTATTTACCAAAAACTTACATTACTAAATCCTGTATTGTAACAGAAACTAACAAATAAGTCCAGTGCAGGCTATTTGTTACTTACAATTATAATACTTAAACATTATTATAAAAAAATATTCTTTGCTAAATCCATTATAATTGTGTTACATTCCGCAATAGCTTTTCAGAATTTAGGAAAATCATTGATTGGATTACTCCATTATTAATTATTTCCTAATAATCTAAAATTATAGTATAACTTATATAGTACAACTTACAAAAAATTTAAGTATATATGTTTAATATTACTGCAAAAAATAAACAACTAGATAGAGCTAAAGTATCTAGTATTTTTTGCAAACTAGGACAAAAAGAAAAAAAAGAAAAGACTAAAATCAGTGAATTGTTAATTGATTTTCATGAAAATGGTCTTCTCTTAACAATGCTTTTCTTTGCCATACCAGTGGCAATTCCTTTGCCGTATCCTCCGGGTTTTACTACTATAGTAGGTATCCCTTTGATAGTTTTATCTATGCAGATGTTGCTTGGCTTTAGACAAGTTTCTTTACCATCGAAAATTAATAACTATCAAATTAGCAATGATATACTTATCAATATAAGTAATAAGATTGTGCCAAAAATTAAATTGGTAGAAAAATATATACGACCAAGATTTAGTTTTGCATCTTCTATATATTGCGAACAATTTATTGGTTTAGTATCGCTGATTTGTGCTATTGCCATATCAATACCTTTACCTTTAACCAATGCTATACCTGCACTTGGTATTACTATAATGACCCTCGGTCTTTTAAACCGAGATGGATTAACTATATTTCTTGGGTTTATGGTCTCTATAATTGGTCTTATTATAGCTGTTATAGCAATTACTGCTAGCTGGATTAGCATAAAATATTTATTTAATCTATTTTTCTGACGTTATTCTTCCAATGAAACAAAAATTATATCAAGGATCAAGTAAAGCTCTCTATCAGTCGCAAGAAGATTTTGCTTTTATTATGTCCTTTACTGACAAAATTACTCTAGAAAATGGCGAGATTTTTGATATTTCGGGTAAAGGAGTGCTGAATAATAATATTTCATCCTTTATAATGAGTAAGCTCGATATGGTGGGGATAGAGAACCACCTAATTGAAAAAATGAATATGCGTGAACAATTAATACAATCTGTGGATATTTTCCCCATTCAAATATCGATTTCTACAGTAGCATGTGGCAGGTTTGTAAAAGAGTTCTCTATGGAAGAAGGATATGTATTCGATCACCCAATTATCGATTTTAGAGTCAGAAGTAGAGAATTAAAGCATCCTATAATTAATGAACATCAAATACTGAATTTTGGTTGGTTAAACAAGCAAGAAATTGACGAAGTGAAACATCAAGCCATCAGAATACATGATTTTTTAAGTGGATTATTTACAGCTATTGGTATAAGACTTGTTGAATGTAGACTAGAATTTGGTAGAGTGTTTAATGGCGAAGACTTTATGGTAATGTTGGCAGATGAAATCAGTCCTGATAATTGCCGTTTATGGAATATGAGTAATAATGAAAAACTTGGAGCAGAAATGATTGCCATTGATCCAGAAAAAGCTATTAAATCTTATCAGGCAATAGCTGATTTATTAAAAGATAGAACTTATAAGTGACATCTCTAATTTGTGTGATATAGCATTTCTGTCATTAGACCTCCTTCGAAACTCGCTTGTGCTGAGGGATTTGAAGGAGGCTCGGAACGGAGAACCGCATCGTACTTAAATGTACGTGAGGATTCGAGTACCGAATCGACGTACAAATCACCAGCAGAAGTAGAGTTTCGAAAGAGGTCTATTGTGAGAAGACTGTAGGTCGACGAAGTAATCCAAGAGCATGGATTGCCACGACCACTACTTGTTCTCGCAATGACGAAGATGTTATCTAGAACCTTAACGGGTTAACTATAACATATTTTTTTAGGTAAAATACCAGGGCAGTTTAAAAGTCACAACTAATGATATAAGATACTAGGTTATAGAAACGAATAGCTGTCATCGCGAGCCACGAAGTGGCGTGGCGATCCAAATAAACAGCTTGTTATTTTTGCTGCTGCAATTTTTGGATTGCCACGTTGCCGCTTTGCGACTCCTCGCAATGACGGTTATTCACCTAAGTAAAACCGATCTTTTCTACTATTAATTGCGACTTTTAAATCGCCCTGGTAAAATACTCAAAATGAAACATCGCTTTAATTTATTACTTATATTTATCTGGTTTTATCAATTTTTTATCTCTCCCTTACTTGGTGTCAATTGCCGTTTTTATCCGTCATGTTCAGAATATGCTAAATCAGCAATAATGATACATGGTAATATTAAAGGGTTATGGTTATTTATTAAGAGAATAGTCAGGTGTAATCCTTTTTGTCATGGTGGATGTGACCCTGTACCTAATCAGGGTGATTGTAAATAAATATATTTGTTTGTAAATTGACAAATAATACAATCTTCTATACTATATCAAAATTTATGACACCAATGATAGGCTATATTAAGGTTTCTAGAGTGTAATATGCTTAAGTAAAGCTGAAGTTTAACTAATCAATCTGATAATATAATTAAAAAAAATAGCATCTTTATGAACATTAAAATTAGAAAATTAGAACATTCTGTAGATATTTTGCCTGGTTATGCCACCCAGCAGAGTAGCGGTATGGATATAATAGCAGCAAATATTGAGCCAATCACTATTAAGTCACAAGAAGTAAAGTTAGTACCCACGGGAATTTGCATAGCCTTGCCTACCCATTTAGAAGCTCAAATCAGACCAAGATCAGGTTTAGCACTAAAACATGGCATTACTGTACTAAATTCACCTGGTACAATTGATGCCGACTATCGTGGTGAGATAAAGGTAATTTTAATTAATCATGCTAAGAAAGATTTTGTAATTGAGCGTGGCATGAAAATTGCTCAGATGGTTATCGCTAGATATGAGCAGATATTATGGGATGAGGTGGATTTGTTAGATGAAACACCTAGAGGTATTGGTGGATTTGGCTCGACTGGAAAATTTTAAATTATGCTTTTTCAGTATAGGAAATTATGCTGTAGCAATGAACCGAACAAATTGGAAATTTGGTAAATCAGATACTAATATTATCTATTTTCTTTCTATAATTTTATTAACTCTGCTTTTTTGGTTAAAGACTCTATGCCATTTAAGTCAGTGGCAGTTACCCATAATTGTAATCCTAATTCTAGGAAAAGATCAATTAAATACTCCCTCCTTTTTTTATCAAGATGGACAAATACCTCATCTAACAGTAAAATAGGCATAGCGATGTTTTGTTTAATAGCATAATTAACTTGGGCAAGTATTATTGCAATGAGCATAGCCTTCTGTTCACCGGTTGAACAGTGTTTAACGAGGGCATTTTTCTCTTTATGAATAACTACAAAATCACTTTTATGAACTCCAAAATTAGTACGATTAGACATTTTATCACGAATACGACAGCCCACTAATTCTTTTTTTATAAAATTAACATCTATCTCATAATTTTTTGATATTTTTTCTTCTATAATCCCACTAATTGATAAAATGGCTTTAGGGAACTCATTATCCAAATCATCAATAGTTTTTTGGATGTGTTCTAAAATTTTTAACCTATTAATAGCGATTTTAACTGATAATTCTGCCATTTTTTCTTCAATTATTCCCAACCAATTTGTATCAACTTGCTCTTGTAATAGAATTTTACTACGTTCATGCATATAATATTCATATTTAGTAACTATCCCTGCATGAGATGGATTAAAATTATAAACAATCCTGTCAAAAAATTTACGTCTATCACTAATACCGGAAGAGAAAATACCATCCATTTGGGGGGTAAGCCAAATCATAGCAGAGAACTTGCTCAGTTCATTATTTTGTATTTTAACACCGTTAAATTCTGTAAATCGCCTATTAGATTGACGTTTTAAATTTGTTAAAATTTCAATTGGTCCAAGTTTACTGTGTAGTAGCCCATAAGCCGAACAATGATCTACTCCTCTTTGACAAATATCATCCAATTTGGCTGATCTTAAACCTTTACCAGGCGAAAATAGTGATATTGATTCCAGAACGTTAGTTTTGCCACTACCATTTGCTCCTATTAATATGATAGGATTATTACCAGTATTAATCTCTAAATCCTGAAAATTACGGTAATTTAGTAGCTTTAATTTTTGTAAGTAAATATTATTAATCAATAAATTGTCTTCCCACCACTCTTAAATTTCTGATGAGCCTTATTTAATTTTTTGATAAATTCTGGAGAATATGATTTAATATCACCTTTTGATCCACCTTCGTAGTGTTTAGCTAGATCCATCCCTCCTTTAATCATATTATAAGCAAAATTTTCTTTCTTTGTTTCTCCAGCTATTCTTTTAGGATTCATAAATTTATAAACTTGGTATAAAGCAAAATTTTTAACTAAACGTCTTGCTTCCAATCTAGATTGCTTGCTTATACCTTGTAAATTGTCTTTTGATTTTATCAAACCTCGGTTAGCTTCTTTTACCAATAGCGAATGTTGTTGCATTAAGTAACTACTTACTTCGGCAATATTCTTACTGATAAGTTTTTCATCAATTTTAAGATTTAATTTCTTATTATTGAGTTTACCTAAATATTTTTGTATTAATATGATAATTTGTGTCTGTAATTTTGTCAGATCCATTGTTTGCTCGTTAAGACAAGCTAATATTTGTTCTATCTCTTGCTCGAAAGCATCGTTTGTATTTAACTCATTGAAAATTTCCATTGCATCATCAGATGCAAGTTCATCATCATCAGTGATACCTACTAACGCATCTTTAATTTGGTCTGCCAACTTTCTAGAGTCTTTTGGTTTTTTGTTATCTTCTTCCATTTATTAGCCTCCTATTTCTCAATTATAGCTAACTCGACTAACATTTAGCCATAGTAAACTGGCTTCTATTAGCGAGGAGCAACTTATAGTGGCGACGAAGCAATCCTGTTTTGTGTCATACCTGCGAAAGCAGGTATCTAGGAGACTGTCGGAAATAACTAAAGTAATTCTATATTTGGCTCTTTTTGGCTGCTAATAAACAGGATTTTCTTGAAATAGGTACACTATTCCTTCAAAAATCCTATTTATTCTCGCCTAAAAATAGCTCAAAATATAATTAATTAGTTATCTCCGACAGACTCCTAGATTCCCGCCTACGCGGGAATGACAATTTATAGCTAACCAGAATAAGTTCTAGATATTCCAGGCGTCATTGCGAGGAGCCACTTTAGTGGCGCGACGCGGCAATCCTGTTTTGTGTCATACCTGCGAAAGCAGGTATCTAGATTCCCGCCTACGCGGGAATGACAACTTACAATTGCTTCGTCGTGCTTACACACTCCTCGCAATGACGGAGTAATGCTAATCGGGTTAGCTATCATTCTTGAGTAGTAAAGTGTCCTCTATAAGTTCTATACAACATGACCCCTCGACGCTCTTCAATTATAGTTTTGCATAGTAAGGCTGAGTCAATAGCTTTTTGTCTTTTGGTAAATTTATATTCTTTCTCTGTACATAATTCACTTATACTAATATTTTGCCAAACAAGTCCATCAAAAATTTTTGCTTTAATGTAACCACTTGACTTTAAATTATCATAGTCTCCTTTGTTAAGACTTAATGCATCGTCATTTAACAGAAGTTTAATATCCCCAACATATAGCTTTGCTATAGGGTCAACATATTTAATATAGACTATACCGGTTAGTTCTATCGTGCTAGGTATCATAATCTTCTGTCTTTGTTTCTAGGCTCTGTGAAGGTTTCTAAAGTGACCTAATTTTGGCTATTTTTTGCTGCGAATAAACATGATTTTTTTGAAATAGGTACACTATTCCTTCAAAAATCCTATTTATTCTCGCTAAAAAATAGCTCAAAATATAGAACAATTAGAAACCTTCACAGAGCCTAAGATGGTCAATGTAGCTAACCCGATTAGTATTTATCCACGCAAACTGGCGTCATTGCGAGGAGGTGCGAAGCCCGAACGAAGCAATCCATTTCTAATCACCTTTCTGGATTGCTTCGTCGCTACTAAAGTAGCTCCTCGCAATGACGTCCGTGAATTTGGCGTAATGTTATTCGGGTTAGCTATAACTTCTCCTTAAAAATGATGCAATATTGGTTCTTGTTCATCATATTCTTTCAACATATAACCACGTCCCCATACTGTATCAATATAGTTTGTACCACCAGCAGCATCAGCCAACTTCTTACGTAATTTGCAGACAAATACGTCTATAATCTTAATCTCTGGTTCATCAACACTACTATACAGATGGTCTAAGAACATCTCCTTATTCAATACCGTTCCTCTACGCAATACCAACAATTCTAAAATAGCATATTCTTTGTTCGTTAAATGAACCTTTTTGCCATCAACTTCTACAATTCTGGTATCAAGATGAATACTTACCTTGTCAAACCTAACCACTGACTCAGAATGCCCTTTAGAACGACGAACAATTGCGTAAATACGAGCAATTAATTCTTCGCGGTTAAATGGTTTTGTGATATAGTCATCTGCCCCACACGTAAGACCTTTAATTTTTTGATCAACTGTAGTAAGACCCGATAAAATCAATATAGGTGTCTTTACTTTAGCGGAACGTAATCTCAGCAGAACCTCGAATCCACTAATATCTGGCAGCATAAGGTCTAAAATAATTAAATCATAATTGTAAACTTTAGCTATTTCTATCCCTTCTGCACCAAACTCTACCACTTCACAAATAATTCCTTCTGAAGCTAACGTTAATTCAATAGAACTAGCTATATCACTATTATCTTCTACTAATAGTACCCTCATTACATCTTTCTCCTTAATAAATTTTTCTTTATTAACTTACTTTTTATTACACGCTATGTTCTCATTTTATCTCTATAAGAGCAAGTAATTTTATTACGAATAACCGAATTTGGGATAACTTAGTTATCTCAAATTTGCGTATATTAAAGATAAATGTTCATAGCATCTAATTAAATAAAATATTACTTATAGTTATCCCCAGGAAAATTTTATCCATAGAGTTGACCTAGCAAGCAGTTAAAATCTTAGATATACGCGAATGCTTTAAAGAATTGGCTCCTGCAAATACTTGTGGGGTATTCGCGTGTTCACGTACTAGTTGTACGCTCCGCTCGCTCATCCCTTGTTTTACGTCCCAATTCTTCAGATCATTCGCGTATACTACAATAAGATCGTTATTACTAGCTTTTTCTATTATAGCAAATTTTTGATTTTGAATATCTTGCAGGTCAGTGGAGATTGTTAAATAAGCAAAGTTTATCATTAAATTTATCATTATTTTTTAGTTGTTCTTAAATAAACTATAATTCTAATTCAACCCTAAGTGGCTGAACTAAAAATAATCAAGTATAAATACTACAGTATAGTTAGTTTAAACAATCATTTCATTGTAGACGTTTGTTATAATTTTTGCAATCACGTTAGTTGTAATTTTATTAAAATTTAGTATAGACAATTGTAGATTATTGTTATAATCATAAATAATGACGTAAGGATCTTGTATAAATTAGCCATATTTAATGAATTATTAAAAGATTGGCATGTATATTCAAATGATTTGAAGAATTGTTTTTTGAAAATATCAGGGACTTGCATACTCACGTACCACAGCTGTCGAAAGTTAGAAGAGGAAATGGTTCTAGAGGTCATCATGGCAGTTTAAAAGTTGTAAAAAAATAACTGGCGTCATTGCGAGGAGGCATGAGCCGCACAGCTGTCGAAAGTTAGAAGGGGAATCGGTTTTAGGCAAGGTACTTTATAAAGTCGTATGTGGTCAACGTCATTGCGAGGAAGACCGTAGGTCGACGAAGCAATTGTAAGATGTCATTCCCGCGTAGGCGGGAATCTAGCTCCCTGCTTTCGCAGGGATGACAGAAAAATGGATTGCTTCGTCGGCTCATGCCTTCTCGCAATGACGCCAGTTATTTTTCCGCAACTTTTAAACTGCCATGATGACCTCTAAACCCGCTCTACCTTCTAACTTTCGACAGCTGTAACTAAAGTAGCTCCTCGCAATGACATAGAGGCTATCTAGAACATTGACGGGTTAGCTGTATAACTCTATTTATTAACAATTGGTATTAACTCCTCTACTGATTGTTCACGTATTGCCTGCAAGTTATTTTGACAATTATGCCAAAGGTTTTTGATTTCTTGCTCGTAAGCAATCAACTCAAGCATAGTCCAATTAAACTGTTCAAAAAGTTTATATGTGCTATTTATTCCTCTACAAATAGCATCTATATTAAACAACTTTGTAGAAAATAATTCTTCTATCCTTGCTTCTTGTGCTTTTTTATATTCATCGTGATTAGCGATACCAAATTCTGCTACATCATGCATCTGACTGGTCCGTACCTGTATTTCCACATTACGTCTAGGAGTACCAACGGCAGCTACGATATGCAGAGAGCTATAACCATTATCCTTAGGATTAACAATATAATCTTTATATTTCTCAAGGTTATTATGGTATAAATCATTAATAATATCCAATACTGTGTAACAGTCTTCTTGCTTGTCAACTATAATTCTAAAAGCAACTAGGTCAGTTAATTGGTGAAAATCAATATTTTTTCTTATCAGCTTCTTTAAGATAGAATAAGGATCTTTTAATCTGTAGGATATCTTCTCTACTATAGATCTTTCATGTAACTTAGCACTAATAGTACCTGCTATCTTGTGTAAATTATCAATATCTTTATATAACATAAACTTCATATTGTTACTTTAACTATTTTGGCTATTATTATACAGGGCGATTTAAAAGTCACAACTAATGATATAAAATACTAGGTTATAGAAACGAATAGCCGTCATCGCGTACCGCTTTGCAGCTCCTCGCAATGACGGTTATTCACCTAAGTAAAATCGATCTTTTTCTACTATTAATTATGACTTTTAAACTGCCCTATTATTATATCTTACGAATATTAATAAAAACTACGGTTCCCTGTCAATAGTTAAATTATTTTTTTATAAATAAGAGTTTTTGAATGATATAATGTATCGAATAACTGTTATTTTTATTGAAGTACAATCATCGCTTGTTGTGTAATACTCAGCCTATACCACTTCTTACACTTCTACGTATTCTCCTATAAACTTTGTTCCACGTCACCCTAATGCCGTCTGTACGTAATGATCTAATTAATTGTATTATTACATTAGGTTTACGATTATTAGATGGTGTAGTAGGAGTGTCATTAAATTTTATTAATTTACCTAATGGGAGATCAAATATTTTTGTTGTAGATAATAGTAAAGATTTAATTTGTGTTTCAAATTGACTTAAATATTGATCATTCATAACAAATGAGACAATATTAATCAATCTTATTGTCATTTTTTTATTATTGAAACAGTTACTAGTTCCATAATCAACTCTAACCCGTGATAAAGCTAAGTCAATTGCTTCTATAGCATGTTTGCTTGCTATAGATATCCACAAACATACATCTTCGCCAATCTTTATATTTTCAGGGAATTTATTTGATACAAAAAAAGAAGCTTTCCCCATCACAGTAGAGATTGCTATAGGACATTTATTAATCATTTTAGGAAACACCTGTCCGCTAAAAGTACCAGAGTTAATATATTTAATCAGATTTCCATCCCAATCCACCCTATGGTAAGAACTATGTGAAAATAATAAACTATTATCCTCCATAAACTTCAATTGAGTTTCAAGTTTATTATCATAAAACAAATCATCAGAATCAATGAATGCTATATACTTCCCAGATGCATGTTTAATAGCTAGATTACGTGCTGCCGCTGGTCCTGCATTTTCCTTACGAATATATTTAATTCTACTATCTTTATTGCATTCCTCAATCAATGCAGATACATCATCTTCAGACCCATCATCCACTAAAATCAATTCAAAGTGTTGATGAGTTTGGGCAAGGATAGTTTTCATAGACTCAAGTGCCAAATTAACTCTATTATAAATTGGCATAATTACACTAATCTTAATATTAGATAAGAGGTCCTTAGCCATTGATTCAGCTAGCTTAGACGCTTGATAATAAGAGCCATTTGTAAGAAAAATACTACTGCGATGCAAGAATAAATAAGGTGACCCTTCCATTATAGTCATTTCTTCCGGAGTAAGATTTCTAAGAAACCCGGACCACAACTCATTACATTCATCCATACGACTAGTGATTTTATGCGTTCCTTGGTCCGGATGAGTACGACTTTTAATTAGAATACGCTTATCAAAATGAATAGGTGCTACCCTTAAAAACTTAAACCAGAGTGCGTAATCCTGGGTAGTTAATAATGTTTCATCAAAAACATCAATTTCATGGAAATATTTCAGGGGTATTAAGAGAGTACATCCGTGAATAAATCCCCGCATAAGAAGAAATAATGGAGTATTACACTGCTCAATGGAGAATATTTTATCTGGTCTTTCAAAATACAATGACTTGGATTTATGGTTTATAATCTCATAACCGCCATAAATAATTGTATTACGATTAGCAAGACTATTAAGTACATTAATTTGATGTTCAATTTTCTCGGGGTTATAGACATCATCATGACTCAGCCACGAAAAATATTCTCCTCTCATTTCCCTAATTGCCAAATTTAATGCTGTAGCTACACCACCATTTGGCTTAGAAAAATAACGAATCTTATCACCATAAGACAAGGCTATACGTTCTGTTTCACCATTATCGTTTGATCCGTCATTAACAACTATAATTTCTAAATTTTTGTAAGTCTGAGATACTGCACTATCTATTGCTTCACGCATATAATTAGCACCATTATACACTGGAATAACGATTGAAACTTTAGGGTAGGTAGTCATTATTTTATATTTTTTAATTTTATAAGGTGATAGACTCTACGGAGTAAGTTAAATGATTTATGAAAAAATCTTATTAGTGGGGGGGGATTATGAAATTGCTTAGCAATAGCAATCATTTTGTTTCCTGTTTCACGAAATTGCTCAACACCTAACATGGCATAACCATAATGATTATACATCCCGGCTATACCACTTTTACGTAAATGAAGATCAAATTCCTGATCTTCATTTATAATTTTTTTAGAATAGTATCTTAAAGAAGATTCTATAACTTTTGGGTCTTGATTTATTAAATGATTATCTTTATGTGTTCTTAAGTTACATGTATATATTGGTATAGCCATTATTCTATAAAATTTTGAAATGCGTCGCCACATATCAGTATCTTCAAACCTATGCATTTTTTCATCAAAATATCCAGCAGAATCAAATACCTCTCTTCTTACCATAACTGTAGGTAAGGTTATAGTTACCGGTATAAAAAATGCAATATCCTTGTATATCCAACCAGAAGTACTAGCCTCATATTTATGTTGCAAAAAATTTCCATTCTCATCTATACAATTTGCTGACGTGTATATCATGCTAATATCTGAATGCAGATCAAGATAATTAACTTGCAATTCTAACTTATTTGATAAATACAGGTCATCAGAATCAAGAAACGTTATATACTTACCTTTTGCCAAAAGCAAAGCATAATTCCTTGCTACAGATCTTCCTTTATTTTCTTGATAATAATACTGTACCCTAGGGTCGTCAAATGTCTCTATAACATTTTTTGTATTATCTGTTGATCCATCATCCACTACTATAATTTCGAAATCAGTAAAACTTTGTTCTAGAACACTTAAAATAGCCTGGCCTATGAACTGTTCACGATTATATGTTGGTATGATAATACTGACTTTTGGCATATTAATTTCTTTTATTACTTAAACTACACGATTCTATTAACATAACTCAAAACAATATGCAATATTTTAGGTGATACAATTCCAGCATTATAATCTGACAAGCTAACATTAATTAGGGGTTATTAATAGCACTTAAACATTTTTTTACGTTTTCAGGATCCGTATAGGGAGCTTCTAAATATCTATAAATGTAACAATCTAGCATATTTAAATTATGTCCTTCGAATTGCAAGTTATCATTTACACTATTTTTAATCAGCTCGTTAATTAAATTTCGTCGTTCAAGAAAATAGTGTGGGTTAGGCTCGCGTAATTTAAAGAGTAATTGTTTCCAAGAGATAATTGCCATAAAAAAAGCTGCTAGAGAAAAAATATAATAACTTTTCTTATACTCTAATTCTTGTGTTGACTTTAGCGATAGTTCATTGAAAGCATTTTTAATAAAACTTATAGCACAAAAACTAAAAACAATTGTATAAGTTCCAAAATACCTTTCATGAGAAGCTACGGTTGAAGCTTCCACTTTTAAAAAGGTAGTTAAATATAACTCTAATCTAAAAGCAATATATAAGCATAATCCGACAAATAAAAAAATTAGAAATCGAAAAAATTCTTTTAAAGAACTAGGATTGTAATTTCGTATAAAAAAGGCAGCCATTGCAATAATTACGTAAGTATAGAGCATTGTAGAGGAATAGAAATAAGGTGAAAATTTCCATAGCATTAATTTTATCATTGGAAAACTGTCTGCCGATACTGATACCCAAGAGTGATCTTCACTTACTATTTTTTTTGAAGCAAGCTTAAAGATGGAAAAACCGGGAAATTGTGAAAATGATCTAACTACTGTACCTATTTTACTAAGATACCAACACCATAACAATTTTCCTAATATAGGTAATAACGATAAAATAAATAATACAGCAAAATGGCGGTAGTTTTTACTTAAGAGTTTATCAGTAGTAATAATAAGGATTATTAAATATGCAAGCCAATATCCTGCTTCTTTAATGTTTGGCGAAATAAACAACATAGGCATTATTAACATAAACGTTAATAATGAATTATTATATTTTTTTGATTGGATATAGACTGCTATTGTTGCAGCAAAGACCGCACCTACGGACCCGTCTAAGTGCAAAGAATTAATAGAAACTGTAGTAAAGAATAAAGATGGTAAAACAGTGACTAGCGGAAGGATAATGCTCCAAAAAAGTCTTTTTTCCACCAAAGCAACTGAGCTAAAAACAACAAAAATAAGCCCATTAGCGAAAACGTTGTGTGCTTCTTTAAAACCAATTAACTTACTTACACTATATTGAAAGATACCAGGTAATTGGGCATATGATGCTGATATAGCGGTTGTAATTTGTCCAGATTGATCTGGAAATTTCAATCCATGATAGACATTCATTTCCTTAACTACAATACCCCAATAGCTATATTCATCCCAAAAAGCATAATTCAATAAACCTCTAATAGAGATAAAATAAGCAATTATTGCTACCACAAATATAATTACATCATAAGTAAAAATCTCGTAAATATCTTTTATTTTATTATTATTTAAAAAATTAAAAATTACATAAACAAAAAGACTTATGCCAACAAAAAATGAGCAATAAATTGAAGCATCTAGTATATTCAGCACAGCTGAAATAAAATATATTGATAAAATAAGGGAGAAGGAAAATACTATGGCATGAGAAAATTCTATTTTAAAAAATTTTCGGAAGAAAAAGCCATATCCCAAAAAAATAGTAATAAGAGTAACGATTCCTAACATAATATATACTTAGTAATAAAAAAGATGTTATAAAAGTATTTTTAAAAATAGCTGTTTTATCAGTACAAAAATCTTTGCAGAAAACACAGCCTGGCGTCATTGCGAAACCACGTAGTGGTCGTGGCAATCCACATTAGATTACTTCATTGCCTTCGGCTCCTCGCGATGACGTCTTGTACTTTGAGTCAATATATTTAATTTCTTTTCTCATTTAAACCACACAACTCTATTGACATAATCCACGTAGCTCAAAACAACACGAAGTATTTTTTGTGATACTAACCCAGCATTATAGTCAGAAACTATAGTTTGTAAATGTCTATATTTACCATGTTGTTTGGTCACAATACGTACAGCATCTAGAATCTTTTCTACTTTAAGACCACTCATTATTAAAACACCTTCATCCATACCTTCTGGTCTTTCGTGAGTATCACGAATAGTAATTGCTGGTAAATTGAGTAGTGAAGCTTCCTCAGTAATTGTCCCGCTATCAGACAGAATACAAAAAGCCTGCATTTGCAGTTTGATGTAATCTAAAAAACCAAATGGCTTTAAAAACCGAATTTGTTTATCCAAACCTTTAATACCTAGTTTTTCCAATAGTTGACGGGTACGAGGGTGGGTTGATACAATCACTGGCATATCATATTCTTTAACCAGTGCCTGTAAACTATTCAGTAAGTTTTGCAGATTGCTTGACATATCTACGTTTTCCTGACGATGTACACTGACTAAGAAATAGTGGTGATCTTGAAGCTCTAGCCGATCCAGTATATTTGATCGCTCTATCTTGGGCATAAAATAATTTAACACTTCTTGCATATGCGAACCAGATTTGATAATTCGCTCTATCGGTACCCCCTCGGCAATAAGGTAACGCCTAGCATGTTCAGTCAAAACTATGTTTATATCACTTAAGTGGTCAACTACCTTACGGTTTAGTTCTTCTGGTACTCTTTGGTCAAAACAACGATTGCCCGCTTCCATATGAAAAACTGGTATCTTTCGCCTCTTGGCAGCGATAACCGAAAGGCAAGAATTTGTATCGCCATACAGCAATAATGCATTTGGTTGCTCTTTTGCTAAAACCTCATCAGCTTTCTCAATAATGCGTGCAATGGTTTGTGCTGCATTACCGCTAACAGCAGCTTCTAAAAAATAATCTGGTCTGCGAATATTAAGCTCATCAAAGAAAATCTGATTCAGTTCATAATCAAAATTTTGCCCAGTATGAACCAAAATATGCTTAGTATGCTCATCAAACTCAGAGATTACCCTAGACATTTTAATAAGCTCCGGACGAGTACCAATAATGGTCATTACTTTAAGCATTGAGTTGCTCTGTAATGAAATCAAGTGTTAGTAAAAGCTTTTTAACTTGTTCTATATTCAACCTTTCTGTATTGGCTGATGTATAGTCACTTGGAGAAGTAGTGTTTAAATCTCCTTCTATATAAAACTTTGAATAATTGAGATCACGATTATCGGCAGGAATTCTGTAATAATTTCCTAAATCTTTAGCTTTAATCATTTCCTCACAAGCAACCAAAGATTCATAGAGTTTTTCTCCATGACGTATACCAATCAAACGAATTTCATTATTAGCACTAAATAATTCTTTTAGAGCATGAGCTAATACTTCAATTGTTGAAGCCGGAGATTTTTGCACAAAAATATCACCCTGTTGCCCGTGTTCAAAAGCATATAACACTAAATTTACAGAATCTTCAAGTGACATTAAAAAACGGGTCATATGGGGGTTAGTAATAGTCAGAGGTTTTCCTTCTTTAATTTGATTAACAAAAAGAGGTATTACTGAACCGCGGGAAACCATTACATTGCCATAACGAGTGCAACACAGAACTGTTTCCTCTTTAGAACTCATTCGAGCTTTAGCTATCACCAGTTTTTCCATCATTGCTTTTGATAAACCCATGGCGTTAATAGGATATACTGCCTTGTCAGTACTAAGTACTACGACTCGTTGAACACCATTAGCAATAGCTGCATTCATCATATTTTCAGCTCCCAATACATTAGTTCGTATTGCTTCCAACGGATAAAATTCACATGATGGTACTTGCTTCAAAGCTGCAGCATGGAAAACATAATTAACATTTTTCATAGCATAGTAAATACTATCATAATTTCTTACATCTCCAATATAGAATTTAATCTTGGGATTATTAAAAGCAATCCTCATATCTTCTTGTTTTTTCTCATCTCGACTAAAGATACGAATTTCTTTAATATTAGTTTCTAGTAATCGTTTCATTACTGCATTACCAAATGATCCTGTACCTCCAGTAATCATTAGAATTTTATCATCAAACATTCTTACCTTCATTTAAATTTATACATACGTTGAATTAACTCTGACCATTCAGGCGGGACATACCCCGTTGCTTTATTGAAGAGTTCGGCATTAAGTGAACGATCAATAACCAGTTCATTGGATGGAATTATTTCGATTATTTTGTTATAAGTACTTGCCACAAGTTTTAACAAATCAAATTTATTGATTGGTTTTGCTGCTACATGATAAAGTCCATTCATGTCAAGTCGTGGTATAACGATGTCGCGAACTATCCTAGCTAATTCAACAGTTGGAACTCCAGAGAAGATGGCACGGACATACCCATTGACTGTGGTTTGTTGTCCAAGAAACCAACCAACTAGACTCTTACTTCCCGATAACTCATGCCCGATAATGGAAGTGCGAAGTGTTATAGTGTTAGGATAATGTACTTCCCCTAGAAACTTTGAACGACCATAGAGATCATTAGCATCTGCAAAATCACTTTCTATATAGTTTCCTTTAGAGCCAGAGAATACACAATCAGTGCTAATATGGATAAAACGAGTCCCAGTTGCTTGACATATTACACTAAGCCTATGAGGAAGCAAAGCATTAATTGACAGTGCTTGCATGGGATTATTTGCATCATCTAGTTGTTTAATCAGCCCAATACAGTTTACTACTATATCAGGTTTAATTGTTGCAAATAGTTTAATAAGAGAATCATGGTTTTCTATATTTACTGGAGTAATAAGTTTTCTGGATAACTCCTCAGGAAAATAACGACAAGCACTATCATTCCTAGCTGTTCCGTAAACACTAAGGTTACGATCCTCAGATATGAACCTAAACATGGCGTTTCCAAGCATTCCTGTTGTACCAAGGATTAATATTTTCATAGAATATTCTTTAAACTTGTCATTCAATTATTGGTGTGATTCATCAATCTATAGCTAACCCGATTAGCATTTATCCACAGCAAACTGCCGTCTATTAGCGAAGAGTAATGCTAATCGGGTTACCTATATAATATAACAGATTTTTATGATCCACTAATAGCTGTTTTCATTATTTTTGTGATGTTTTTAATTTTCTTCTATTATAGCTAATCCGTTAAGGTTCCTAGGAGAGTGTCGGAAATGACTAAAGTAATTCTATATTTGGCTCTTTTTGGCTCAAAATATAATTAATTAGTCATCTCCGACAGTCTCCTAGATAGCTTTTCCATCTATTAGCGAGAAGTGTGTGAGTACGACGAAGTAATCCAAATATAATCACTTTTCTGGATTGCTTCGTCGCCACTAAAGTAATTCCTCGCAATGACGGAATAATGCTAGTTGGGTTAGCTATATTGCGAATTCGCCTAATCTATAATAATGCATGTTGCCAATCGCTATAAAACTTATCTAAGTTAAGTCTTATTCTTTTTGAACGCTCAGCGGTGATTATCGAATATATCGTTTTAAGAGTGATGTCAAAATCATCATTAATAACCACGTAATCATACTGTTTGGCATAGTGTACTTCTTTGTTTGCCAATTTCATACGCAACTCTATTGCTTCTTTACTATCTTGCCCTCTATCTTGAATTCGTTGTTGCAAAATACTAGGAGTAGGGGGCAAAACAAAAATTGTAACTACATTTGATAAGATTTTTTTTATGGATTTTGTACCTTGCCAATCTATATCAAACAAAACATCTAGTCCTTGACTTAATAGGTCTTCTACAATTTTTCTAGGCGTTCCATAATAATTATTATAAATATTTGCATATTCAAGGAATGCATCTTGTTCAATTAATCTATTAAATTCATCTTTGGTTTTGAAATAGTAATTTACTCCATCAATCTCACTTGTTCTTGGACTTCTGGTGGTTGCAGAGACAGACAATCTAAGATTACTGTCTATTTTTAAAGCTGCTCTCACTAAACTGGATTTACCAGCAGCCGAGGGAGAAGATAAAATAACAGTTAATCCTTTACTTTTCAGAGATAATACCATATTTATTATTTTTTATAACAGTGTCTCTGAATATACTTAAATGATCTTTTTATTGAAACAAAAAAATAAATAAATTATAGCTAATCGGTTAAGGTTCTAGATAGCTCTTTCGTCTATTAGCGAGGAGCCGCTTTGCGACGATGAAGCAATTATAAGTTGTTATTCCCGCGGCTCTTATGTCATTCCTGCGTAGGCAGGAATCTAGACCCCTGCCTACGCAGGGGTGACACTTAAGTTTGAGCAGGGGTGACATTAAGTTTGAGCAGGGGTGACATTAAGTTTGAGCAGGGGGGACATTAAGTTTGAGCAGGGGGGACATTAAGTTGAGGGGTGGCATTCCCGCGGCTCTTATGTCATTCCCGCGTAGGCGGGAATCTAGACCACAGCTGTTGAAAGTTAGAAGAGGGAGCAGTTTTAAACTGTCCTGCCTTAAACCGCTTCTCCTTCTAACTTTCGACAGTCGTGGCACTTAACTATAGCCTTCTGCTTTAAAAGAATCAATAAATTTAATTGTTGGTGATGTCCTTATATAGCAACAAAATTTTATCTTTTAACATTAATTTTTGTTTCTTTAACTGTTTGATTTTAGTATCATCCTGCAAATGTAAAAATGCGTTGTTTATTAGTCTTTGTAAATCATCATGTTTTTTTTGTAAGCTTTGTATATGGTTAATGATATTCATTTTTAAACTCCATAATCAGTTAAAAACTAAGATTTCTATAAAATCAACTTTATAAAACCAAACATTATTTTAATACAATATAATATACTTTAAAAGGAAAAAATATAGCTATGACTTGTGATAATAAAAAAAAATTGCTTGTGGCAATCTCTGGGGCTTCTGGAGCCATATATGGTATAAGGTTACTTGAGATTTTGCGGCAGTTAAATATTGAAAGTCATTTAATTATCTCAAAATCTGCTCATCTGACTATACTGCATGAAACAGATTATTCTATACAACAAGTACAAGATTTAGCAGATTATTGTTATAACCTTTCAGATATTGGTTGTAGGATTGCTTGCGGTTCTTTTAGGACATTTGGTATGATCATCGCTCCATGTAGCATGAGAACTCTGGCATCAGTTGCTAGCAGCATTGAGAATAATTTAATCAGTAGAGCAGCAGGTGTTATACTGAAAGAGCAAAGAAAGCTAGTCTTAATGATCAGAGAAACGCCCTTACATAGAGGACATTTAGAGAATATGTTGAAAGTAACGAGTTATGGCGGGATAATTGCTCCTCCAGTGCCAGCTTTTTATAATTTACCAAAAACCTTGGATGATATAATAAATCACTCAATTTCTCGAGTGCTTGATATTTTTGATATTGATACTGGTTTGATAAAACGTTGGGATGGGCTAAAATAATCTATTAGTGTTTGAAAAATATATGCTATAATTGCAGTGACGTTTTGAGGAATAACATATGCAGCAAAGTTTTGACAAAATACTAAAAGGCTATCAAGTATTTAGAAAAAAATATGCAGATGGTAATAAATCTATCATGCAGAGTTTATCCCGTGATGGTCAACAACCAAAGATTATGGTAGTTGCTTGTTGTGATTCTCGAGTAGATCCAGCGTTAATATTACAATGTGACCCAGGAGATTTATTTGTTGTCCGTAATTTAGCAAATATTATCCCCCCTTACGAAAAAGATACATGTCATCATGGCACAAGTGCTGCCTTAGAATTTGGAGTATGCTTTTTGAGAGTTGAACACTTAATTATATTAGGGCATAGCCAATGTGGAGGAATTCAGAAATTATTAAATAGTGATAATGCAAAGCAAAATGATTTTATAACCAACTGGGTTTCTCTAATAAAAACACCTAATTTTAAACAACATAATGCTGACGATTATACAAAATTAGCACTTAAACAATCATATCAAAATTGTATGATGTTTCCATGGATAAATGAACAAGTGAGCAGAAAAGAACTGATTATTCATTTATGGTTTTTTGATATAAAAACAGGACAAATTTTTACTTATTGTGATAAGCAACAAACATATATACTCCTTGCTTAAGCTGTAAAAGTAGAGACGGACTGTTGAAAAAGTAAGAAGATGGAGTAGAATAAAATTAAAGTAAGAATTAAGGTAGTAACACTCTGGGACTAAACAGCTAGCTATATCTCACTTAAAACTAGGTTATAAAGTTTTTATATGTACTGTTTGATTCTTTAGTTTAATTCATTAAATTCTACTTTAGCAAATAATTTTGTTTGAAATAGAGAAAATTCTGAATGATTGTTTGAACTTTCTTCTGCTAATTTATTAGCTTTAGTTAAAAGGTCTAGGTCTCTAGCTAGATCGGCAAAAAAGAATCTTATTTCACCACTTTGCTTGGTTCCTAATATTTCTCCGCTACCTCTTAAAAGTAAATCCTGATCAGCTATATAAAATCCATCATTACTGTTTCTCATTACTTCAAGTCTAGATTTTGCAAATATACTTAATTTTTTAGGATCATATAGAAGAATACAATGAGATTGTAACATTCCACGTCCAACTCTACCTCTTATCTGATGTAACTGAGCTAAACCAAACTGTTCGGCATTTTCTATGACTATTAAGGTTGCATCTGGCACATCGATACCCACTTCAATTACAGTTGTAGCAACCAGGATTTTAATATTGCCATTCTTAAATTGTTGCATAATCATATCTTTTGGTTCATTTTTCATTTTGCCGTGGATGATAGCTGTAATGTTAGGGTAGGCGGTTTCAATGGTAATGAATCTGCTATTAACGTCAGTCATTCCAGTATTTTTTGCCTGCGTTGTTAACTCTTGATCATTTTGATCGATAAGAGGACATATCCAGTAAATTTTCTCCCCAGCTCTTATCTTTTTATCCAAAACTGAGATTACATTATTTAGTTTTGTCTTTGGTAAGATGCTCGTAATAATTGGTAGTCGATTTTTGGGTTTACTGGTTAATTTAGAAATATCCATATCTCCAAACATGGTCAAAGTAAGGCTTCTAGGAATAGGGGTGGCTGTCATCACCAAAACATCCGGATGCGAGGCTTTGTTAATTAAATCTAACCTTTGTTGTACACCAAATTTATGTTGCTCATCAATGACGATATAACCTAAATTTTTAAAATTTACTTTTTCTTGAAATAAGGCATGAGTGCCAATTAATATATCAATATCTCCATTTTCTAGCTCTGATAACAGCTTATTGCGTTCTTTGCTAGATATTTTTCCAGTAAGTAAACCAATCTTTATTTCGCTTTCACTTAAGGCTTTAATGAAGAATTGGTAATGTTGGTTTGCTAATAAATCAGTAGGAACCATTAGTGCAGCTTGAAATTTATGGTATATACTCAAATGATCCTGCGAATTGGCTCCGCAAAACTTCGGGGCATTCGCGTGCTCACGTACTTCATGTACGCTCCGCTCGCTCACCCCTTGTTTTACGTTCCAATTCGTAGGATCATTTGAGTACACTACATTGACTATTGTTAATAAAGCTACCAGGGTTTTGCCAGACCCCACATCGCCTTGCAATAAACGCATCATTTCTGTAGGGGATAATTGATCCTTTTCAATTTCTTCAATTACTTTCTTTTGGTCGTGTGTCAGTTCAAATCCTAATATCTTAAGTATTGATTGCTGTAGCTGATCGGATTTAGTAAATGAATTACCTTGTTTTAATTTTGTTTGCTGGCGGAGTTGTTGTAATGAGAGCTGGTTAGCAAACAGCTCTTTTTCTGCTAATCGCCTTAAGGCTTGAGTCTGTAATTCTTCTAATTTATCAGTTGTTGCCTGATATAAATGCATGGTTTTTAAATCTTTTAATAATGATTTAGTATAGTCCTTTATTTCCTGAAAATTCTCAGGAATGCTGTCACACTCTTTTTCAAGCAAATCAAGAGCCTTTATTATATAGGAATAAAGTTGCTTATTAATTATTCCATAAGTCAAAGGATAAATTGATTCTATAGGGTTGGTAAGTTTTTTGTCAAAAATAAATATTGGGTGGGATATTTGAGCTAAGCTAGAGTATACTTGCACCTTGCCTTCAACTATATGCTTACTGCCTATCGTAAATTTATTTAGCAAAAAATAAGGTGGTCTATTAAAAAATACTAGCAGAATAGAACCCGTTTCATTAGAACCTAAGATTTTTAAAGGTTGCTTTTTGCTTTTAGGAACAAGAACCTCTTCAATTGTTACTTCAGCTTGAATTAACTGACCATTTTTCAGTAAAGATAAATTGGGCGAAGTTGTTTTAACTTGATAAGAAGTAGGGCGATAAAATAGCAAATCTCTTAAATTGATTATCCCCAATCTTTTGAGTCCATCAATTATATTATCACTAGCGTTAATACGTGATTTAATTGGTAAGAAAAAAAACTCACTGATAGTTAACATATTATTTTTTTTAGATTACTATAACCCAATATCAATTTTGATATTTTCAATTTTTTCTAGTTCTATTTTGACATTCTTCTTTATCTTTTCAATTTTACGATATTTTTCTGCTATTTCTTGTTGTTTTTGTAGATCAAATTCTCCTGTTGCAGTAATTGGGATTTTGATTTTAACATTTTTGATAATTTCAACGGTAACTCTTTTATTTTGATTGCCTTTTGCATAATTTTTTAGTTTTTCGGTCAAATAGAAATAGACATACTCTAAAGAAATATCTGATATTTTGGTTATTAATGCTCCACAATGTGTTGTCATGGAAAATTTACCATTACGTATAAACACTGTCCCAGCATAAATTCCATCTGTTGTCCATGTCAAGCATTTACAATCATAGTCATAACTATCAATGTAACCAATAATACCTTGGTGAATGGTTTGTGATGAATATAGAGGGTGAACCCCTTTATGATCTTTAATAAAAATATTTGTATATTTCGCTAGTCCCTTTTTTATATCAAAAATATTATCTATTAAGACTTCCTTATAAAGAAGATTGGAAATTTTTGTATGAAATTCATCCTTTATTTCCATAGAGGCATTCTTTAAAGATTGAGATGTGTCATCAAGTATGGAACTGAACTCTGTAAGAGAGATAAAATCTAATTTGTCTATTGCTCCAAGTTCTATCCTTTCATCTTCACTCCAATTACTATCAGTATTCCAGTCCCTTAAGTTATTTTTAAACCATGCAATCTCCTGTATTTTGCATCTCTTATCATGATTGATCTTAGCAAAAGATTTTTTACTTCCTTTAAAAGCATTGTATAAATTGACCGCCTCTTTAAGATCATCTTGCTCAATATCAAATCTATAAATATCTCTACTCTCTCCAATCTCACTTACTAGATAAGTAAAAACGGGAGCAGTTTGTACTTCAGAAGGGTCATTCTTTTTTGTTAGTGCTAAAATGTACGTTTTTTTAGTAGTTGTAAAAAATGTTTTAATAGGCAATGAAATTATTGCCTCAATATAGCAACTATCTAGAATATATTGTCTTAAGTTTTTATCATTTTGCCTACTAAATATTCCGTCAGGTACTATTATAAAAGCCTTGCCAGCTGGTTTTAAAGCTTTTATAATCCATTCCATAAACAAACCTTCAACACCCATTGCGTTGATTTTGTAATAGTTCTTTAGATTTGTTTTGGCAATTTCTTCTTTTAAATTACTACTTCCACTACTAACATAAGGTGGATTTGTCAGAATTAAATCATACTGGTTTTCAACATTTTCTGATAATGTGCCTAATATTGAATTTGTCTTTAAAACGAAACTTTCATTGAATATATTAGCAAATTCTTTTGTAAGTCCCACATTATCCTTTATAAGTTCACAAAAATAAATTAGCATATTTGCTTTTGCTAAGATAATTGTTTTTTGCTCATCCTTATCAAAACCTTTATCAAATCCAACTATCTTCACCTTTTGTTTTATTTTACCATTTTCAATGATGAATAATTTATCAAGTTTATCTTTGATAAACTCCAAAGGAAATTTTCCAACACCACAAGCAGGGTCACAAATTGTCATGCCTTCTTTTAACGTGCCTTCTGCCATTTCATTTACTGCACGCACCACTTTAATCGGTGTAAAAAACTGCCCCCAGTTCTTTTTACTTATACTTTCCTTTAAAAAGCTTTCAAATAGTTTACTTTTGAAATCATGATCAATATGTTCAAGTTTACCATAGTCTCTAAACTTTTCTAAAACTTTTTTAAAGACAGTTCCGTATCCAGTAAGGGCTTTTTGATCCTTACTGACAAATATAGTGCCATTTATAATCGTTGTTTTGTCTAATGGATTTTCTGGAAACAACTCTTTTATTTTGGGTCTTATTATGTTTGCATAATGTTGTAATATATCGTTATATTCATCGTATTTGTACATATCTATTAATTTATCAAACGAATAGGTACCAGTTAATATATTCAAATCGCTCAAATATTTGAATATAAACAACTCAACAAAACTATATAAGCAATTCTCAGGAGTTGCACCGCTTACGCTCCAAATATCTTGCCAGATTTGTTTGGAAAGGTCTGTTGGATTAACTAGTTTTTTAGGTAAAATCTTATCGTTTTTCTCGTTAATCGATTGTATTATTTCGGTAATAATTTTCTGTAAATTTTCATCCATTGAATTAAAGTTATATTTAAAAACATTACCATCAGCATCTTCAATACTATTTCCAGTTGCAACATTAATCCAAACTGTCTCTTGGGTATCAGTGGCAATTATTAGTTTAGTTTTTAACTTTTTTGCGACCTCAATCTCTTGTACAATAGCCTGATTTTTTTTATCAACTGTATTGAATTGCTTTGGATGTTTATATTCAATTATTGCTATAACTTCCTTCTGTTTTACGATAATTGCATCAACTTTCTTACGTTCAACACTTCCATAATCTATACTTCTTATTATATCAGCTTTTTTTAAATCACTAATATGTGTTGAGCCAATATTATAAAAATTCCAAGTTCCTATTTTTTGAGGATTTTTTATTAAATTTCGTTGTAGCAATTCTTCGCTCATAATTAGTAACTTACATTTTGTTCATAGAGATTAGTGCATAAAAATATCGATATCGTTCCAGCCTATCAGATCCAAATTAGCTCTAATAGGTAAGAATTTAAAAATTTGTTCGGCAAGGTCTAACCTATTTTCGACCAGTAATCTATCTTGTAAGATAGCACGAAGTTGATGTAAATAAAGGACATCTTTGGCAGCATATTCTTTTTGTTCCTCTGTTAGCTCATTTCTTCCCCAATAGGAAGATTGTTGTTGTTTAGAAATTTGCACTGAAAGTAGTTCGCGGCATAAATCTTTTAAACCGTGGGAATCAGTATAGGTTCTAACCAATTTAGAAGATATTTTGGTACAGAAGATATTCTCTAAATCAATGGCAAGATATTTCTTTATTGCTGCTAAATCAAATCGAGCATAGTGAAATATTTTGCATCGATTTTTATCAACTAATAATTTTTTTAAATTAGGTGCTGCGTAATCTTTGTCAATAAAGTTTACTAAGTAAGCATCACCATCACCATTGCTCATTTGCAAAAGGCATAACCTATCCCTATGTACTTTTAATCCCATCGTCTCTGTATCGATTGCTAGGTCTCCAGCAATATTAAAATCTTCTGGAAGATCATTGTGAAAAACTATAATACTAATAATAACCTCCTAATTTTTTGTTGGTAAAGAATAGATTTTTATAATATTGGTTACCGTACTAGGTTCAGTGAACAATTCTCTTTAATGTGGAGATTTATAGGCGTTTTCGCCCGCAGAACCGCAGCGTACTAAATGTACGTGAGGATTCGAGGACGGAAACAACGACGAAATCACCCATTAAAGAGAATTGTTCACTGAACCTATTTTATGGTAAAAACCTGTTCTGTTGGAGAAGCTACTCCTAAAACTCTTCTTGCTTCTTGGTCAAGCATATCTTTATCTAGAGATTCTGGTCTAAGTAGTTTTACTTTATGTTCAAGTTCAACACGTTCTGCCCTTAAGGTTTCTAGTTCACTGTAAGCTTTTTCCAGTCGTTGATTTAATGTAAAATAAGCAATAATTCCCCTATTACCATAAATAGAATGAAAAATAAAATAAGCTAACAATAAAGAAAGCAATATATTAAATATTATAATTTTGGATCTTTTAACTACATCAACAAAATATTGATAACTCATAATATTTTAATAATAAAAAATAATATTGGGGCGGTGAGAATTATGCTGTCGAATCGGTCTAAAACGCCACCATGACCTGGTATTATAGTGCCACTATCTTTTATAGCAAATTTGCGTTTGAAATATGAAATAAATAAATCGCTCATTTGTGCTATTAGTGCTAAACAAAAAGCTGCTATAATTAAGTGCCGTTTGTTTAACAAATAGTAAGCTGGTATCAAACTTAATAAAAATGCCGCAACCCCGCTAGCTAATATTCCTGTGATTAATCCACTCCAGGTTTTGTTAGGACTAATCTTAGGAGCAAGTTTAGCCCCACCTATATTTTTCCCGCCAATCATAGCAAATATATCAACTGACCATATTATAGTAAAATAGAGTAGTAATAGCCATCGATTTTTATCCTCAATAGCAATTATTACTAAAGATATAATAGGAGTGGGAATAATAATAAAGCCAAGCAATCCATAAAAAAAGGATGATTTGGTCATTTGGTACCATTCATATAACATACTTACGGCAATTAATAACATCAGTAAATAAAATAACGACTTAATAAACATTATCGCTATAATAAATACCGGACCTATTACTAGGGCTGATAATATTCTAACTATCATATTAGGCTTTTTTTTACCTACCACCAAAAGTCCTATTCCTTTTTGAATAATCATTTAACGCTTCTAATAGGTCTTGTTTGTCAAAATCAGGCCAGTATTTAGGTGAAAAATATAGTTCGGCATATGCAGCTTGCCATAGTAAGAAATTACTAATCCTATATGTCTCCCCAGTACGAATTAACAAATCTACATCTGGCATTTCTGGATCGTACAGATAATTAGCAAATTCGTGTTCGCTAATTCTTGTTTTACCAGAATTGATGATTTTCTGACATGCATCAACAATCTCCGCCCGTCCACCGTAGCTAAAAGCAATACAAAGAGTTATTTTATTATTATGTTTTGTTAATTCTACAGCATCATGAATTTGTTTCTGTAACATAGTATCTAATGGTTCCAATCTACCGATAATTTTTATTTTAACTCCATTCTTGTGTAGTGATGCAGTCTCATTTTTTAGGTAATAACGTAGTAATTTTAGTAAAAATGTGACCTCAGTCTTTGATCTATACCAATTCTCTGATGAGAAAGTATAAAGTGTAATATAAGGTATATTAAGTTCTATAAAATCTGGTAATAATTTTTTTACTCTATCAGCACCTACTCTATGTCCCTCAGATTTTGGTAAGCCTTTTTCTAAAGCCCATCGAGCATTGCCATCCATGATGATAGCTAAATGATTTACTTTGTTGATTGTACTCATATTTGTTTTTGTATTATATAGCTAATCCTGATTAGCATTACGCCAAATTCCCATACGTCTATTAGCGACGAAGCAATTGTAAGATGTCATATATGGACGAGTGAATTTGTCAATAAAGAAAATAAAAAATAGAGCCACAAAGGAAGCGGTCATATATTCGGCATCGAGTGCCATAATGGTTTCTGCA
>JAHFPS010000042.1 GCA_023269695.1 Rickettsia sp.
AGGATATTTAGAAGAATGCAGAAACCATTATGGCACTCGATGCCGAATATATGACCGCTTCCTTTGTGGCTCTATTTTTTATTTTCTTTATTGACAAATTCACTCGTCCATATATGACATAATTAACTTAAATCTATAATTATTTTTTTTATATCACTTAGTGCAACCATAAAATATTATATACTAAGTGTATTAACACAAAATATAGAAAATTATGTCTAATAAAAATAATCACTGGAGAAATATGAACTATCCAAAACCAACAACATTGAGTCAATTATGAGTGAAACTGTTCAAGAAAATACCAGGATTATCCCTAATCAGCAGACTAGTCTTACAAAAGAACAAAAAGAATCTATTGGCTTACTGTCAACTGGTACATTCCTAGAATATTTTGACTTGATGCTATATGTCCATATGGCAGGGCTGCTTAATGAGTTATTTTTTGAACCGACTGATCCGCACACAGCCTCTTTAATGATGGCATTTGCTTTTTGTGCTACCTTTGTTTTTCGACCTATTGGGGCAGTAATATTTGGTTGGTTGGGTGATAATATGGGACGTAAATTTACGGTGATCATCACAACTTTTATAATGGCAGCATCATGTCTTGTGATGGCTAATCTGCCTACTTATGCTCAGATAGGGGTTACCGCTACTTGGATAGTGACCATCTGCCGGGCTGTGCAAGGTGTATCTTCTATGGGAGAAATAACAGGGGCAGAGCTTTATTTAACAGAAACGATTAAACCGCCAGTTCAGTATGCAAGTGTTGGATTAATGTCAGTTTGTGGCTCCTTAGGAAAATTAGGAGCTTTAGGGGTTGCATCACTTGTCACTTCGCATGGTTTTAACTGGCGTTTGGCATTTTGGCTTGGTGCGGCAGTAGCATTAGTTGATTCTGTTGCTAGAACAACCCTGCGGGAAACACCAGAATTTGCTGATGCCAAACGTCGAATCAAAAAAGTTTTTGAAAAAACTAATACCGCTACAGCTGGATTAAAAGACCATCCCGCGTGGCAAGAAAAAGTTAATAAAAAAACAATAATAGCTTTCTTCTTATTACAATGTGCTGGACCAGTATGTTTTTATTTTATTTATGTACATTGTGGTAATATTTTAAAAACTAACTTTGGTTATACAATGGCTGAGGTTATTCAACATAATTTTATTTTTTGTCTAGTGGAAGTGTTAACTGTATTAGCATTATGTTATTTAAGTTTAAAAATATATCCATTATTAACGGTAAAAATTATTCTGTTCATATGTTCTGTTTTTATCATATTTTGTCCGTATTTATTAAATAATGTTAGTTCTCCTTATCAGTTATTTTTGATGCAATTCGTTATGGTTTTATTATATGAATGTTTAGCTCCTGCTGGTTCTATTTTTTATAAAAGCTTTCCGGTCTTTAAACGTTTTACCTGTGCTAGCATTACATTTGCTGTATCTCGAGCTTTGATGTACGTCGTTACCTCTTTTGGTTTTGTCTATCTTATTGACCATTTTGGTCATTGGGGATTATGGATTATTATGGTTCCGACAATTATTGGTTTTGCCTACGGACTGTTTTATTTTGACAAATTGGCAAAAGAGCTTGGGGGTTATCCTATTGCCTACAAAGATGCGGCTAGTTACCCGAAAGAAACAATTATTTGAGTCAATTATGAGTGAAACTGTTCAAGAAAATACCAGAATTATCCAGACTAGTTTAACTAGAGAACAAAAATCTGCTATCGGGTTACTCTCAATAGGAACATTCCTTGAGTATTTTGATCTGATGCTATATGTGCATATGGCTGTACTTCTTAATGAGCTATTTTTCCCACAAACTGATCCGCGTACTGCCTCTATTCTTACAGCTACTGCCTTTTGTTCTACCTTTGTTTTCCGACCTATTGGAGCATTAATTTTTGGTTGGATTGGCGATAATATTGGACGAAAGACAACTGTCATTATTACAACTTTTATGATGGCTATTTCTTGTTTTATGATGGCTATTCTACCAACTTATGCTGAGATAGGATTCACTGCTACTATATTAATTACAATATGTCGTATTCTTCAAGGTATATCATCTTTAGCAGAAGCAACTGGAGCCGAGTTGTATCTCACTGAGATGACGAAACCACCCTTACGATATCCAGTTGTTGCTTTAATTAATGTATTTTCTATTATAGGTATAGTATGTTCTTTAGGAATTGCATCATTCATTATGTCATATGGTATTAATTGGCGTTATGCTTTTTTATTTGGTATGGTAGTTGCTTTTATTGGTTCTATTGCTAGAACTACACTACGTGAGACCCCAGAATTTGCTGATGCAAAACGTAGAGTTAAAAATACTTTTAATGAAGCAAATGAGGATATAAAACCTTTAGAAGAACATATCATTTGGAAAGAACAAGTACCATGGAAAACATCTTTAGCATATTTTTCAATACAATGTAGTTGGCCGGTAATTTTCTATTTTGTATATATTTACTGCACTAATATTCTTAAAAATTTATTTCATTATACCAGCACACAAATTATTGTGCATAACTTTAGTATATCAATAGTTCATTTATTTGGCTCTCTCATGTTAGTGTATTTAAGTTATAAAATATATCCTTTAAAAATTCTAAATAAAATATTCATGTTATTTATTATCATAGCCTTATGTTTACCGCTTTTTTTATCAAACGTAACTACTGTTTTTCACTTATTTCTAATTCAAATACTTTGTATTTGTTTCGGTCCTAAACAAACACCAGGTACACCTATTTTTATTAAGCATTTTCCTGTTTTAAAACGTTTTACTTATAGTAGTTTTTCATTTGCACTATCACGTGCTGTTATGTATGTTATTGTTTCCTTTGGGCTTGTTTATTTAATAGAGTCCTTTGGTAGTTACGGATTGTTTTTTATTTTAATTCCCACTTGTGTTGGATATAAATGGGGATTAAATCATTTTGAAAAATTAGATAAAGGAATAAAAGGAAGTTGAGAGAACTTAGTAAGTTTGTGCTTGATAAATTTATTAGATATACATGTTTCATGTAATGCTCTTTCTAATTTGGGTGTTTCCAGATACTGTGAGAAAAGAAAAAAAGATAGTAAAGTTTCTTTTCTTATCTTTTGAATTTTTTCAGGAGATTTAGCTCCAATAGTCTGCATATTATGAAGTCGATCAAATAGTTTTATTATTAGAATATCTTTTTTATTTTGAGAATGTAATATACTCAATGTCTCTGCTGCACTAATCTTCCCATAAGATTTAACCCTAGTCAAATCTACCACTTGGCTAGCAATTTGCTTGCCAAAAACCCTGCCAATCATGTCTTCAGTAAGAGTTGTATCTTCAATAGTATCGTGTAGTAAACTGGTAATAATCATGTCAGTTCTGAAATATTTTTGCATTTCTAATGCTGTGTATTCGGCAACCATGTATGCTACTTCTATTGGATGAGAATAATAGGGATCACCGGATTGTCGCATTTGGCTGCCATGATATTTTTTAGCGTAATATATACCTTTTCTAATCTCATAAATATCTACTGGTTGCGTTACTTGCTGGTTCAGTTCGGATAATTTATTGAGTAACCTATCGGTATAATGACAATTTGTATATTTTGCTTCCCAATCATATTCTAGAGTATTAGAATCTTCCATATAACTACCTACTTCAATATATTTTATTTATAAAGTATATTAAACCAGAAATTAAAATACTACAATAGTTTATTACATACTTCTTAAAATAATAAGTATTCTGTTATATTTAAGTTACATCCCTATTTTTTGTTTTCTCAAGTTGCTGTAGAACTTTCATGCTATATTGAAACTGTGATATTGTTACAACTAAAAATTTGTTACTTCAACTTAAATTTATAATTATTTTTTTATATCACTTAGTGCAACCATAAAATATTATATACTAAGTGTATTAAAAAAATTATGTCTAATAAAAGTAATTACAGGGGAAATATGAACTATCTGAAGTCAACAACAACATTGAGTCAATTATGAGTGAAGCTGTTCAAGAAAATACCAGAATTATCCAAACTAGTTTAACTAGAGAACAAAAATCTGCTATTGGGTTACTTTCTATAGGTACCTTTTTAGAAAATTTTGACCTGATGCTGTATGTTCATATGGCAGTACTTCTTAATGAGCTATTTTTCCCACAAACTGATCCACGTACTGCTTCTGTTCTTACAGCTACTGCCTTTTGTTCTACATTTGTCTTTCGACCTGTTGGAGCATTAATTTTTGGTTGGATTGGCGATAATATCGGACGAAAAGCAACTGTAGTTATTACAACTTTTATGATGGCTATTTCTTGTTTTGTGATGGCTATTCTGCCAACTTACGCTGAGATAGGATTCGCTGCTACTATATTAATTACAATGTGTCGTATTCTTCAAGGTATATCATCTTTAGCAGAAGAATCTGGAGCTGAGTTATATCTCACTGAGATGACGAAACCACCTTTACGATATCCAGTTGTTGCTTTAATTAACGTATTTTTTAATTTAGGTGGAGTGTGCTCTTTAGGAATTGCAGCACTTACTATGTCATTTGGTATTAATTGGCGTTATGCTTTTTTATTTGGTATGGTAGTTGCTTTTATTGGTTCTATTGCTAGAACTACACTACGTGAGACAGCAGAATTTGCTGATGCAAAACGTAGAGTTAAAGATACTTTTAATGAAGCAAATGAGGATATAAAATCTTTAGAAGAACATATCATTTGGAAAGAAAAAGTACCCTGGAAAACATCTTTAGCATATTTTTCAATACAATGTACTTGGCCAGTAATTTTCTATTTTGTATATATTTACTGCACTAATATTCTTAAAGATATCTTTCATTATAACACTGCACAAATTGTTGTTCATAACTTTACTCTATCAATAATTCATTTATTTGGCTCTTTCATGTTAATGTATTTAAGTTATAAAATATATCCTTTAAAAATTCTAAATAAAATATTCATGTTATTTGTTATTATAGCCTTATGCTTACCATTTTGTTTATCAAACATAACTACCCCTTTTCACTTATTTTTAATTCAAATACTTTGTGTTTGTTTGGGTCCTAAACAAACACCAGCTATACCAATTTTTATTAAGCATTTTCCCGTTTTAAAACGTTTTACTTATACTAGTTTTTCATATGCATTATCACGTGCTGTTATGTATGTTATTGTTTCCTTCGGGCTTGTTTATTTAATAGATTCCTTTGGTACTTACGGATTATTTGTTATTTTAATTCCCATTTGTGTTGCATATAAATGGGGATTAAATCACTTTGAAAAATTAGATAAAGGAATAAAAGGAAGTTGAGAGAACTTAGTAAGTTTGTGCTTGATAAATTTATTAGATATACATGTTTCATGTAATGCTCTTTCTAATTTGGGTGTTTCCAGATACTGTGAGAAAAGAAAAAAAGATAGTAAAGTTTCTTTTCTTATCTTTTGAATTTTTTCAGGAGATTTAGCTCCAATAGTCTGCATATTATGAAGTCGATCAAATAGTTTTATTATTAGAATATCTTTTTTATTTTGAGAATGTAATATACTCAATGTCTCTGCTGCACTAATCTTCCCATAAGATTTAACCCTAGTCAAATCTACCACTTGGCTAGCAATTTGCTTGCCAAAAACCCTGCCAATCATGTCTTCAGTAAGAGTTGTATCTTCAATAGTATCGTGTAGTAAACTGGTAATAATCATGTCAGTTCTGAAATATTTTTGCATTTCTAATGCTGTGTATTCGGCAACCATGTATGCTACTTCTATTGGATGAGAATAATAGGGATCACCGGATTGTCGCATTTGGCTGCCATGATATTTTTTAGCGTAATATATACCTTTTCTAATCTCATAAATATCTACTGGTTGCGTTACTTGCTGGTTCAGTTCGGATAATTTATTGAGTAACCTATCGGTATAATGACAATTTGTATATTTTGCTTCCCAATCATATTCTAGAGTATTAGAATCTTCCATATAACTACCTACTTCAATATATTTTATTTATAAAGTATATTAAACCAGAAATTAAAATACTACAATAGTTTATTACATACTTCTTAAAATAATAAGTATTCTGTTATATTTAAGTTACATCCCTATTTTTTGTTTTCTCAAGTTGCTGTAGAACTTTCATGCTATATTGAAACTGTGATATTGTTACAATATTACATATTGTTTAAAAAAGATGAATATTTTTATACTTTATTGTATAAATAAACAAATATTACCTTTAGTTTTAGTTACTTTAGAAAAAAAGTAAGGTAATATAAACTAGTGATATAAGATATTTATGTTATCATAAAAACACCACAAAAAATGCAAATATGTTTCAGGTAACTATAAGAAATAGTGAGTAAAAATGAAGAAAACTAAATTAATTGTTACAAAGCAAGATTCTATATTTCAGAAAAAGTTACTGTCAAATCAAATATTTCCACTAATTTTATTCGAATATTCAGAGCTGGCACACGTTATTCCATTGATACACAGTACTGTTAGCCACAATAATATTTATATAGGCGAAGAAATTCAAAATCAGCTGATAGAATATGCAAGTATTTTAAAAAGACAAGAAGGTTACGTAGTTTTGTTTGATAATTCTGAGAAGAAAGGACAAAAAACTCAAAAGAACAAATACGAAAAACAGATTGGAGTATTAGCATCTTTCAAAATTACCCTTTACCAAGATTCTATAGAAAAACCTTTATCACAACATTTAGGAATTATACCAGAGAAAATGGTAACGATTTCAGCCATACAAAAGCAAGGATATGAAAATGGGTATGGAACACTAGTAGATACCTTTTTCTGTGAAGTAAAAGATTTAGAATATATAGTGGATGATCCAGAGAATTTAAAGATTTTAATAATTAAATGTTTAAGGCTTTTCAGGGAACTTGGAAAAATATCTGCCAAATCTGCAATCAGTTTCAATGAGGATATGGCTTACAACATTGATTATGCAGTAAATATCAGTAATTGTTTAATTGATCGTATCAGATATCCTGTAAAAAGGTGTACAGACCTTCTTAAAATCAATAATCTTGAAAGAAGATTTGAGACTATTGAATCTGAGCTAGTGGTACTTCTTCAGGATGAGAAAAAACTAGCTTTAGAAAAAATTCGTAAACAAGCAAATGAATCTATCAAAGAAGTTAGTGAAATCCCCCAAGGATTTTCTTTTGTACTATTTAAGTGTGAAATGGCAAAGTACTTATCACTGTTTGTATCAACAGAAAAATTCTTAACATCTTATAGTATTGCCGAGGCAGAACAAATTGAATTGAATTATTATTGCAATAATAATTCAATATTATTGGTGGAAGGAACCCCAGAAGATTTTTCTCCTAAAATAAATATAGTACCCTCTGTGTTAGCTAAAGTTAAAAATGTTCGGATCACTGAAGAGAATAGAACAGATATCTATATCACCCCTGAACGGAGGGTGAGAATAACAGAAATAATATTGAAAGATGGTATGTTTTATGGAAGAGCTGAGGAAATTGTAGAACCAAAGCTGGATAATATCGAAGAATCAAACAAATTAAGAAAGTTAGTTGAACAATTAATTACACTATTTTACCAACACTCTAATACTTGTTATGATACGATTATTCCTATTTTTAACGAAGTTTTCGCTAATTTTGAAACATATGCTACTAGTATAAGTTATCATATAGCTGAGAGAACTCTAGGTTATAAATATAATTCATACGAGAAAAATGTTAGTAGAGAATTTTGTAGTAAGAGTACAATTGAAAAATTATCTTATCTTATTGAATGTATCAAATCATCAAATAAAGCTTCAAGTGCAGCTACTACTAGTAATTCAGTTGACCCTAGCACCTTTACTACTAGCAAGCAGTGGTTGGAATTAGGAAAATCTCGAATACAAACTGATGCACAGGAAGCACTTAGCCATTTCAACGAGGCTACCCAACTTGATCCTAGTAATGCAGAAGCATGGTATTTTAAAGCAAAATACCTCGATGGTATTAATAAACCTAACGAAACACTTAAATGTTTTGAAAAAATATTATTACTAAGCCTTGATAACATATATAGGTATAAAGCTTTGACGTATGTTATTCCCCGAAAAGTTTGGTTAAAAGAGTATGAGAAAGCACTAGGATATAATAGTGAATTGTTGAAGTTAGAAAGATCTATATTTAATTTGAAGGTACAAGCAAGATTATATTCTTGCTTAGAAAAATATCAAGAGGCTCTGAAATGCTGTGATGAAATAGCGGTATTAGATAACAGTGATGATTCAATGTTTAGTTTTAAAGGTGATATTTTATTTGAATTAGGTAGGTTGGAAGAAGCTGCAGAGTGTTATGGTCAAGCAATAGAATTAAAGCGTGATGACCAATATGGTATAGTAAATAGAGAAACTATTGCCTTGCAACGTGGTATTACTTTAGATTCTTTAGGTATGAAAGAAGGTGCCAATTTAGAATACGAGAAGGTGATCAAGAATCTTAATATAGAGCTAGCAAAATTCCTGCATCCTGCAGGAATTAATTACTTTGTTAAAGCTATGGCTTGTTCTAAACTTGGAAATCTCAAAACAGCAAACGAGTGCTATGACAAGATAGCTGGTAGATTACATTATTTTCTGAGAGATAATAATTATAAATTATTGAAATCATACTATAAAATAGTAGATCTTTCAGATAACAAAAATGCATATTTCATCAAAGTTGATATTAATGAAATTCTGCAAGATTATCCAGAACAGATAAAGTGTTATGAAAGAATATTAGAATTAGATCCTAATAATCTAACTGTTCTACATGAGTTGGGAGAGGCATATGACAAGTTAGATAAAACGGAAGAAGCTGTTAATTGTTTTGAACAATTAATTAATCTAACTAGTAATAACTATAATAAATCTAGATTATTCAACAATATAGGCAAAATGTTATGCAAACTAGGAAGATACCAAGAAACATTGGAATATTTTGATAAAGTATTTGTAATAGATACTAACACTACTGATATTATATGTAAGGTGGACACTTTAGCCTACTATGCCTATACTCTTAGTAAATTAGAAAAGCACCAACAATCAATTGAATATTTTGATAAGGCTCTAGCATTAGACCCTCATCATACATTCTCATACCTTAATAAAGCTAAAGCTCTAAATCAGCTGGAGAAATATCAGGAAACATTAGAATGCTGCGAAAAAGGATTGTCAATTAATCCTGATGATCCTGATTTGCTAGTAGTACGTAGCACTGCTTTACATGAAGAATGTAAACTAGTCTTGGTAGAAGATCCAACAGATTTAGAATATTTAATTCAGAATATTCCGTTATCGTCAGTAGCTAAGAATATTGCTCTTAAAGAAGTAAGTATTATCAAATCATTAAACGATAGTAATAATGAGAAAGGGGATCATATGAAATATTTACACAATATACTTAAATTACCTTGGAATAAATGTGATGATATGAATATCGATCTTAAAAAAGCTGGTGAAGTTTTAGACCAAGAACATTATGGACTTGAAGAAGTTAAAAACCGCATTTTGGAATCATTAATATTCATGACCCGCTCTAATCTTGCTAAAACACCAATAATTTGTTTAGTTGGACCACCAGGAGTAGGTAAAACTTCGATCTGTAGGTCTATTGCCAATGCTTTGAGACGTAAACTTGTCAGTCTTTCTCTTGCTGGTGGTAAGGATAGCTCCTTAATTAGAGGTTGCATGAAGTTCTATCGTGATTCTCATCCAGGTAAAATCTTATCCTTGATGACAGAAGCTGGAAGTAGTAATCCAGTGTTAGTATTAGATGAGATAGATAAGGTTGATCATAGGGGTAATGGTTTAGAATTAGCACTACTACAATTACTAGATACTGAACAAAATAATAGGTTTACTGATGATTATTTTGATTTCCCATTTGATTTATCAAAAGTTTTTTTCATTACTACAGCAAATTCACTAGAGCAAGTCTCTTACCCATTAATTAACAGAATGGAGATAATAGAGTTGAGTGGTTATACTGACGAGGAAAAGTTACAAATAACTAATAATTACCTAATACCAAAGTTACTGAAGGAAGGAAATTTACAAACTGAACAGTTTACAATGGATGATATCATTATTAAACAGCTGATTAAACATTATACCAAAGAATCGGGAGTTCGTGATATTGAAAGAATACTAAGAATAATAATACAAAAATATTTATTAGATGAGGTCAGGGGCAATAAACCAATAATCAATCTAGCATTAATAGAACAATATTTGGGTACTGCAAAATATCAAGATACTAATCCAGATAAAACGGCAAAAGTTGGAATGGCAATAGGATTGGCTTATACAGCGAGCGGTGGTAGTACTATGACGGTAGAAGTTGAGAAGTTTCCGGGTGAAGGTAAAGTACAAGCAACCGGCAAACTTGGTGAAGTATTGAAAGAATCAGTTGAAGCTGCATTATCATATCTTAAGGCTAATGCACAAGAATTGGCTATTGAACAACAATTATTCAAGAAATATGATTTACATCTTCATTTACCAGAAGGAGCTATAGCAAAAGATGGGCCTTCTGCTGGCATAACCATCTATGTTGCTCTTGCTTCACTGCTGAGTGGCAAGAAAGTCAAGCAAGATATAGCGATGA
>JAHFPS010000043.1 GCA_023269695.1 Rickettsia sp.
GAGGATGTGTTAAATAGAATGTCAGATGCTATATTACAATATGAAGCAAGTCCTCAAATTGTTAAGTCTATCACTAGTTGGAATTGGATTATTAATCCTATTAATTCTATATTGAAAGATTATTAGTATTACATCTTCATTTACCAGAAGGAGCTATAGCAAAAGATGGGCCTTCTGCTGGCATAACCATCTATGTTGCTCTTGCTTCACTGCTGAGTGGCAAGAAAGTCAAGCAAGATATAGCGATGACTGGAGAGCTAACCTTAAAAGGCAGAGTGCTGCCGATAGGAGGCTTAAAAGAAAAACTATCAGCGGCAGTTAGAGAGAATATTACCACAGTAATCATTCCCGAAGGTAATAAAAGAGACCTGGCTAAAATACCACATGAAATTAAGGGGGTATTAACCATCAAAACCATATCGCATGCTAGTGAATTATTGAATATTGTTTTTGTTGATGAAAAATAAAAAACGGACAATTACCTTGTTACAAAACCTGGACATTTTAGAATGTTATTGACAGTGATATTGCATGTTTGGCTAATCTATTAAACTGATATTTCGCTATTTAAAAAACTTAGCTAGATATTGCAAGAATTTATCTTGATCAATATTTAAATCTTTTGATAGTTTGATAGTATTGTTTTTCCAAGAACCAATTATTACACCAGAGGTCATGGTAATAGTTTTGCTTTTTAGAGCGGTTGAATCTTTACCTGAAAGAATTTGATTTACCAGATTCTCTAATCTAATAGAGCCAATGCCTTTCCTAATTTCATCAGCTAATTCTATTAAGATAGGTATACATTGTTGATTTTTAGACAAGGTATATATAGTGTAAGCTGTCCTAGAAGAGACTCTAGATATGTTACCTACAGCATCCCAAATAGCTTGTGGCACTTTGTTAAAACAAAGGAAATTTTGAAGTTTACGCCTAGAAAGATTAATATTCTGAGTTAATTTCTCTTGAGTCATTTTTTGATCTTGTAGAATTTTAGCATAATATATGCCTTTAGAGTAATCGCAAAGATCGAGAGACTGATTTTCTTTAATTTGGATTATTGATGCCTGTTCATCAGAAACATCATGTAATATGGCTTTTAGTTGCAGATCAGCCTCAAGGCAGGCTTTCCATCTTCTGGAACCTGCAATAATCTCATACTGATAGTGATTATCTTTGCTTTTCCTAACAAGTACTGGTTCTATTTGACCATTCCTTTTGATGTCCTCGGCTAATGCAGATATGTCACCAAATTCAAAAGAACTTCGATCAGCATAATGCCATCTAGTACAGTCTCTGGGGTTTAGAGTAAATATTTTCATATAGTTATAGTTTGTTATAAGAAACATATTCTATAGTATAAAGTATAGATTAACAATCATATGTGACATATGTCACATATGATTGTATTAAAGGGTTAAATTATGTTGTAAATATGATCTATATTATAATTATATATACCATAAAACTATAAAATAACTAAATATAATATCAAATATTATTGACAAAATAATTGTAATATGCTACAATTATTTATAATAAAATCGATGGGGATATTGATATAGTAAAAATACGCTTTTTTCAGTTCAAGGAATGCATTCGTAGGTTTTTCCTACTTTTTTAACTATTAACATTAATTTTGAGGTAAATATGACACAATATTTCGATAATATAATTGAAAAATATTCAGAAGAAGACGAGAAAGCTATAGAGGCGATAGCCCGCGAAGAAGCTATAGGAGCTTGGGAAACCCTTTTCGCTGAAGAATATGAAGATCACATAGCCTGGGAAGAAGCACAGAGGAAGCAAAAAGCTGAAGACGAGGAAATAAAGGCGGTAGCCTATGAAGAAGCTATAGGAGCTTGGGAAACTTACTCTCAAGATATGTATCACTACCAAGTTTGGGAAAACGAACAAGATTGTGTCCTTAGTGCTTTGGAAGAAGCAGAGCAAGAAAAAAGGCAAGAAGAATTTCTTCTTGCTGAAATAGCCCAGGAAGAAGCAGAGAGACAAAGAAAAGAGGAAGGTATTTCTGTGAAGTAGAAAATTTAGAATATGAAGTTTGTGACTATGAGAGTTTACAAACTTTAGTAATTAACTGTCTCTATCTATATTCATGCCCTTCTTTCCGCAGAGCATTCGATTTCAGCCCGTATAGCTTGACATAGGTAGGAATGGCTTCTTCGGATTTGAGGACACACACAAACTTTACTTTATCCTAAGAAATCAGAACATCGTCTTTTAGATACAGAGACCTATGCCAATGATTTAAAAGATTTTTACTTTGTTTTTTTAGAGCTGACGAAATTTAAAAAAACTATTAAAGAGCTAAAAACTATTGAAGAAAAGTGGATGTATTTTTTTAAGCATGCAGGAGATAGTAAATTAACATTAGAAAAAATAGAGAAGTTAATAGGTAAGGATAAAATTATTAGGAGAGCCTTTAATGCTGTAGACCAAACTAACTGGAGTGAAGAAGAATTGCGTACCTATGAAAAAATAACCAAAACTCGTCTTGATAATTTAGCGGTAGAGCAGCAGAAAATTAAAGATGCCAAAGCTGAAGGTAAAGCTGAAGAAAAAATAGAATTAGCAAAGAAAATGCTGAGAAAAAGCTATCCTATGGAAACTATAAGTAAATTAACCGGACTAACCATTGAAGGAATAGAAACGTTAGAAGAAGAATAAGCAGATGAGCAAAGAATTAATTGCCAATAACTATGAAACTAGCCATACTTCCTCTGGTAGTGACTGGCTAGCTAATAGCCTTGAGGAAATACGCAAAGCTGAGTCACTGGGCAAATTCAAGATGTAAGGTGATCCCTTCGTCTAGACAAAGGGATCACCTTACTAGCATTCCACTATTTTTTCAGTTGGTCTTGTATTGTTATTTTCTTGAAGACTAACTGAAATTCTTATTTATTGGTGTTATTGACGTCATTACCGAATTTACTTACCTTAGCAAATTTCAGATAAAAAATCTAAAATAATTACCCCTAACTATAACGATAATTTTACCCACTGTCTCCGTTTTGTCGCAGACTTATCGAATTTCATAAAAAAAAAGACCTAGTCATAAAAATTTTCTGGACTGTGCTAATTGGTGCAGATAAATGTGGTGTGATAGCACTTAGTGTTGGTGTCAAGTACTGAGATTAAAAGAAAGATTGAAAAAAGTTTTTGGTGCAGTAGTAGCAACTCAAGTAAAAAACTCAACCAGAATTAAAGCGAATTTATATAATTATGTTGTTGTTTTTTTCAACCAATACATTGATTTTTATATAAAATATATAAATAATATATTGCAACATATTGCAATATATGGTGATGTTAATTAAGTAACTTACTACTATTACAAAATATTTAGATTAAAGGTAAACAAATTAAGAACAATTGAATAAATAACTATTAATTTTGGAGGATAAATATTATGGATACTGAATTTTCTAAACTTATTAAAAATCTACAAGCTGGTGAAAAATTGACCAAAATAGATCTTAGCTGCCATAGAATTGGTACTAGTGGTGTCAAACAACTTATCCAAGCTTTGCAGAACAATGATACAGTAAATTATATAGATCTTTACCGCAACAATATTAGGGCAAAAGGAGTAGGATTACTTGCTGAGGCTCTAGAGTATAATAAGTTGGTGGAGTGCTTATATCTTGGAAAAAACAATATTGGTGTAGAAGGAGCGAGGTTGTTAAGCAAGCTTATAGAAAATAACGAGACTATAACCGACTTAGATCTTACTACAAATAAAATTAAGAAAAAAGGAGCAGAGATAATTAGCAAAGCTTTTGCACATAACAAGGCTATAACCAAACTAGATATTAGCTCAAATGATATCGGTACTAAGGGATTAGTGCTGCTTATCAAAGCGTTAGAGACTAATAGCACATTAAATGATATAGACCTTAGGGAAAACGATATTGACGATTATGGAGCAATCATACTAGCAGAATTTCTAGCAAATAATAGGACTATAAAGCAAATAAATCTCCATGACTATAATATTGGTGAGATTGGGGTTGTCCAGCTTGTTGAAGCTTTGGAAATTAATAGAACCCTAAACCAAATAAATATTATCTGCCCTGAAATTGATGATAATGCGGTAATGGAACTACTGAAAATTGTAGAGTCTAATAAAATTGTAAGCAAAATAACAATAGAATTTATAAATTTGGGAAATGAAAAGAGTAGTTATGAAGTAGAAGGATTATTAATGAAGGCTCTAAAAATCCATAATAAAAAATTGAGGATAAATGAAATTATGTAATCCGATACTAACCAACAAATTTAGCAGATCATTCTACCAGCTAAAATAAAAATATTATAAGTAACTATTCTATATTAGGATAGTTACTTTGTTGTTTTTTATTAACCACTACATTGGTAATTTTTTTATAAAATATACAAAATATATTGCAATATATTGTATAATGTATTAATAAACATTTTAGGAATACATTATTGAAAAATATTCAGAAGAAGATAACAAGCTTTTGTTGACATAGCCTATGAAGAAGTTTGTGCAGCGTGGAGTGACATTTACTCTCAAGACCCGGATTACCCCGAATTATTAGAAGAAGTAGAAAAAGAAGAAATGGAGGATCAAACGATACAAAAAATAATAGCTATAGAAGAATCTAGAGGAAACAAGGTTAATCATTTTTTTATATGTACTATGAGTTTTGATTATAGTTCATATGATACAGAAACCAATCTACCTAACATTAATACAACAAGAACAAGACGTCGTTTATTTCCAAATAATTAACAGTTTCTGACAAAATAATATAAGAGCAATAATATGAACAATTATAAACATGGATAATTGCTATGAATGTCGAAAAACCATATAATTTTAGACTTAATATTTATTTAAGTGCTTCTTTACTTAAGAAGTTAAAAGATATTATTATTTCAAATAAAAACACCAATAACTATAAGTATGTTAACGTTTCTGATATAGTACGGAAGGCACTTGCAGCTTATAAAAATGGTATGACATTAAATTCTCAGGATATAAAAGAGAGTACTAAAGATATCAGAATGCCTTATGCTTGTAATCTTTCACAAGAATTATATGATTTCTGTTTAACTTTACCTAAAAGATCAAAATCAGAAATCATTGAAAGAGCAGTTATCACATATACCCAACTCGATTCTTTCTAAAAAATTGCGGCAACAAAACTTAAAAATTGTTATTTGTTATTAGACCGTTGGTAGATTGTAAAATACAAGAACACCTTAGACCATTAGGCATATTTTACTTGTCTAATGGTACTACCTTTGGTTGATATTCTGTCTCAACCAAAATCTTTTCCAAAGATTGCGATCATAATATATTCATACCCTTCTTTCCGCAGAGCATTCGATTTCAGCCCGTATAGCTTGACATAGGTAGGAATGGCTTCTTCGGATTTAGAGGACACACACAAACTTTATTTTATCCTAACTCTCTTCGCAATTATTCCATTTACCAGCAGTACATGTAAAACACACATCTGCATTTTTTCCATTCCCCCCACCTACACCCTGTCCATTCCAAGAAGGGAGATTTTGCTGCCTATATCAATCTTACCGCACAAAATAAGCTGATTTATTTACGCCCAAATGTTTTAGCATTTACAGCTGGAATTCCGATAGGCGCACTTGGGCAAACTAGGTAAACCTAGTTTGCCTGCGCTCAAAGATTCGGTTTTTGTCATTGCTATTACCCAAAACTCACGGCTTAGATAGCATGGCAATATATCACTGTAGCAAATCAGAAGTACAAAGAAGCAAAGGACACAATGCAATTGCAGCAAGTAGCTATATTTCAAGAAGTAAATTGCAGCTTATTACAACTGGTAACAAAGGAGAAAAAGGAACTATTAGCTATAATTTCACCAGTAGAAAAGGACTCGCTCATAGCATAATTCTAGCTCCAGATGATGCTCCTAGCTGGGTATATAATAGACAAGAATTATGGAACAGAGCAGAAAGTGCAGAAACAAGAAAAAATGCTGAAACCGCTAGAAAGCTGATCATAGCTTTACCAAAAGAATTAACCCTACAGCAGAATATTGAACTTATCGAACAATTTGCTTTGGAGTGCCTAGTTAGCCATGGCATGGTAGCAGACATAAACATTCATTGTGACAATGAAAATAATCCACATGGTCATATTCAGATGACTACCAGAAAACTAATACGTTCACTAGAAAACGACCAAGTAATTTTTGGTGAAAAAGGACGTGATTGGGGGAGAAAAAAATTTTTATATTATTACCGAGAAAATGTAGCTCATTTCATCAACTTATATTTAGAAAAACATGGTCATTTAGATAGGGTATCACATTTATCGCATAAGGCACGGGGCATTGATTTAATACCAACTATCCATGAAGGATCAGCACATTATATAAAAGACTCAAAATTAAGGTTAATAAATGAACAAATACTAAAAGAAAATGCTGCCAAGATTAGAACAAATTCAGAATTAGTATTTGATAAATTATCGATTAATAAGCCAGTTTTTACTAGGGAGGAAATTGCTATAGCATTATCTGATGCGTTAACTATAGATATTGAGTCAGGGCAAGCAGATAAACAAGAATTCCAGCAACGTTTAAGAGAAATAAGTAAACAATTAGTAGCAGAAAATTTAGTAACAGAAAATGTTAAGGAATATCCTGCCCAAGATTTAACTATTTTAGCAGATGGTAGTAGTAAGCAAGATAGTGAGGTATCTAACAGTAGTACGGTAGAAGATAGTAATAATACTGGTAGCATTGCTATTGATCATAGCAGTCATAATAGTGCAGGACTATCAAATATCGAGTTATTGAACCAAGCATATTCTACTGAATTTATGCGTCTCTATAGTAATTTGTTGGTGTCTGATAAGATTAGTTTAATAAATCCTAGTGATTTAAAAGGTCGTACTTTGTATGCATTAACCAAAAGGGTAAAGTTAGAGCAGAGATTTATTGGTACAGTAGAAGAATTACAGCACAGTCAGAACCATAATTTATCTATTGATGATAGGGCAATAGGTTCTATGAAAGACAAATTAATTGCCAATATCCAGAAAGTTGGTATGGCTGTGCAGAAGGTAATAAACGATAAGATCGGGCTAAAGATAGAGCTAACCAAGGAGCAAAGTCATTCTTTAACAGAGGAGCAAAGTCATTCTTTAACAGAGGAGCAGAGTCATTCTTTAACAGAGGAGCAGAGTCATTCTTTAACAGAGGAGCAGAGTCATTCTTTAACAGAGGAGCAAAGTCATTCTTTAACAGAGGAGCAGAGTCATTCTTTAACAGAGGAGCAAAGTCATTCTTCAACAGAGGAGCAAAGTCATTCTTTAACAAAGGAGCAACGCAAGGCAATAATAGAGATTGTATGTGGTAAAGATATTAGCGTATTGGAAGGATACCCAGGAGCTGGTAAGACATTTGTCATGCGGGAGATAGTACGTCAATATCGAAAAGCTGGTTATCGGATAATAGGGACAGCCCAAAGTAGTAGTGCTACGAAAGTTTTAGAAGGTGCTACTGGCGTTGAATCAAAGAATATAACACTATGGCGTAAAGAATGGCAAGAAGCTAGGGGGCATGAGTTTGAGTTACCTTTACGAACTGATTATTATACAGAAAGAGAATATCAATATCCAGATAGAGTGGAGAGTAATTTTAGTCAGCAGAAAAATGTTAGTACCGAGTTAGACAATAAGACTGTATTCATCATAGATGAAGCAAGCATGATTGAGTTAGCAAATATGGATTATTTGCTAACTCAAGTATTAAAGTCAGGGGCAAAGGTCATAATAGTAGGCGATAATAATCAGCTTTCTGCTATTGGTATGGCAGGTGCTTTTAAGAAGATATGCACTATTGCTGATGTTAGTAAATTAACTGCAGTAATGCGTCATAAACATCCTAATGAATATACTAGGGAACTACAGAGAAAAGCTACCAAGCTAATGGGGCTTTATAAAATAGAAGAAGCATTAGCGATTTACCAAGCACTTGAAGTATTTAATATTTATGAGAATGAGAAAGTAACTAAAGAAGCATTGGTAACAAATTATGTTAGTGAGTATTTAGTACAAGCCAATAATTTAGCCAGAGATGATTTAGTATCGATTAGGTCGATAGTAATAGGTGCTTATACTAATGTGTCGGTGAACTATTTTAACATAGAAGTCAGAGAAAGACTAAAACAGGCTGGCGTTTTAAAGGGATTGGGTGGCAACTTTAAATCTGGTCATGAGATGGTAGAATTGTTGCGAGGTGAGCAAATAGTTTTCGTCAGTAATAAGGCAGAATATAAGAAGTTTTACGGAGTGCTAAATGGAGAATTAGCAACAGTTATAGATTTTACTGCACCAGATAAATTTGGTCATGGCTGCGTGCATTTGTTAGTACATAAAGCAGATGGCAGTAAAAAGATAGTTAAGATTGATACAGCTGACTCACTATATCCAGTTAGATTTAAACATGGTTATGCGGTAACTGGTTATAAGTTGCAAGGTGAGACGGTGGATTATATGAACGTATATTACGAACCTACTATAGGTTATGAAGCATTTAACGTGCTGATGAGTAGGTACAGATATGAGGTAAAACTCTATGCAGCTCAAGATGTATTAGAAGATATTGTTTATAAGAGAGTGGAAGAAGACCCGACAAAAGGACGAACACGATTTAGTATAGAAGGATATAGACTGCAATCAGAGGGACGAGGTAAACAACCAGTGCCTGGCTGGTATATTGGCTTAACTATAGGGGTCAGTAAAAGAATCAATAATAATTTAGCAATTAATTATCGTAAGTTTGATAAATTAAGTCCTAATGAACAAGTCATTAAGAATTATCTAGAATCTAGACAATTAGTATTTGATTTGCATGGTAAAATGCAAGAATGGCAAGAACAACAAGAAAGACCTATTAAACTGGCTGGATTATACGCAAGATTAACTACAACTGCTAATGTAGAGATGAAAAATGCTAGAGAAATTACTATAGATCCATATGGTTTACTACTTAGTCAAGCTGCTAAGAAAGAAATTGACCAGTCTAAAATGCCATCTAGCAAAGAATTTAAAAAAGTAGAGTTACAAAAGAGTCCTATTAGTCAAAATAGTGAAAAAATATTATGGTTTAAAATATTAAGAGAAAAACAGAATGAACTTATCTGGAAGCATCTCTCAGAATATGATAGGCAGATACTTGTAGCTATATATGAAGAGCTAGCAGAGAGTAAGGAGGAATTGCAAAAATGGGCTAAAATTATTTGTAATAATTATCACGGTAGTGTTAAGGATAAAGCTATTGAGAATTCTGAGGTTAAGGATCAAGTAACTATGGGTGATAGAATTATCCAACTTGATTTAAATTATCAGACGATTCAAAAGCATGCTGGCTATTCATTTGATAAGTATTTTTTTGAGAAAATCAATCAAAGAGCAACCTTAATTGCAAGTAACCATTGGAGAAAGATGATGGAGATTTGTTATGGTTTAAGGACGCAAAATATTACAGTACCAAATATACTAAATAGCCAAGACATAGTTGATACAAGCAATAATAATACCGATTGGCTAAATATTTTTACTACTAATTTAGATGATTTGAATGAATTTATTAATGAAACTAAGCTGTCATTAATAGAAAAAACTGAACTATTACAGAAGACTAACTTTGAACATCAAGAGATAAAAAAAGAACTAGAGGAAATAACTAATTATCGGGAGCAATTATTCCCAGAATTTTTAAGCCGTATATATAAAACTCCTGCATCAAAAGTACTGCAAAGATGGCAAAATTTGTTAGTAGAATGCCAGTATGAACAATTAGCAGATGCCATTTCTAAAGTAAAGCAAAATCCTAAGTTACTGGGTAGTTTTAGAGGTATTGGCTTTGGTAACACTTTGGGTATTAGCCGGCGTCGGAAAGATGCTATTAGCAATTTTGAGGTCATAGCTAAAAGGTTCAGAAATTATGAGCAAGGTGCAATTAAAGCACAAGAACTACAAGATAAACTAACGGCAGGAAATTATCAGAAGCTACTTGAGAGATTATCAAAAGAGACAACATTATTAACTGATAGGTTACCTAATAAATATGAACAGAGCTTTTTAGATCAGCTTGATATTTTACAAAAGGATGGCAAATTAAATATAGAAAATTTGGCAGCAATAGTAAAAACAGACGAGCTACGAGGTCTTATTTATGAATATTATAGATATATTAATAATACAAAACTGGCTAAATCAATTAAACCATCTGACATACAAGGTGAAAATCAGCAAGAAATAAATAGCAGCCTATCAATTAAAATTGATGAAACACAGACAAAAGAAAGTAAAATTAAAATAGAAACTAATGAAGATAGAACTAACAAATATAATAGAGTTAGTGCAACTAGAAATAACAGATTAGACTTTAATGAAGTTAGACAAAGTTTAACCGAATATAATTATCGTAATATTTTTGAGAGTTATGCTAGAAGGATTAATGGTGACAACGTAAGGTTTAAAAGGACTAGCTCTGAGATTAGCCTTGGTAGTTTAAC
>JAHFPS010000044.1 GCA_023269695.1 Rickettsia sp.
ATAGAATGTCAGATGCTATCTTAACATATGAAGCAAGTCCTCAAATTGTTAAGTCTATCACTAGTTGGAATTGGATTGTTAATCCTATTAATTCTATATTGAAAGATTATTAGTATGAGAAGTCACATATGAATTACATATGAAATTTTTAGTAAAATTAGAAAACTCTGGAAAGGTGACAAGTCTTGGTGGAGACGAAGGGAATCGAACCCCCGACCCTCTGCGTGCAAAGCAGATGCTCTACCCCTGAGCTACATCCCCAAATCGTATAACAACAAGTAGTTTATAGTCACTCCGTCAAAAGTCTAGAAATCCATAAGATTTTTAACAAAATAAGACAAAAATCTTATGGATTCTAATGTGATCCTTGACCGCAAAACCGTATTATCTCTTATGTTTACAGCCTTTTGACGAAGCGACTATATACCTTTTCACATGTAAGGTCAACAACCTTATCTCAAAATTCGATCTTAAACTAAATTTTTGTTCTGTCCCAAGGTAACGCCTTGCCATCAGACCCAATTACTAAATCTCCCGAGGCATCATATTCTGCCGCCAAAAAAGAAGATTTGCCGGATATAAGTTTTACTGGTTTAATTTTTTGTCCATTATGAAAATACTCTTTAGCTTGTTCTCTAGAAGTTGGGTTATTTTTAGATGCTGTTTTAGCTTTTGACATATTATGTAATTACCTCAAATATTTTTCTATATATTACTCGAATGTTTTGAAGAATTAGCTCCGCAAATACGTACCTGGACATCCACATGCCCAGGTACGTTTGTACGCCTAACATAGCTCACTTCTTATTTTACGTTTCAATTCGTAGAATCATTTGATACCAAATTACCATCTAATTAACAATATAATTCCTCAAGATCCTTTTTAAGTTCTACTAGTAATAATATTGGCTTGATGGTGAATTGGTATGAGTATACAATCTAAATATAGAATATCTTACCTGTAATATTTGTCAACATAAATTACAGTAATTATAAGGCATTACCTAGAAACAGTTGACATGAGATAAAATATTGCTAGTGAGGAGTGCGTAAGCACGATGAAGCAATCCACAAATCTAATCGTTTTTCTAGATTGCTTCGTCGGCTCACGCCTCTCCACTAATAGACGCCAATTTGCTATGGATAAATTTTATTCTCACCGAAAAATAGTTCAATTAGAAACCTTCATAGAACTTAAAAAGTAAATTTAATTTTAATAGAACCTTGGTGGCTTTGATATTTCTTATGTAGGTGGCAATTATATTCTACTAATAGTTTGCATTTTTTCTCTCGATAAGAATGTTATTGACAATAAAAACTGTTAATATTTGATATTATAGGATTAATATGCTAGACTATTTGGAGAGAGTTTTAACAAATTAAGGCATGAGATATTTAAGATTTTATGGCGATGGGCTAAAAGTAGGCATCCAAAGAAGAGTAGTAGTTGGGTTAAATATAAATACTTTAAACTTATAGGGTGATACTTGGAGATTTGCTTGTGAAGATGACAAGCTAAAACCAGGTGAAAAACCAGTAATCTATAAATTAGTTAACCCAACTAAACTTCCTATTAAGCGACATGTAAAGATTTTATCTGAAGCTAATCCATATGACAAAGAATGGGATGGTTATTTTGAGAAAAGATTAGGACATAAAATGTGCAATTCTTTAGCAGGAAACCAGACATTACAAGGGATATGGAAGAAGCAAAAAGGTAAATGTCTGAATTGTAAGCAAGTAATAACTCTAGGAACTGACTGGGATATACATCATATCATTCCAAAGTCTAAAGGTGGAGATAATAGGATTTCTAATTTAATGATGCTTCACATTAATTGTCATAAACAAGTTCATAACCTGAAGCTCGAATGTTGAAGCTGGTTCTAAAGAAATTGGGCTTAAAGAGGCTTGAGTCGTATGATGGGAAACTGTACGTCATGTACGGTTCTAGGAGACTGTCGGAAATGACTAAAGTAATTCTATATTTGGCTCTTTTTGGCTGCGAATAAACATGATTTTCTTGAAATAGGTACACTATTCCTGCAAAAATCCTATTTATTCTCACCGAAAAATAGCTCAAAATATAATTAATTAGTCATCTCCGACAGTCTCCTAGGGGAAGAAAAAAATAGCAACATTTTCTCTGTTATCCGACTAAGTTATTAAACATCAAAATTTGAAGATTTAATGAAGTTTCAAAAAGAGCCTGTTATTTTAAATAATGAGCAAGACTCTATATCGTTTGCACAAACTATCGCTAAAAATTTAAAATCTAATGAAATTATAACTTTTTCAGGTGATTTGGGATGCGGGAAAACATTTATATGTCGAGAAATTATAAAGTATTTTTGTGGATCTAATACTAATATAAGCAGCCCTACTTTTAATTTGCTACAAATTTACAAGACATCAAAATTCACGATTTATCATTTTGATCTTTATCGTTTAAACTATTTAGAAGAAATTTATGAACTAGGTATAGAAGAAGCCTTGCAGGGCAATATTTGTTTAATTGAATGGCCAGAAATAATTGAAGAAATATTACCGCTGCCTATAACTAAAATTCACCTACAAATACTCGAAGATAATAAACGTTCTTGTAGTATTTATCATTTCTCATAGTTTACTATAGCCTAATCCGAATAGGTTCTTGATATTGCGATAAATTCCTAGATGTCATTGCGAGGAAGTAGCATTGCTGCGACGAAGCAATCCAAATATAATCACTTTCCTGGATTGCTTCGTCGCAGCAAAGCTGCTTCTCGCAATGACGTATGTGAATTTGGTGTAATATTAGTTGGGGTAGCTATACGAAGTATGCTTGAGTTCCAATTCAACAAAAAATAATTAGTAATGACCATTGATAATATTATTGTATTACTATATTTGATATCGATACTTGTTATTGGTATATACCACAGATCTAGACTTAAAGGTTTTACCAATTATGCTACGGTTCAAGACAAGATTAAAAATAGCAAGATATTATTAGTTGCAACTATTTTTACTTCATCGGTTGGTGGAGCTACTACTTTAGGTATTGCTGAAAAAGCTTTTTCTGGTGATTTATCATATAGCTATGGACTGATACTCTCTCTACCAATCGATATACTGATAGCCATTTATCTTGTACCCCAAATAACTAAACATTATGGAGCAAAAAGTGTCGGCGATATAATGGCAAAATATTATGGGGAAACAGGGCGTTTCATTGCTGGTATCACCACTGTTATTGTATCTATAGGCTTTGTTGCTGCTCAAATCAGCGTTAGTGGATATATTTTTCAATATATTTTAAAAATTAACTACTTAGAAGGAACTCTATTAAGTTATGGGATTGTTATTATCTACACAACTATCGGTGGGTTACAATCAATTATGTTTACTAATTTACTACAATTCTTCGCGATGATAATTGCTCTTCCAATTATTGCCATATGTGGTCTTAATAAAATTGGTATCAGCGACTTTATCAATCAATTACCTATTGAAAAAGTATATTTTATCCATCATAATAATTTTGCCAGTGAGCTATTTATTAATACGATAACCGCCATGCTAGGCTTTTATGTAATGAACTTATATCCTATTTTTATTCAAAGGGCTTTAATTAACAATAATGCCCAAAAGACTAGTAACGCTATATATATAAAATCAGGAATATATGCTATATTTTTAATATTTATAACCTTAAATGGGTTAATCGCCTATAATCTTTACCCCAACTACTCTTCTAATCTCGCATTACCACACCTAATTGATCAAATAGTTCCATCAGGGTTACAAGGCTTTGTTATAGTTGGTTTACTTGCATCAGTCATGTCTACCGCTGATTCTGATTTAAATGTTACCTCAATAGCCTTAGTGAAGGACTTGTTAAGCCCTATTTTTAAAGTACAAAATCAAAAGAAATTATTGTTAATTGCTAGAGTTACTAATGTTATAATCGGGAGTTTTGCCATAATCATTGCCTTGAAATTTAATAATGTAATTGATTTAGTAGTATTTATTACCGGATTTTGGGGACCAATAATATTGGTTCCCCTAATATTTGCCTTATTTAACATTACTATCACACCAAGAATGATGATTTTATGCGGATTAAGTGGGGCTACATCTTTTTTCATTTGGACATATTTTTTTGCTGATAATTTTCGACTAAAGGGTGTCTTTGTTGGTACTATGTGCAGTTTGCTAGTCTTCTGCATAGGGTTACTCAGAAAAAAGCTAGGTTATGTTACAAAAATCTAAACTTATAGGTAGTGATTTAATAAAATCTCACCTTGAGAATGCACCCAACCTTCCTGGGGTTTATAAAATGCTGAAAGATGATCGGCAAGTTATATATGTGGGCAAAGCTAAGAATTTAAAAAAACGCCTTACTAACTATATTAAAACTGATCTCGACAATAAAACAGTACTAATGATCTCTCTAACCCATTATTTAGAGTATAATGTTACTAATTCCGAGATTGAAGCTTTATTGCTTGAAGCCCAATTAATTAAAAAATTTCAACCTAAGTTTAATATATTACTTAAGGATGATAAGTCTTTTCCCTATATCAAATTACGCTTAGATGTTGATTACCCGCAATTAATTAAATATAGAGGAAAGAACTTATCTGGTGGTGAGTTCTTTGGTCCGTTTGTTTCCTCAGAGCAAGTAGATACTACCTTAAAAGAATTACAGAAAATTTTTAAACTACGTTCTTGTAGTGATAATTATTTTAACAATCGTAAACGCCCTTGTTTACAATACCAGATTGGTAGATGCTCTGCTCCATGCGTTGGCAAAATTAGTAAAGAAGATTATAGTGAGCTGGTGTGCCAAGTAAAAAATTTCTTAAATGGTAAAACTAAGGAACTACAAAAAACTTTATCACAAAAAATGGAGGAATTAAGTATACAGTTACGTTTTGAAGAAGCAGCCGAAATACGAGACCGAATAAAGGCACTGAGTTATATCCAACTAAAATCAACCTTATCTAGTAGTTCTATAAAAAATGCTGATGTTATAGCTATTACTGAAAAGGATAATTATTATTGTATTCAACTATTTGTCTACAGATTTGGTCAATCTTACGGGAATATACCTTATTTCCCGGTTCATACTGAAGAGAGCAACAAAGCAGAAATACTTACACAATTTATCAATCAATTTTATCAAACTGCTCAGATTCCAGATGAGATAATTATAAATCATCCTATCATTAAGGTAGAATTGGTAACCAAAGCTATTAGACAATTGAGTGGAAATAGTAAATTATCTATTACTCTCCCCACCCATGGTAATAAGGTTAATTTATTAGAAAATGCTGAATTCAATGCCCAATTATCACTTAACCAACATTTAAAACAATTTGCTAAAAATCAAATAATCTTTCAACAAATACAACAATTATTCGACCTACCTGCTATACCAGAGAGAATTGAAGTTTATGATAATAGTCACATTATGGGAACATTTGCCGTAGGTAGCATGGTTGTTGCTAACCAATCGGGCTTTGATAAAAAAGAATATAGAATTTTTAATATATCTATTCCCCAAGGTGACGATTATGAGATGTTAAGAATTGTTTTAACAAGAAGATTTACCAAATTAAAATGTGACACCAATTCTTCAAAGCATTTGAGTATACCTAGTTTAATGATTATCGATGGAGGTAAGGGGCATTTATCAGTAGTACAAAAAATAATGACAGAATTTGATCTTAAAATTCCATTTGTTTGTATGTCAAAAGGACCTGACAGAAATGCTGGGTGCGAACAATTTCATATGTCAGACAAGGAGGCTTTTACAATCGATAAGAATCTTCCAGTCATGAAATATTTACAGATTCTGCGTGATGAAGCACATAATTTTGCTATAAAAAATCATAGGCTACGCCGTTCCAAAGCCATTAAAGTTTCTAGTCTAGATGACATAAGTTCAATTGGTGTCATCCGGAAAAAAGCCTTGTTACATTACTTTGGTTCATATAAAGCAATATGTGATGCCACTATTGATGAATTATCTAAGGTAAATGGTATAAGCCAAACCATTGCAAAAAACATTTTTACATCGTTACATAAATAACCTTTTATAATACTTTGCAGAGAATAATATTACATATAAAAAAAAGAGACAAAATATAAGGGAAGAAGACAGAAAGAAATTTAAGGAGTTGGAGTTAGTAATAATATTAGCACATTATATGGATGGTCAGAAAAAGGACAGCTCATACGCTGAGTAAATAGGATTGCTTCGTTACCACTAAAGCGTCTCCTTGCTAAAATGCTATATTTGAATTTTTTGACTATTCAATGCCACTTATGTTTGATACATTAGTAAGTCGTATAATTGACAATTTTCGACTAACTCAGTATGCAAAATAATTGGATAGGGATATATGCAACAATTTCATGATTTTATATTTAACTCTCCTAAATTAGGCATTTTTTATCTTGGTGGTAAGATTGAAGGATGTAATATAGAAATACATGATGTGGTTTTTGTAATTGGAAAATCAAATATAGATATGTCTCAACAGATTAAAAGCAAATGGGTCGGCACAGATGGATCTTTACATATTGATTCTTGGTTTATAGCAGATACTATTGATGGTTTTAATATTCACATTCATAAAACAAAACCTACGGTTAGCGAGAATCATCTGTTTTTCGTGAATCTTGGTTCATATAAAAATAATTCCTTTGGTGAGTGTCATTTTATGACCCTGGTAGTTGCTCAATCAAAAAGTAAAGCAATTAAAAGAGCAAGAGAAAAGGCACCAAAGAACGAAGAAATGCAACATAGTGATAATATCTATGATATAGATGAATGTATAAGAATTTCTAAAGTTAGCAATTATTATATTGCTCTCGAATATACTGGTATAAAAAAAGAAAACAACATAATAAATGGTTATCAAAAACTGAAAAATCATTAGGTTGTTCAGTTTTTGATTAATTTATTAACCGATGCAGGTGCAAAGAAATCGCCTTGCATACTATCGATTTTTAGATTGATTAAGAATTTGGCGATCTTACCATTCTCAACAAATTCTGCTACAGTTTGAATACCTAAATTTTCAGAGATTTTAATTAATCTTTTAATAAAGTCTCGACTTTGCACATCGCTAGTGATGTTACGTACGTAGCTACCATCAATTTTAATAATATCTATTGGCAAATTTTGTAATTGTTTAAATGAAGTAAACCCAGAGCCAAAATCATCTAAAGCAAATTTACAACCGTATTTTCTTAATCTGTGCATAAAGTACGTGATTTGTTGATAATGCTGATTAAGACTAGTTTCAGTGATTTCGATAATTAATCTTCCTGAGACATTATATGTTTGTAATAATTTCTCTGCTATTACCAATAGAGGGGCATCTAATGTACCAATATTTGAGATATTAACTGCCAGCATTAAGTCTGGGTTAGCATCTAATTCTTTGATTGCCATTTCTATCACTACTTGATCTACTATAAAAATTAAACCTTTCTTTTCAGCTTCTGGGATTATTGCTCCGACAGAACACAGATGGTTTTCTGTGTCAGGAACCCTTAGTAAACATTCATAGTAATGAACTTTCATTGTTTTACGATCAACAACTGGCTGATAAGCAAAAACCATTGTTTTGTTTGAAAGAGCTTTTCTTAAGAGATTAAGCTGTTTATTAGACTCTTTAATACATTCTACATTATAATATTTATAGTCATACTCACGATAATAATTTTGGTCACCTTGATAAGAAACTAGCCAATTTAATAAATTATAAATTTCTTCGGCTTTATTGCTAAATTTGGGAAACTCTATGCTAGCAATACCACAATTCATATAAATTGTAGGTAGTAGATCGTCAACATAAAGTTGGGATAATAAATGTATTTTTAGGGCAATTTGCTTAACTAGATTTGGGTCTGATATAGGTAAAACTAATAATATTCGATCATGTTCAATTTGTTTATAAACTGATATGGTAGGAGTGGTAATTAATTCAGTGCAAACTTTAGAAATAATTTTATTAAGTTTGTCAATTATATGAATGTCCCCTACCATCATAGCATTCAATTCGTCATAATTTAATAACTTAAAAGAGATGCAATATCCACGCTCTATTTTATCAAGTTCAAATTGTAAATTTCTAATTTTTGTATCTAATTTTACCATAACTCAACTAATATAAATTTACTAAATACTAAAATCCTAGTAGAATGATACAAGTAAAAGTTTTATATTATAAAATTATGAGCAAAATAAATAGAATAAAAAGCAAATTAGATGTGTTAAAACCACATTATTGCGAAATAGTTGATGAAAGTTCTAAACATGCCAACCATACTGGTGGCACTACTGAGAGTCATTTTAGGATTAAAATTTTTGCAGCAGCTTTTATAGGAAAAAGCTTACTAGAACAGCATAAAATGATTAACAATCTTTTAGCAGATGAGCTGGCTAGTGGGTTACACGCATTATCAATTGATACGAGAAAACCTATAACTAAGCTTATTGAGAATCAGTCTTTATATTATATTTAAAGTGTGATATATTATGATATATGATGAAAAAGAATCTACATCATTTGAGAACCTTAAAAGTTCTGAGATGGATAGTACTACAAATGTATCTGAAGAAATTATGTCTGAAAAAATAAAAATATCTAATGAAGATACTATTGGTCAAGAGAAACAGGATGAATTAGAAGTATCACAACTAGTGAGTGAAGGGCTAAGTAATTCGTTAGATAATCAAATAATTCAACCAAAAGGAAGAAAAGCAAGGGTTGTAAAAAGTCTTGACGACATGGAGCTTGAACGTGCAAATAAGTTAGAAGCTACTTCTTTTACAAAACCAGTAAGAAGTAAGGATGATTTGTCAATAATTGAGCAAGAAAAAAGTGAGAGATTAAAATCAGTTAAAACAAATGAGATTAGAATTTCAGATGAATTTCTGAAATCTTTAGAACAAGAAAATAAAGAAATAAAGACAGAATCAACAATAAAAAGAGCTTTTTCTTACATAGTTAATAAAGCTGAATCTGCTTGGGATTGGACAAAAAAGACCAAGGCTTTCAAGGCTATAGATTGGCTGTTAAATACAAAATTAGCCAAAATTGCACTTGGTAGTGCTGTAAGCCGGGTTATTACAACCACGTTTGCAATAGTAGTATTAACTGGGATATCACCCCCTGCAGCCTTAGCCCTGGCTGCAGTAACATTAGCTGGGGTAGCTGGTGGCATGGTAGCTGATGCTATTAAAACAAGAAAGCTTCGTAAACTTGCCCAAGAAAATGACCTATTAATGCAAAATCGAGGAGATATAAGCAAACAACAATATTTATTAACACTGGATCCCAAATTAGCACAGCTGCTGGAAAAGAAACTATATGTTCCAGAATCTGCCCCAGGTGAAGAAAATAAACATTATCATTACGTATCTTCCAAAGCAGAACTGGCACTTAGTACAAGCAAATTTTTTATGGATAATATTCAGGATGCAGCTATTTTAGCATCTAATATAGTTGCAGCTAGCAGTGGTAATCCTGTTAAGATTGCTGCAGCAGTGAAATCTGGTACAGTTTCAGCGATTTCTCTGATTAGCTCAGGTTTAACTGAAAAACAATCAGCTGATCTTGTTACAGCATTTAAAATTAATATTAACGGTGAACTCCGTAAGAGTGATGTTGCCAATTATCAGAATTTACAAGAGCTACGTGAGATAGCCCAAAAACAACATATTCAAACTGCTGTTTTGACTGAATTGATACGAGATAAAGATTATTTCAAGTTAACTGATGAACAAAAACAAAATAAATTTGATATATATCAAGAAGCTTTAACTGAAATAAGCCACGACAAAAATTATAGAAAATTAACCGATGAGCAAAAACGAGATATACTTCATGTAGCAGTAAATAAGCTTGAAGAGAAGTTTAATGAAAAATCTAATGAACAAGAAACTAAAGAAAAGAAACAAAGTAGTAATAGACTAGTATCAGTGGCAAAAGGTACGCTAAACTTTTTAAAAGATTTGGGTAGAGCACATGATCCTTTTTATGAACAACCTGAGCTTAAAGGTGAGAGTTCATTAAGTAAAGCTATGGGTGCTGCCAAGAAATCCGCTGAGGAAATCGTAACACCTGCAGTTATAGAACAATTACGAAAAAGTAAATCTGTACCAGATTTATCGCAAAAAGAGAGTAACCTTGTCCATCAGAAGAAATTGCAGAGAAGTAATTCTTCAGATCGGCATCTTGATCGATAAGCTGTAAAAGTAGAGAGTTGATCTGACAGTTTGGAGTTGTTGGGTAAGAAAATATTGAATAAATAGTACCCGGCAAATTTTAACAACCTCTTATTAAGGAGGCTGTCATACTAATTAGCTTTCAATATAGAATTAACAAGGTATAATTAGGTTATAGAATAAAGATGATTAGTATAATGTCAGGTTATCAATATGTTTATCCACCTGGAACAGTTTGTCGGATG
>JAHFPS010000045.1 GCA_023269695.1 Rickettsia sp.
TAAATCCGCTCTGTTTAAATATCCTCTGGCAAGTCCCACTCCTCCTACATACAATTCACCTATAGCTCCTATAGGTAATGGAATTAGGTTATTATCTAAAATGTAGACCTTAGTGTTTGAGATCGGTGTACCTATTAAATTAGTAGTGTCTCCATTATTATAATTATTTAAACTAGCACATACTGTTGTTTCAGTTGGACCATAAGCATTTATTGTTTTTATATTGTTATTTAAATAATAATCCAATACATTTTGACTGACCATATCTCCTGCTACCACTAAAGTATCCAGTTTTAGTAAATGTTGATAATTTAACAATAAAGGTGGTATCGTTGCTATATCAATAACATTATCTTCTATACATCCGCTTAGTAAGCTTATATTTTGCCTAATATTATTATTTATTACATATATAGTATTCCCACTACATATAGTTGAATAAATTTCCCATACGTGAGCATCAAATACATAATTTGCATACCACAAACAATTTTTACTTTTCTTAGCATCAGTTAATCCAAGTTCTTTGCTTTGTAGTGTTACTAAGTTTGTTATTCCCCTATGCCCTATCATTACACCTTTAGGATTACCTGTAGTACCTGAAGTATATATTACATAGGCAAGATTTGTACTTTCTGTTCCAGTAACAGGAGAGAATATAGATGCACTGACCAATGCTTCTTGCACTTCTGCAGAATCTACTGCAATCACACTTGTATTAGCTCCCTTATCAATACCATCAAGCCTTTCTTGATATATACTGTTAGTTAATAACACCCTAGCCCTCGTATCATTAACTATATACTCTATTCTACTATCAGGATAGCCTGGATCCATTGGTACATATGCTCCCCCTGCCTTAAGTACCGCAAGTATACTAATTAGCATGTGTTCACTTCTATCCAAACAAAGTGCTATTAATGTATCAGGCTCAATCTCCTCTCTACTTCTTATATAATGTGCTAGCTTGTTCGCTCTTTCGTTCACTTCCCTGTAGCTAAGATGCATATCTTCATATACCAGTGCAATACTATCTTGACTCCTTTCTACCTGTTCCTCAAATAATCCGTGTATCGTCTTATCATGTGGATATTCTCTGCCTGTATCGTTCCAACCATAAACTATCCGTTCATACTCTTCCTTATTTAAGTAACCTATATCTGATATCTTCGCTTCTACTTGACAATTACTTATTTGCTCTACTATTTCAAGATATGTATCCTTTAACCTATTTATTGTCTCTTCTGTATATAGACTTACTGCATAATTAAAACCTCCTCTTAAAATCTCTTGGCTATCATCTATAAATGTTTCTATATCAAATTTTGCCACGTTATACAAATTTGTATCTGATACATATCCTTGTAATAACTCTGATTCTGTATTAAAATCAAAATTTTGTAACCCAAACATAACCTGGAATATAGGGTGCCTACTTGTATCTTTTTCTACTTGTAACTCTTCTACTAATTTCTCAAATGGTAAATCCTGATGAAGTTGTGCTTCTATTACCTCCTTGCTTACAGTTTCTATAAACTCTTTAATTGTACTTGTTGACCTTATTTGAGTTCTTAAAACTATAGTGTTTACAAAAAATCCTATTAAGTTCTCTACTTGATTATAATGCCTGTTAGATACAGCTGTCCCTATTATTATATCATCCTGATTACTATAAACCCTTAGCATTAAATAATATGCTGACAATAATACACTATATAGACTTACTTTTAATTCTTTTGCCAACTCTCTTAAGCTTATCGATACTCCTTTATCAATTTCAAAATAAATATTCTTTCCACTATAATTTACCTGTTTTAGTCTTTGTTTATCTGTAACTAGATTTAATGTCTCATAATTTTCTAGTTTACTTCTCCAATAGTTTAACTGACTATCTAGCCTATCACCACTTAAGTAATTCCTTTGCCATAATGCAAAGTCTTTATATTGAATCGTAATATCAGGAAGATTTAGTTTAGCCTCAAACCCTTTTGATTTGGCTAAATAATAGTTATAATATTCTTGTAGCTCATTAAAAAATATATTGGTTGACCATCCATCAAATGCTATATGATGTACTACTATACTTGTGTAGTACTCTTTGTCAGGTTGTAAGCAATAAAAACAAACTCTTATTGGTATTTCATTTGATAAATCATATACATAATTTACTGCTTTTTGTAATTCCGCTTCTAATTCTATCTTGCCTGTTATAACTATTTTATTTATCTCTAATAAGTCTTTGGTATTATCCAGAACTAGTTGATACCCTAGTCCTTCTGTATTTTCCTTAATTAATGTTCTTAAAATCTCATGTCTTGCTACTACAGCTTTAAGGCTCATTTCTAATGTATCAAGATTGGTATCAGCAGATAACCTATATAACATTGGTATATTATATGCATTTGTTCCTTCTTCATACTTTTCAATAAACCATAGACGCTCTTGTGCAAATGATAATAATTGTTGTTCTACTCTAGTTACGACAATTTTTTCCATTAGTACATTATCTTCTAGTATATTATCTTTGTTACTACGTTCTAAGTAATGAGCTAACCTTTCTACTGTATTATATTTAAAAACAGAGGATATATTAGCATTACTGTTTAGCACTCTATTTATTTTATTTACTAATCTTATCGCTAGAATACTGTTGCCGCCTAACCTAAAGAAATCATCATGCAAACTTATTTCGTCTAAACATAAGGTTGCACAAAATATTTGAGCTAATTTATACTCCAATTCCGTAAAAGTTTTTTCAACTATAATTATTGCCTGATTATCCTCTTTTTCTAAATTGCAAGTATATTTATTTACTAATAATTGCTCCTCTATATCATATTTAGAAAGTATAATATGATTAAATTTCTTTGTATTATTATTAACAATATCAATTATATTTGGTATATTATCACTACAAATGCTATTAAGACTAGGGCTGTTTTTATTCTTACTGATAAATTCAAAAGCCATTCCTACATCTGATATTTGATTAAAATTTACCGTTATAATCTTATCGATGTTTAAATATTTTCTGTAAGATATTTCATCTAAAAATAAATTAGCTGCAATATATTCCATGTTACCATAAGAAGGGACTATAGTGGATAATGATGAACAGGTTATTATTGTACCTAAACTAAGTTGTTTAGATATTTTTATTATATTAATCATTCCCTGTATCTTAGGATCAGCAACAGCATAGATATCAGAGATTTCCTTAACCTCTATAGCACTCTTTGCCCCAATACCGGCGGAATGTATAACCAAATTTAATTTAGCTATATTTAATTGACGTAATTTATTAATTAATAAATTACAGCTATCTAAATTACCAATATCACATGAAATATAAAATATGTTGTTTTTTCTAATATCTTTAAGCATAGTTAAATTAGTTCTGTATTTTTTGCTTAATGCAAGCTGATCAGTTCTACCGATTAAAATAATATTTAAATCATTTGCGATAGTGTTAATATACTGTGCTAATGAGTATCCGATACCACCCAATCCACCGCTTATTAATATTGAATCACCATCCTTAACTAGTGACTTATGCATGATCGTATTTAAAGCTATTTTTTTATAAATAGGAACCCATAAATATTTATTCCTAACTACCACTAAATTAGATTCATATTTATTATCAATTATTGATGCTAAAAATTTAAGTACTCCTTCAACATCACTTTCAAAATTAATATCATAATGTGTAGCATTAAGATTTGAATTCTCTATTGGTAATGATTTTGTTATACCAGGAATAACACTTGGAAATTGTGCTAAAGTTTCATCCCCCAAAACATCATAATTATTACATGAAATTGAGATAAATTGATGCACCTCAGTTAAATCATTATATATTGCCGTATTTAAATAATATGCTGCACTAATATCGCTATTTATTGCATTATCACGGATACCTGAAGAGAAATATATGGTTGTATCAAATATAACTTTATCATTCATTAACTTTTTTAGCTTATTTATATGTAATTGATTTGACAAATTTAATGATACAGAATTACCATCTTCAATGTATTCACCCAAGGTATTTTTTATGTATTTAAAGTTTTTTGTAATTAAAGATATTTTAAAAACTAATTGATCGATGTAATCAGAATTATTCTCGTTGTTAAAAATTAAAATATTTTTTTTAGCTAAATTCCTATAATTATTACTAATCATTAATTTGCCAATTCTTTTCCATTCCCTGGCATAAAACATATCATTTAAAGGATTTAATTTATTATGCTTAAAATTATTGATTCTAGATTCTTTAATCCAATAAGACTTATAATCAAATTGATAGGTTGGTAATAAAACTACTTGAGGATTGGTATATTTATTTAGATTAACAGCAAATCCGTTGAGCCACAAAATACCCAATATATCTTCTTTATTCTTTATATTTTGTTTACTACCTTGTTCTTTTAATGACCTCATTAATTGAATACTTATAATCTCATTTGACCTTACTTCTTTATATTGCTGAACAAATGAATTTAAACTTCTACCTGGACCAGCTTCTATAAAGACAACATCTCCATTATAATAATTAAATATGGTATCGACACCTTTAGCAAATTGCACCTGCTTTCTTATTTGATTTGCCCAATATAATGGACTTATTGCCTCTTTATCTTGAATAAATTCTCCTGTTACATTAGAAATAAATTTGGTTTTAGGTTTATTTATTGTAACTCTATCAAATTCTTTTATAAATCTTTTCGCTGCTTCCTCCATGGTACACGAATGATATGCATGAGATGTATTTAGAATTAAAGATGTAATATTTAGCTTATTTAGCTTGGCTTTTAATTTATTAATATCTAATTCTAAACCAGATACAACACAATTAGTATTAGAGTTAATAACTGCCACCTCACAATTATTTTGCTCTACATATTTCACTATTTCATCTACTGACGATTGTATTGATAACATCTTCCCAGTTGGCATTTCCTGCATTAATCTGCCTCTTGCCATTACCAACTTTAGTGCAGATTCTAAGCTAAAGACACCAGATAAAGTTGCTGCTACATATTCACCTATACTATGACCTATGTATGCTTCTGCTATTATTCCGATTTTGTTTAACAATCTAGCTAATGCATATGATATAATAAATAAGGACGGTTGTGCCCATTTAGTTAGATTGATATTCTCCTCTACTTTTCCATATAGCCTTGGAAATAAAATTAATCCAAGATCTATATCGCTCTGTTTTTTAATTATCTCAATACAGTTATCTATTATTAATTTAAAATCTTCATCATTTTGATAAAGTTCAAAACCCATATCTATGTATTGAGAACCCTGACCAGGAAACATAAAAATATTTTTAAGATTTTGTGATATAATTTTATCTGAAACCTTTATAATTTCATCGTTACTTTCTAACTTCTTAATAGCATTTGGTAAAGAATTACAGCTAATTACATATCTGTAATTAAAATGTTCACGCCTTTGTTCTAGCGTATAAGCAATATCAGATATGTCATCATTTGTATCTTTTAAATACTTTATAAACTCTTGTTTGTATTCTGTTAATGATTTCTTAGTCTTTGCAGTAATTGGTAATATATATACTAAAGTGTTATTAACTGTTATATTATAATAATTATTATTTGATTGAGCCTTATTTTTTTGTAAACTAGTATCAGATATAAATTCACTAATGATGACATGTGCATTTGTTCCTCCAATTCCAAAAGAGCTAACTCCAGCAATTCTAGGTTTGTCATCTCGTGGTAGCCATTTCCTATTTGCAGTAATAATACCAAAATTGGTTTTATCTAAACTTAGTTCTTGGTTTGCGTGAACATAATTTATTTGTTTAGGAATGATCCTATCTTCTAACATTTTACATATTTTAATTAAACCAGCTATTCCAGCAGCAGAATTGCAATGACCTATATTTGCTTTAACAGCTCCTAAAATGCACTTAGTTAACCTTTTCTCGTTGGATTTATTATAATGAAATGCTTGATTTAATGCTTGTATTTCTATTGGATCTCCTATGTTCGTGCCTGTACCATGAGTTTCTATATAATCAATACTATCTGATAATAATCCTGCCATTCTTTGAGCATTAATAATACATTCTGCTTGACCAATTACACTTGGTGAGGTATAACTTATTTTTCTATCGCCATCATTATTGGTTGCGTATCCTTTTATTACTGCTAAAATCCTATCCCCATCTTTTATAGCATCACTTAAGCGTTTTAATAAAATCACTCCTACACCTGAACCACTGATAGTACCATTAGCTTCCTTATCAAAAGGTCGGCAATGGCCATCTTTAGATGCAATCATCCCTTCTTGGTATATATATCCAACTTGATTAGGTAGTAAGAATGATACTCCACCGGCAAGAGCCATATCGCATATGCCAAACGATAGGTTCTTACAAGCTTCAACTACAGTTACTAAACTTGTAGAACAGGCAGTATTAATATTATTAGCAGGACCTGTTAGCCCCAGCAAATAGCTAACTTTAGTCGTTAGAGCATCTTTATTATTCATAGTAGATGCTTCCCACATATTAATACTGTCCCTGTCATCACTGTTTGTCACATTGTTGTAAAAATAATCACTATGACCACTTCCAGCAAACACTCCTATATTAAGCTCTTTACGTTTTGTTATATAGCCAGCTAATTCTAAGGTGTACCAACAATGTTCCAAGAATTTTCTTATTTGAGGATCGGTTAATTTTGCTTCTATCCTAGATAAATTCCAAAATAATGGATCAAATAAATCTATATTAGGGACATGTCCACTAACTGGTATAAAATTTGGGTTAATAAGATTGTCTTCTGCAACGCCTAAATTACGGCATTCTTCCATGTTATATTTTTGTATCCCTTCTAAGCCATTTTTAATCATATTCCAATAGTTACTTACATGATCATTTCCAGAAAATGCTCCAGATAAACTAAGTATTGCAATATCTGTTTCAGATGTTAATTTAGGATTTAATAATTTAAACTCGTCCTGGACTTCTTTTACAATAAAATGTTCAACTAACTTTTGAATGGTGTAATATCTAAATAAATCTGTAACAGTGATATCTTTTAATAACTGAATTCTGACTAATCTACTTTTTAATTTTATGATTAATATAGAATTACCACCAAGCTTAAAAAAACTTTGATTAATGCCTATAATTTCTATAGGTAATTTTAGAACTTCTGACCAGATATGAATTATTTGCTTTTCTAATTCATTGCGTGGGGCAAGATAATTATCCTTATCAGTAAACTCAGGATATGGTAATGCTTTTCTGTCTAATTTACCATTGATTGTTAATGGTAGTTTTTCTAAATGTACTAAAGTATTCGGTACCATATATTCTGGTAATTTAGACTCTAGATAAATAAGAATATCTGATTCCTTGAGTTTGTGATCCGATACGTAATACCCTGCCAGGTATTTGTTACCTGTAGAATCATCAACATTTACATGCTCTCGCACTACTACAACACTTTGCTTAATGCCCTCATATGACAGAAGAGCTGACTCTATCTCTCCTAGCTCTATCCGATATCCCCTAATCTTAACCTGAAAGTCATTTCGTCCTATATATTCCAAATTACCATCAGGAAGTAAACGAGCCAGGTCTCCTGTTCTGTACAATCTTGCATTCTCACCTTGCCTTAATTCTTTTTCTGTTCTAAACGGATTTGCTATAAATTTCTCAGCCGTTAAATCCGCTCTGTTTAAATATCCTCTGGCAAGTCCCACTCCTCCTACATACAATTCACCTATAGCTCCTATAGGTAATGGAATTAGGTTATTATCTAAAATGTAGGCTTTTCTGTTAGCCAATGGTATACCAATAGGTATAGAATCTGTAACCTTAACATTATCTTTATTAATATTTAATGTACAACTAAATGTTGTATTTTCAGTAGGGCCATAACCATTAATAATATTTTGTGGGACGTTATTTGAATCTATTAATCTAGATATCAGACCTTTATTTAATGACTCCCCTCCTATTAATAAATAGTTAATATTTTTAAAAATACTTTCATTAATCAAAAATAATTGATCAAATAAAGTTTTTGTTAACCATAATATAGAGACTTTATTTGTTATTAATGTTTTATAAAATAAATTGATATCAGTAACCAAGCCTACTTTGTTACTTGGAATAAATAATTTAGCTCCATTTAATAAAGAACCCCAAATTTCAAAAGTTGTAGCATCAAATGCCATATCAGCAAATTGAATTAACGAGTCATCAGAATCAATATTTACATACTCACTATTCTTTATAAGAGATACCACCCCCCTATGCCCTATCATTACACCTTTAGGATTACCTGTAGTACCTGAAGTATATATTACATAAGCAAGATTTGTACTTTCTGTTCTAGTAACAGGAGAGAATATAGGTACACTGACCAATGCTTCTTTCACTTCTGCAGAATCTACTGCAATCACACTTGTATTAGCTCCCTTATCAATACCATCAAGCCTTTCTTGATATATACTGTTAGTTAATAACACCCTAGCCCTCGTATCATTAACTATATACTCTATTCTACTATCAGGATAGCCTGGATCCATTGGTACATATGCTCCCCCTGCCTTAAGTACCGCAAGTATACTAATTAGCATGTATTCACTTCTATCCAAACAAAGTGCTATTAATGTATCAGGCTCAATCTCCTCTCTACTTCTTATATAATGTGCTAGCTTGGTCGCTCTTTCGTTCACTTCCCTGTAGCTAAGATGCATATCTTCATATACCAGTGCAATACTGTCTGGAGTACTTTCTACCTGCTCCTCAAATAATCCATGTATCGTCTTATCATGTGGATATTCTTTGCCTGTATCGTTCCAATCATAAACTATCTGTTTATAATCCTGCTCAGTAAGGCATAATTTAGTACCACCTGGATTATTTAATATATTAAGTAAGGATTTTTGATAATATACTGTAAAATAATCCAGGAAATCTTGGCTAATATAATTATCATGCACACTAAATTTTACTAGAAACATGGATTCTTTATATTGAGATACACTAAGAACAAATGGTATATTTGTTCTTTCATATCCTTCAAAAGATTCCAGATTAGAATAACTATCATTAAATATGTGAAAATGTATAAAATTAAATGCAAAATCATACAATTCTTGTTTAAATAACGACTTTATATATCCATAAGGTAAATGTTTATATTGTTGCAATCTAACCTTAGTTGCAAATACTTCCAATAGCTTACTAGAATAGTTTGATGTATTATTTATATTAAATCTAAATGGAATAGTATTTAAAAATAAACCAAATAACTTATCTCCTCCTTCTTTTTCCGGACGATTGTTTACTACTTGACCAACTATTATATCGGTATTATTTGTAAAAAATGATAAAGTTTCTAGATACGCTAATAAAAATATACTATCAATACTAATCACTAAATCTTTAGCCAACCTATGTATCAAAGTAACTTGTTCAATAGATAAATTAATAGATTTATCATATAGGCTATTTTCAGATGTTACTTTATCAAATTTCCAATTAACTGTTGTAACATTGTAATTGTCTAAATATTCTTTCCAGAAAGTTGCATTTCCTTGATCCTCGATTGCCAATATTTCATTTTGAACAAATTCACCATATCGCAAATCTGGAGTTGGTATGATAGGCTTATCATTTACATATGTTTGTATAAACTCATTTATTAAAGACGCTACACTCCAACCATCTTCAATTGCATGATGGAATGAAAGTACAAAATCAAAGCTATTACCTAAATCATTAACTATTAATCTAAATAAACCTGGTTTATTATAATCAAAACCATTCCTTTTTTCCTGTATTACTAAATCTACAGTCTTTTGATTTTTATAGAGTTGATAATCTAGTTTACTATCTTTGTGTATAATAACATTCCAACCGTTATCATTTAGGATGAATGCTGCCCTCAATAACTCATATTTATTGATTAAAGATTTCCAGATAAATAAAAATTTATATTCATCATATCTAGTACTAATTAAATAATTAGCAATATTGTGATATGTACTTTTATCATCCATATTAGATTCTAACAGCATACCAATTTGTAGATAGCTTGCAGGATAAATATCTTCTATCAATTCAAAATTAGAGATTATATCCTTATAATCTTCTATATTTACTAGACTAAATGGTACATATGATATAGCTTGTTCGTCATTGTTAGTAGTAAAAATAGTTTCTGCTAAGTTAGATATACATTTTAATCTAAATATGTCTCTAACTTTAACACCTGATTTAAATTCTATATTTACCTTA
>JAHFPS010000046.1 GCA_023269695.1 Rickettsia sp.
ACTTATCTAGAGTTTAAATTACCAGAATATATGGTACCAAGTACTTTAGTACATTTAGAGAAACTACCATTAACAATTAATGGCAAATTAGACAGAAAAGCATTACCAGATCCTGAGTTTGGGAGAGATATTGATAGCTATGTAGCCCCACGAAGTGAACTAGAGAGCAAGGTATGTAGTATTTGGGGAGAAGTCCTTAATTTATCTTCAGATAAGATAGGTATTCATGATAACTTCTTTAAGCTAGGTGGTAATTCTTTCACTACAGTTAAATTGATCACTAAGATAAATAAAAATTTTGATACTAATATTTCAATTCAAGATATATTTTTATACCCAACAATTTCACAAATAGCTAAAGTTATATAAAGCACAGAAGAACCAAATTTGATGTAAAATGTTTTATAAAAAATAAGAGGACAATATGAATAAGAATTTTCAAAACTTTACAATCTTTCCAAAAGAAGAGTCGCTGGTTTCTTTAGTAACATCAAAGAAAATTCTATCATTAGATTCTATTGCTCTTGGGAGTATTGGACTCAGTACAATTCAAAATAGTGGGATGAGCAAGACTGATTTTATAGGAAAAATAATGCATAATCAATCTTCATCAGATATTGTTATAGATACTTTCTTAGGGAGGATAGGTGTCTTTGTAATTCCTATTGTAAGTGAAGAAATTTACAATGATGATGGGCTTGTTAATGCGTTACAGGATGCTATAGCTTTAGCGGAATTATGTGGTGCTAAATGTGCCTCTTTAACCGGGTTGATACCATCTGCTACTAATTACGGTTATGATATTAAAGCTAAGAATAAGAATCCTAATTTTTTGATAACTACTGGGCATGGCACAACTACTTCAGCTATGGTCTTAAACATAGAACATGTACTTGACAGCACAAGAAGAAATATAGAGTTGGAAACTATTGCATGTATAGGACTTGGATCAATTGGTCTAACAACACTACAATTAATGCTATCAGTTTTAAAACATCCTAAAAAGCTAATTTTATGTGATATCTTCTCTAAATTAGGGGAACTAGAAAAAATATCACATATGTTATCCTCGCACTTTAATTATAAGGGTAAAATTTTAATTGCTGAATCTATCAATTGTAAACTTCCGGAATTAGTTTATAATGAAGCAACATTATTGGTTGGTGCAACTAATGTTCCTAATATTGTATCCCATAATTTATTAAAACCTGGAATAATTATTGTAGACGATTCTGCACCACATATTTTTGATCCTCTTAATTGTATAGAACGCTTTAAAAAGCAAAAAGATATTTTAGTACTTCAGGGGGGTAAATTAACTCTACCCGTCCCAATACATTTCACGTACTACTATGATAATAGTTTAGGGATAGGTAAAACAGAATTAGAAGAAGTAATGGTTCATTCTAATCTTTATGAAATTATGGGATGTGTATTGGGAAGTATATTGCCGCTTGCTTCAAATAAAACACCAGCTACCTTAGGATTAGTAGAAACTAAGATAGCTATTTCTTATTATAATTTCCTTAAAGAACAGAGAATTAAAGGATCTTCATTACAATGTGAGGATTATTACTATCAACAGAATGATATAGTAAAGTTTACCAATATATGCAGGGAAAATTGTAAATGATTCTGTAAAAATTTAGCATAACCCAAGTTGCTACAGAAAAGTGGTAAATTAGTGAGTAGGCGTAAGCGTCGCCATTTACGCCCTATAGCTCAAAAGTTAGAAGAGGAAGGGGTTTAAGAGGGGTTCCATAGGTAAAAAAGGTATACTTGCAGCAAAAGTGCATAACTCTATTAAATTTTTTTGCTAGTATGAATTTTTTATAAATTTGGGTTCCATACTATGCAAATACCATCAATTACTATTGAGCAAGTAGCTTAGCAATTTAAAGCCTGGCATCAAGATAAAACTAACAAGTTTGATCCTACACCAAACCATCTAAAGGAATTAGTTCACCAGCTACTCCATCACTATTCTTGCAAAGATATAGCCAAACATCTCAGAGCTTGTCCGCAAACTAAAATTAAGGTAGAAGTGAATAAAGTATTATTAGCAAGAAGTATAAAAGAATGAGCAGAAAAAATTATCCAACAAATTTAACAGATGAAGAATGGTCAAGTATAGAGGAATTGTTTCAAGTATCGTATGTAAATGTAAATTGTAATCATCTATTGACCCCCTATTGTAATATATAATATATTCACAGGGGAGAAAAAGAAAAGTGGTAGAAAAAGATATTATGGAGATAAGATAAATTTAGCTCAAAGCCAGGATATGCTTACACCAAACAATATTGTTAAATTTGGTAATAGCTCAAATAAAGGCAAGGAGGTTGAGGTAGTAGTTAGTGAATATAAAAACTTTTTAGTTAAAGGGCGTAAGCACAAGAGTCAACTATAAGTATAGGAAAGGTTCCATTGGTAGTATCATTACTCCGGACAATAACTATTTCAGTAATAATTTTATTTTCAAACAAAATTACTGAATTCAGAGAAAATTTAATAATTATAGACACAAACTATTTAAGGTTATTACAACTTAAAGTGGTGACTTTTAAACCACTTTGTACTCTGTGCCACATAAAAAAACTTGATATATAAATTAGTAATTAATATAATACCTACATAATTTAAGTCATTAGATATGAGTTCTAAATTTCTGATTCAAGTAAAAAAGATACGCTTATATTATAGTAAGCATTTTATACTTAAAATCATTCTTATACTCTTTTTTGTTTTTATTTTATCCTATGTAATTTTACTTAAGTTCATTACATCATCTACAAGAGATGAATATATGATTGCAACTTCTAAACCTACTATATTAACTATATTTGCTACCGGGAAAGTGTGTCCAGCAGAAGTCATTAATGTGCAGTCAACTATACCTGGGGTATTAATAAAAATACTAAAAAAAGAGGGAGATTTTACTAGAGCAGGAGAAACACTAGCTATAATTGATAATACACAATCACAAGAGATAATAAAGCAAGCTGAAGCAGATTTAACTTCAGCAAGATTACATCTTACTGAAAAAGAAAAGGAATTTTTAAGGAGTAAAAAATTATATAAAAGGAAAATAATCTCAGGTGCTAAATTTGAACAAATAGAAACAGCATATAAACACTTAAAACAAAATGTTTTGAAACTTGAAGCAGCCCTTAATGCAGTAATAAAAAAAAATAAAGAGTACGCTATATATTCTCCTTTCGATGCAGTAATAACAAAACGCTTAGTTGACACTGGACAAGTTATTGATATACAAAAATTTATATTTGAGATTATGGATTTAAGAAAACTTGAAGTGGAAGTAGATATTGATGAGCTTTTTCTAGATAATTTAGCAATAGGACAGAAAGTATTTCTAAAAACAAATAATACTAACTCTGTAATTTTTAGTGGTAAGATTAGTTTTATTTCACCTATTGTAGATAAAAATACAGGTTCAATTTCTGTCAGGATTATTTTCTCAACTCCAACACATTTAAAACCAGGTCAATCTATTAATATTAGCATTATTGTGGCAGAATTTGAAAAAGCTATATCTATACCAAGAAGCGCTATAATTAAACAAAATGGGAAGAACTATGTTAAATTATTAACTAATGGTGGAAATCCAGAGTTGCAAGAAATAAGTCTTATTGATTGGCCAGACCAAAAAGTTATTATCACAAGGGGGCTTAATGAAGGTGATAAATTCTTTGTGAGAAAGGATAGTTTTTACAAAGAAATTGATAATTTAGAGGAATTTTAATGTTATTTGGACTTAAAGTAGCATTTAGGTATCTTTATAGTTCCAAAATACAAACTATGTTATTAATTTTATTAATAACATTAGGGGTAATGATTTTTGTTTTTATTACTTCTCTTGTAAGTGGTCTTCAGCAATATCTTACTTCTCAAATCTTAGGAAATATTCCACATATAACTTTAGAAAAAAATAATATTGTTTACGATTCATTAATTAAGAATATAAAAGAGTATAAAAGTTTTGATATATATGAATATAATATAGCTAATAATTTACCTCAAAAGCAAATAAACGATTGGGTTAAAATAGATAAAATAATTGGTACTCATGACGAAGTCTATGGTTTATCTCCCCAAGTAAATGGTAATGCATTTATTAAACATAATAATAATATCCAACCCGTAATGGTAAATGGTATATTGCCTGAAAGAATTTCTGCTATTAGTGGTATAGGTAGTAAGGTTATTTCAGGAAATGGGTACCTTGCTATTAATAGTATTATAATTGGCAAATTATTAGCAGATAAACTAGGTGTGAGAGTTGGCCAACTTATTTTACTACAATCTGCACAAGGAATTTCTAAGACCTTTATATTACAAGGTATTTTTAGAACTGGTTTAAGTATTATAGATCAAGGAATAGTTTATGTTGATCTAAAAAATTCTCAAGGATTATTCAAGTTAACTAATGGAGTTTCACGTATTGAAGTAAAATTAAAAGATATGTGGAAAGCACAAATGATTGCTAAGGAAATAGAACTTTTATTTCAACTTAAAGCAACTGCATGGCAAAATACAGATTATGGAATTAATGAAGCATTAAGTAGTCAATCTAAAACTGGGAATGTAATCCAGGCATTTAGTCTTATAATTATAATTGTTGGAGTATCAAGCACACTATTTTTAAGTGTTTATCGAAAAAAGTCCGATATTGGTATAATGAGAAGTTTTGGTATGAGTAAAAAATTTATAATTAGTATTTTTTTATTCCAAGGCCTATTAATAAGTGTTGTTGGGGTACTTATGGGATGTACATTTGGTTACTTACTTTGTAGTGTCTTTTATAATATTAAGTCTCCTAATGGACAGCCATCTATACCACTTATTCCTGAGGAAGGGGGATATTTAATTGTAAGTATTCTAACAATTATAGGAGGTGGTATCGCAGCACTTATACCAGCAAGAGCCGCAGCGAAAATAGATCCTATTAAAGCAATAGTAGAGTTATGATTTTATTAGAAGTTAAAGAACTGAACAAGTCTTATGTGGTAGGTGAGTTAGTAGAAAAAGTTCTAAAGAATATCTCTTTCCAAATTCCAGAAGGAAAGGTTGTGGCGTTATTAGGACCGAGTGGAAGTGGAAAGAGTACTCTGCTTTCTATAATAGGTTCAATTATGAGTCCTACGTCTGGTAAGGTTATTTTAGGGAAACAAGAAATATCAACCTTATCAGAAAATCAATTAACTACCTTTAGAAATACAAATATTGGTTTTGTGTTTCAATCTCATCATTTATTATCAGAATTTTCAGTTTTAGAAAATGTTTATTTTCCAGCAGCAGGATCTAAAGGATATGTTACAAAAGAAATTACTGACTATGCAAAATATTTAATTGAATACGTTGGTTTAAGAAATCATATACACAATAAAGCTAGCAAATTATCAGGCGGGCAGAAACAGCGTGTTGCAATTGCTCGTGCTCTCATTAATAAACCACAGTTAGTACTTGCTGATGAACCAACTGGTAACCTAGATCATAATTCAGCTTTGCAAGTAATGAAGTTAATTTTGGAGATAAACAAACACTATAATACTACCTTTATAATTAGTACACACAATAATGAAATAGCAAACTACTGTACTTCAAATATTCAAATGTTAGATGGTATGATAATATGATGATAGCCAAAAATATGATGTGGAAGATTATAGCAAAAAAATTACAGCAGCACTTTCAGGAATTAGCTAGGTGTAAGGTGGCATAAGTAAAGGTGTATTGTGTTTATTGATCGTACATAAACCAAAGCTTCAAAAGGTTAATTAAGAACTAAATAGTATATGCAGTTATTTAATACCTTAGATTCCAATAATATAGATTTATTGGATGTGAATAATGGTTATGATAAGGTTTTTGTCTATATCGTAGATATGGATAAGTACACGAACAACCTAGACCAATTTTGGAGTTTCCTTTCTATAGGTGAAAGGAAACAAGCAAGGAGCTATTATACCAAGTTACTTACCGATCGTTACGTTATTTCACATGGGATTCTTAGGTATATTTTAAGTTACTATACTAAACAGCCAGCTCATAGCTTAAAATTTATTAATAACAGGTATGGCAAACCTTTTTTAAAGGATAGCAATATTCAATTTAACATGTCTCATTCGTATAATATGGTTTATTATATAGTAGCACATAATTATAAAGTTGGCATAGATATAGAATTTCATGATAATACTCTTGATGTAATGGAATTGTCAAATTTGGTACTTACTCCAAAAGAAATTACATTACTTGAGTCTTTTAGTATCGAAGAAAGGTATAAAACTTTTTATACTCTCTGGGCTAGAAAAGAAGCGTTAGTAAAAGCTATTGGCAAAGGATTATCCTACCCTATTAATACCATAGAAGCTATGCCTATTGCTTCATATGATAAAATTACTCTTACTAGCAACAACAATAATGCTAAGCAGGAACTATACAGCTATACATTAAGAACAACACCCAATTATTCTGGAGCTATTGCCACTGAAACTAAAATAGATGTGATAGTCTACTTAGAGGCAATTAATCAACAAGGTGTTTTTGAGGGAGCCACACTTGATGTCACGTACCAAGTATACGAATCATGGCTAGATTGATTTATATTTAAAATACAAACAAAATGCTCTGCATTATGTAATAACATAAACAAACTGTTGGTGATAAGTCTATCAACCTAAGGGTAGTGTTTACGTCCATATTGTGTTAAAGTTTAAGTGTAAATTGTAATCAATAAATTTGTTTCAAAGATGATTATTTCTAGAAATATAACAAACAAAGGTAATAATAATCTTGCCATAACAAAAGAATATATGGCTAACATTCTTGAATCAGAAAAGAACAATCTATAATGGTCCCCATATTTTGGACACAAAAATAGAAGAAATGAGATAGAATTCTCTAGCAAAAAAAGAGAGCTAGAGATGAAAAAACAAGATTCATGAAAATCTTGATTTTTTCTTCTGGTGAGAATAGATTATGGACTTTTGGTATAGTGGGAGATGTTGATTTCTTCAACTCAGCATATGTATTTTTTAATTCTTCTTGTAAAACAGCTTTTTTATCATTCAACTCCTGCAGTTGAATTTCTAATTCTCTAACTTTTTCATGTATAATATGGGTCATTAAAGGTAATCTTCGTAAGCCTGATTAAGCATGTTGGAAATTGCATCGTAATAACCCCATCCCATATGATCTGCCTTTTCTACGACAGTACACAATCGTTCAATAAAATCTTGTATTTCTTGGGTCTCGAATTGCTTCATCATTTTTAGCGTACTATCAAAGACAGACTCTAAACTAATATAATATTGTTCATACATATCACCAAATTCGCATAAAAAATCTGTGCCGCACTCAACATAGTAAACCATTAAATCAATCAGTCCAATTTTATTACTTGTTGCTTTTTTGTAGTCACTCAGTACTTTTTTGGCGTTCTTTATACTGATTTGTTGACTGTCTTTCCAAGGTTCATTTTGTGCTAAATATTTTTTGATCGGAGCCTTATAACGTTCTAGTGCTTGGTTGTCTTGTAAAAATCTGGCTTCTAAAAAATCTTTGTTAGACTTCGATAAGGAATATAACTCTGCGATCAATCCAAGAAGGTCGTTTTCAGAGCATTTGTTAAGAGTTCTTATGATTTCTAGCCAATTGCTGCTTTTTGATTTTAATTTATTTCCTATATTCATAAATAGTAATCTTATCATTATCTGATAGTCAAAATTTACCCAACAACCAGATTAAGTAATTTTCAGTTTATCAGATTAAATCTTTAGTACAACTAAGTTACCAATCTATCAACATCTAGACTTCTTCTAACGAAACGACGATAAGACAAGTAGAACTAATAGATATTATCAATTTGGTAATCTAGTGCTACTTCCTTGCCGTAAAAAGCCATAGCAATTTTAATGATTTTCTGAACATGTGAGTATTCTTTTATTTTAGCCTCATATCGTTTTTTCACAATTTGATCTAGTCCCGCTTTTGCAACAGATTCTAGAATATCAGGAGATTTGCATATTTTATATTCAATAATAATAGCATTGTTCTGCTTTCTGACTTTAGGTAGTAACATAATATCAGCTCTACCATTGCCTGTCTCTCTTTCACTTTCTATAATATAATCCGGTGTTAGTATATTAATTAGACCAAGCATAAAACCGCTGTAAAATATTTCGGCTTTTTTCTCACCTGTTTGGTAAAAACTGGTAGCGTTTAATAATAGCTCTTGCAACCTTTCTTTAAATTCCTCTATCTTGCAAGCAGGTAATAAACTCACAAAAGAGTAGTATCTGGAACTATCGATTTTTAATTGATCAGTTACCCATTGCAGCATTCTGGCATTATATATATATCTTACTTCTTTGTTAGGTACAGACAATTCATAGATATTTTCTTCTGGTTTTTTGGCAGTAGGGTTTAAATAACCACTAAATAATAACAAGCTAAATAGTCCTATTGGTTTATTGATATCAGCAAAACTTATTTGTTTGGTAATAGGTGAGATAATACTCTTTCCAGCAGCTAAGTTTTGTAAATCTTCTTGCATCTCATCTGATAACAATGTTTTATCAATAAGCGAAGTACCACCGCTATCAAGCCAATAATGATCAAGCTTACCTTCATTAGATAAACACTGCATAATTGACCAGGGATTGTAAATTATCTCACCACCGAAATTATAACCATTATACCATCCTTTAATTTGATCGGGATCAGTATCGAGTGGTACTTTGGTCAATAACTCATCAACTTCTGCTTGGGTAAAACCATAAAACTTAGCAAACTTTTTATCTAGTAAGGTATATTCACTAACATTATTCAAATCCGAAAATAAATTAGCTTTAGCAACCCGTAATATGCCAGTTATTACGCCTTTTTCTAAGTAAGGATTACTCTTTAGGCTGCTGCCAAATATCCCACGAAATATCTTTAGTACATCATCAAATTCTTTTAATTTACCACCAAATTCAATATAAGCACTATTAATAGGTGTATCATACTCATCAATTAATATGTAAACTTTTTGACCAAAATGTTTAAAGAGTAATTCACTTAAAAAGCGTAAGCTAGTTTTCAAATCATTTCCCTTAAGTTTCCCATCAAAATATCGCCTTAGCTTGTCTTTCTGTGCATTATTTAATAACCCTGTATCTTCTGTAACATGCTGAATTAAATAGCCATGACTTGCAAATAATGCTATAATTTGATCTTTGACACCTGCTGCAATTTCCTTATAACTACCACCTTTTACATCTTTAAGATTGAGCAAAATCACAGGGTAATTACCTTGCTGAACCATGGCATATTCTTCACTATTAATATTTAAAGAACCTAATGTCTTTATACCTTTAATACCTAAATCGATTTCCCCACCGGTAAAGAGAATGCGATTGACTCTATCTTCCGTAGGTAAAAGAACACCATTTTGATCTACTTCTATTTCAAAAAATTTCCGGAGCATATCCATATTCAAACTCTTACCCCAACGCCTTGGTCTAGTAATAAGGATTACTTCTCCACTATCTTCTAATAATTCTTTAATCATTAAACTTTTATCAACAAATATATCACTATTTAACAATAACGTCTCAAAATCATCAGTACCTACCCTCATTCTTGGTAGCTTATTGTTACTTTTAATAATATTATTTTCTTTAGTTGATATATTATCAGAAAGTTCTACTATCATATTAATTTCATTATATTAGAAAATTATTATAAACTTTATTAGGGAATAATAACACAAACAAGCTAGCCTAGCGAGTAGATTTACATAAAATAAATTTCTTACATCATGCGTGTGGTTAATCTATTATTTTAGTGGTAGTCATCTGATTAATAATGATAGGAAGAATTATTAGAAAATCCCTAATATTCACGTAATGTGAGTGTTTGAATAATTAATAATTTTATGTCTATTGTGGTTCTGAAATTGTCCACTACGCCCCGCCATTCGGTACAAGTCGTCGTTTTTTCAAAAATATCGAACGGGAAACGTAGAGAGGTCTCAAGTTTTTTGCCATTCAGTTTGAGGTTCTGAAATACGAAATTTATCATTTTGCGTTTTTCGAGGGTTTCAGAACCTTTGAAGGTTTCATACGCCTCAGAAGCTAGAGTTATTAGCATTGTAGCGGTATCAGTAAATTTATCGT
>JAHFPS010000047.1 GCA_023269695.1 Rickettsia sp.
GCCAATAAAAGATTGGTCATTAGCTTTGAATCAATTTGAAATACTTTGTGGTGATTTTAAGTATGATTTATTGGAATGTAAAAAATAGAACTTACACAAAATAAATGATTGACTCTTAAAAGATTTTGCACTATGTATATCTATTATTGGCTGAATTTGTTTTTCTAATTGCTGAACTCGTTTTTCTAATTCTTTGAACTTTATAGCTTCTTTTTCTTCATTAGCCATATAATTAAACCTGAGCTGCTGTAAGCTTAAATTTCTCTATCACTAACCCATTGATAGGCACTAGGATCACTAAATACTTGTCGTAAGAATTGATTATTCAGAGCATGACTAGTTTTATAACCAGTGATGTTAGCTATTAGATGACCTCCTGTAGTATATAAATCTCCAAATAGATCGAGAAGTTTGTGCCGCACGAATTCATCAGTATATCTAAGTCCATCATGATTTATTATAATATCTTGATCTATACCTATAGCGTTATCAAGAGATGCACCACGTGCCAGACCCTTGCTTTTTAAATATTCAAGTTCATGAACAAATCCAAAAGTTCTAGCATCAGCAATATTATTTTTGAAAGATTCATTTTCGGAGAAAAGTAAATTTTGCTTGCCAATAGCTTTACTAGCAAAATCTATTGTTATGTCAACCGTCATGCTATGAGATGGGCTACACACTAGCTCACAATCTTTGTGAATTGCCCTAACTTCTTTTAAGATTTTTAGGTATTTCTTTGGAGCGTTTTGTAATTGTCGACCAGCACATTCCATCATAAAAACAAATGCTTTACTGCTACCATCCATTATCGGTACTTCAGAACCATCAATTTCAATTATTAAATTATCGATTCCACATCCCCAAAGAGCTGCCATTAAATGCTCTATAGTTGAAACGGAAATATTATGCTCATTTTTTATGGTAGTAGATAAAGAAGTCTCTGAGACATTCAAACAACTAGCTTGAATAAAGTTTATCTCTTGCCTTACATCAGTTCTGACAAAAACAATACCGGTATTTTCTGCAGCTGGTCTTAAAGTCAACTGAGTAATGTTACCGGAATGAACGCCCACCCCATAACAACTCACAGGGCTTAGTATTGATACTTGCATTGGTCAATCTACTAACTTTAGAAATTTGAGCTATTTTAGTATTTTAATCGATTATATGCAAGTTACATTATGTTACAAAATATTACATCAATATACACTGATTTGATCTTAGAAATTGGCTATTATCAAGATTTTTGCTATTTTAATCGGTATTTAATAGTAAGATTCAAAATTCCTCCGCCAACAACTCCAACATAAATCTTAAGATTATTCTTACCATTTCTTAAATGTGGCATTAGATTAAGTGGGGTTAGTAAGTGAGTAGCTCTATATATGTCGGGTGCTTTTACGAAATCTTCTTCTTTACCAGTTTTAGAAATATAAACAACACAATTATTATCTTTGTAATCTCTACATTCTATATTCTTAAACTCATGACCAGGAGGACCGGTATAAACAAGTTTATCATTGACTTTAATCATTAAGTAATCATCATAATACGAATCAATATCACCTATTGTGAAAGAGGTTAGCATATTAGTATTTGGTATATTAAACTCATAATTTGCCCAATGTAATGTATTTATTAAATATGCTGCAGAATCGTGTGTACCACCAAGTACAAAGGTGCCAATTTTAGTTGAAGGATCATAGCTATTTTTAACAGGGAAATTACTTTTGAAGTTGTTTGTATATTTAAAACTAAGACCAGTACCCTCTTTACAGCCAACCCCTTCTGGTAATACCTCAAAAGCAACGGTTTTGCTATCTATATTTGATAAACAGTAACGTTGCAGTGGTTTATTCGGATCAATTGGTACCCAACCAGGTTTGCAAGTACCTAGTGCCAAATGACCTATTTCTGTTCTTGGGTCACTTGGGTTATCAGATTTCCATGTTGCGTTACCACTAATATCAGTCGGGGTAGAAATTGTTTCACATTTAGGAGCCTTAATGGGGGTGCAAAAACCTAATTCCTGAGAGGTTTTATCTCGGATTGCATAAATCTTAGGATCATATTTAGGCACCTCCTTTTCCTTAGAAGCAACATCGTAATGCTGCCCGGTATTTATCTTGTCTCCTTGTGATGAGGGTGGAGCAATTCTATTATTGAAATCTACAGAAACTTTACATACTTCAACTCCTGGATTACGATTATTTACATAACAATGCACAGAGTTATCACATGCATAAATCGTAATACCCTTTTTACCATTTAAACCTGGTATAGAATCTGTCTCGTTACAACTGGTATCAGTCTCTTGACATATCCTAGGATTTTGATATTGTATACTTTTTTCCCTAAATACTGAACAGTCAACTGTATCTGATTCAAGTAATTTTGCTAGCACACAATTAGTATCATTTACTCTAGGAATACATTTTTCTGTATCTTTTGATTGTAAACAGCCATGCGTTGCCCCTTGAATATATTTACCATTTATATATTCAAGACCCTTTAAATATATCGCATCTGTAATAGGTTTTCCTTCAGTATCGTAGGGTGCCTTTTTGTTGGGTTCCTTGTCGTTTTTATATTCACCATATATCGTTGAAGGATTCATAGAGTTTTTTCCAGAAAAGGGCATAGCAGTATATACAACTGGTGGGGTATTAGAAATATATGCCATGAAGGAAGTAAAATTATATCCTGCTAAATTTATTATTTCTTCTATCTTTTGTTTATCAGTTGAGTGTACCGACAATGGTGTAACAACAGTGCTAGTTAAATCAACCCTCTCCCCTTCTGTGTCTAATACTTGTATTGCTGCAACAAATTGGGGGGTATAATAGCTATTATTAGGGCAAATAACTTCGGGATCTACCCCGCACTCTTGGGTTAAGATTTGGTAGCCATCTGTCACTCTTTTTTCACAACCGACCAGCTGATCTCCTTCCGTTACACAAATAGATTTTGGATCACGAAGAAAATGAGGGTTTAAGGTAGTATCTAACAAAGTATCTCTAGCAATTGACACAACAAAAGACCGCTCCTGGTCATTATTATCTTTGAGTGTAAATCTTTCCTTTAGTGGTAATAAACTGTTGCTATCCTGACCTTGCACCTTAGGAAATTCAATCTTAACATCGATAAATTCCCCAATATTTATTCCCCATATTTCTTGACAGGTAGTTTTATTGTTTGCCTCAGCACTGCTACAATCAGGTAAATCATCAACATAGTAACTACTTGGTGTAGAGTGATTGCCTATTCTTTGTGCATAAACTATCCTAAAGCCATCTTCGCAACCATTTTCAGTAACGCTACATTTAAAGTTAATGTTTGTATTAACACAAAGTGTTTTATCACTACTATCTGAACATTTTTTTATTGCATCACGTTGGGCGGTAAGAATATGAACCCCTTGAGCTGAAGAAAATGGACCAAGATTGTTTATTACTACACATTTATCGGTTTTGCTAGGATCTTCTGCATTTTTACAAAGAGGTACAAGATTGTCTAAACTAACACGTACGACATTATGAATAAGATTATTCCTTAATTTAGATACTACACATGGTGCATCTGAAGACTGAACAAACAGATCGTTTTTATTCTTACCATCTTGCTTCTTACTGCATACAGATTTGGTAGTGGGAGTAATAATTAATGGACCTAATTTAGGACAATATGGTGGTGGAAAAGGACCGAATGGTAATTCAACGCAACCAAATTGGTAATCATCAACAGTGCCATTTAATGCACCAAGTGCTTCTACTATCTTTATTGCCGCATCATACATCCATTGTTGCTCAAAAATATATCCTATCCATTTAACTGTTTCTTTTATAACATCAAGACCTGGTGTATTTTCAGCACCTATCATATCTAATAACTTACCTAATAGTGCTGACATACTCATACCAGACTTAAGTTCTATTAAAAATTTTAGAACTTTTGCAAGAGGGTGTAACTCATCTGTTTTATGAAGAGGTTGTCTCACTGGGTTCCAGTCCAAAATATCGGGGTGAACTCCGGTAGCTGAAACAAAATTTACCAAGCCAGGATCACTATATGCACATAACTTTGGTCTATCAAATTTAAGCTGTATTCCATCATCTCCAATGATCAATTTATCATCTTCTGTAAAACCAACATCGTTTAGGTGTTTTCCAGGAGTATAACCAGGATCTGCTGGCGTTTCTTTATTATTAAGATGAGTGGGTGCTACTTCAGGAACAGCAACTCTAGCACAAATTCTGAGCAGGGGTAAGGCATAAGCTCCAGGCCATACTACACATTCACCATCCCAATTTAGAGAAGTTGATTGATTCCAGCAGGCAAATGCATTACAACTTTGAGTTCTTATACGAATTTTTGGTGCAAAATAAGAGCTTTCTGTTGTACGTTCTGCACAATGTTGCAGATAAAATCCAATTCCATTTTCAGGAGGGTTAAATTGAACCAAGCAATTATCTGTATCGCGTCCATCCCTTCTATTCCATGGTGGACATAGATAGTTTGGATATATTCTTCTTTTTACCTCGTTGTTCCATGTTTCATCTATCTTACCATAACCGCAATTGCAAGGATTAGTTATACATTGTGCAACTTCATTCCAAAATGATGCATAGCTATTGCTTGAGTAAATCAACAAGAACAATACTAGATAATATTTTTTTAGCACCAAACTCCTCTTCCAACTAAATATGATTTAATGCTATATACAAATGATTAATCCAACTATCAGGGTGTCCTGGATATTGTTGTAATATTTTTTTATATATTTTCAGTTCCTCAGTTCCACAGGATAAAATCTTAATAATGCCAATTAAGCTTCCTATACTTAATTCCACAGCAATAGATTGACTGTCTTGGTTTATTAAGAACATTCTAGAAGCAATTGTAAACTTCGATAATTTCTTTATTTCCGATTCATTTAATCCTAAAATTTGGTCTAAATACTGCAATTTTATTTCTGATGGTAAAATTATTTTAGTATCTGTTAAGTCCAACCAATTCTGTAACACCCTTGTTTTTATCGACTGCAAATAACTGAAATTAAAATTACTAACCATGACTCCATTATTTTTCAGCAATCTATCAGAAATCATCTGTGATATGTTATCAAAATTTTCAGGTCTATACAAGGAATCAAGATTATCTATTACTAATATTTTTGGACTTTTCCCTGTAATAGTTAAATGATAATTAAAAGCATATATTAACCCTGCACATAAACTATTATGCTTAGTTAAATTCATTGAGAATGCTTCTAGAAGTTTTCTATCTGTTGGATAAAAACGTTCAGTAAAAGACTTCTCAGAGAAAGAATATAAATTAAATCCTATTATATTGCCTTCGGATAAAGGAAATTTATCACTATCAAATATACCATCATATAATCCTCTTTCTGCATAATCAGTTAATTTTAGCTTGATTAAGTCCCCACCTTCTATAGAAAAATCGATTGTTTTTAAAATGGATGAAAAATTACGATCCTTATTATCTAGACTATGAATTGTATCAGCAAAATTTTCTAGAAAAGCTAATTCGGTCTTGGTTAGGGGATAAAAAGAATTATTACAAATTATCTTAAGAAATTCGATAATAAAATGCCTTGACTCTAGAGTATCATCTAGTAAAAACGGATTTATTAGGCTTTTTTCTTTTTCAATCCATTGCCCTTCAATTGATTCAACAAAAATCCTTGAATCATTATTGTTGGAAAGATACAATATCGTTGGCTTATACTTAGTTGCTTCAGAAATTAAAAAATTTGTTAGTACAGTCTTACCAGTATTAGATGTGCCAAAAATACAAGTATTTCCTCTATTATTACTTTTAGCATGAAAATTCATAAAGTAAGGTGTTCCTTTCTCCGTTCTAAGCAAGGTTACCGCTTTACCCCATATGTTATTTTGGCTTCCAGTCGGAAAATTATGTAATGAAGCTAAGGCAGCTGTATTTTCTATAATTGTTGGAGCCAACCTTCTAATATAAGAAAAGTTACCTGGAAGTTGTGCCCAAAATGTTGACTCTAGGTTTATATCTTCTCGTACATGGACAATCCCAATTTTAGCAAGTTCCTTAGATGCCTGAGCAATTGATTGATCCAATTTGTTCAAGTCTGATCCTATAATAGCAATGGAAATTTGTTGTTTACAAAATTGGTTTGGGATTGAAGCATCAAGATTCATTATCTTATCTATTCCTGTAATTTCAGCAAGCTGAGCATCTTTACTAACTTGTAAAATATATGCCTGCTCTTCAAATGCTTTAGATACTTCTTTTTTATCAACGAAATAAAATATTTCTGTTGCTATTAATTCTACAGGTAATTGTAGGAACCCATCAAGGGCAGCCGATGATACTTCTTGATATTCCTTTATTGAAATAATGGATGCAAACTTTTTACCATGCTGACTTATTACTTCAATCTTATCGTTACCAACTGCGTAGTGAGTAGAGGCTAAAGCATTAGATAAATTGGCAATCGGTACTAGGCAATATTCTTCGTTGAGATGAACTATTCTGCGATATAAAAACATTAGATCAGAATAAGATTCCTCTTCCTCAAATCTTATTCCTAACTTTACTGCCCCGAAATCCTGTAAATCCAAAAGTATGGTATCAACAGTACTATTTAGTGTTTGGAAAACACTATCTAAGTACTTATTTTGGTAATTGACAAGTTTATCGAAAGACAAAGAAGTCATTAAAGAATTGAAATCTGTAACTTTAATCTTATTGGAATCATAAATTATTGAGATATAAAGGGTATTAACAAATTTATCATCCCAGTAATTTTTTTGTTGCCATAGATTGTGAATATTAGCTGGTAACAATTTATTGTAAGGAGTTGTATCATCTAAATTTGTCTTACGCCTTACAGTATGTATCCAAAATGCAAAACTTTTATTACGAACATTTTTCTTGATAGCATTACGCACTACTTCTCGTAAATTGAATAACTTATCGCTAATATTCTCTGCATTGATACCATTTATTTGGATAGTTTGGAGTAGTTCACCATTCTTAGTTAACAGAGTGTTTTCATTATAGTGACAAGCAATTGGAATGAAATTCTCTGCAGAATTATTATACAAATCCTTATCAATTTTTCTTGAATTGCTAGCTATTTTAAACACCAATGATACCTATTAAATAAACATATATTATTTATATTCTTTTGTTTTTATAGTTAACTCGAATAGCATTTAGTAATAGTAAATTGACGCTATTAGCGAGGAGCTACTTTAGTAGCGACGAAGCAATCCAAAAAAGTGATTAGCAATGGATTGCTTCGTCAGCTTACGCCTCCTCGCAATGACGGAGTAATGCTGATAGGGTTAACTATAGTTTTATTTTTAGCATAATTATCTCAATCTTTCATACTTAATATTTAATTGTATGAATTCGTTCTAACCCACCCATATAACTCACCAAAACATCTGGAACTGTTATTGAACCATCGATATTTTGGTAATTTTCTAAAATTGCGATTATTGTCCTACCAATTGGTAAACCAGAACCATTCAACGTATGGACAAAAGTGGTTTCGTTGCTACCAAATTCTTTATACCTAGCTTTCATTCTTCTAGCTTGGAAATCTCCACAATTAGAACAGCTTGAAATCTCACGATATAGATTTTGACCTGGCAACCATACTTCCAAATCATAGGTTTTTTTTGCAGTAAATCCCATATCTCCAGTACAAAGCAACATAACTCTATATGGCAGATCAAGTTTTTTTAGAATGGTTTCAGCTGCATTAGTTATATATTCATGTTCATTCTTAGATTCTTCTGCAGTAGTTATTGTAACCAATTCAACTTTACCAAATTGATGCATACGTATCATACCTCTAGTATCCTTACCACTGCTCCCGGATTCTGATCTGTAACAAGGTGTGTAAGCAACATAACGTATAGGCAATTCTTCCCTAGCTATTATAGTATCAGATACCATATTAACAAGAGGTACTTCGCCTGTTGGAATTAGCCTGTAATTATTCACCGTTTCAAACGACTCTTCTGCAAATTTTGGCAATTGACCACTATTATACATGGCAACTGGTCGTACTAAAGATGGAGGAGATAATTCAGTAAAACCAAATTCCTGAGTATGAGTATCAATCATAAAATTAATCAATGCGTGCTCTAGCCTTGCTAAATCTCCCTTGAGAGTTACAAATCTACTACCAGACATTTTAGCGGTACGTACAAAATCCATCATACCTAAACTCTCACCAAGCTCAAAATGCTGCTTAGCTAATAGTGGAGATGGCTTTGTTGTAATGTCTCCAACTGTTCTGAGCAGTTGATTCATACTCTCATCAGTACCGTATGGTACGTCATCATCAGGAAGATTTGGTAGTACATCCAGCATATCGTTTAGTTGATGATTACTATTTAATTTTAGATTCAGTTCTTCTAATTTTTCATTTATGTGTTCCACATCACGTTTTAGTTCTTCAAATTCCTTACCAGTCTTATTAGGCATGTTACCTAGGCATTTAGATTTTTTCTTTCTTGCATGTTGAAATTGTTGAATAAGATTAGTTAGTTGACGTTTGCTTTCATCTAGTTTAGTAATCTTATTGGACATTGGGGCAATTCCCCTTTTAATAAGTAAATCATCAAATTCCTGCTTATTTTCTCTAATCCATTTTATATCTAACATCTAATTTCCTCGATTTTCTACAAATTTACACATAATAATTGAAGTTTCATATAATAAAAGCATTGGTATTGCAAGGGCAAATTGGCTAAGCACATCCGGTGGAGTTAAAATGCCAGCAATAATAAAAATAATTATTATAGCCGATCTTCTCTTGTTCACTAAGTCTTTTGCTGTTAATATTTTCAATAAATTTAATATTAGCATAATAATTGGTAATTGGAAAGCTACACCAAAAGCAATAATTAGCTGAATTACTAAGTTTAAATATTCACTAATTCTAGCTTCTAGAATTAGTGGAATAATGACATTATGCTCTTCAAAGCTTAAAAAAAATTGCCATGCACGTGGCATAACAAAGTAAAAAACAAAGATACCTCCACACCAAAACAAAACAGGTGCCATAAAAAGGATAAAAGCCGCATATTTTTTCTCATGTGAATATAATCCAGGTTTTATAAATAAAAAACATTCTGTGCTAATAATAGGTATAATCATGATAAAAGAAACAAAAGCCGCAAGTTTTATGTAAGTAAAAAATGCTTCAGTAAGACCAGTATAGATCACTCTTCTTATATTAGCATGACTTAATTCTGCAAGCGGTTCTAATAGAATATTATATATATCACTACTAAAATAATAACAAATAATAAAGCCAATAATGAATGCAGCAAACACTCGTAAAAATCTAGCTTTTAGCTCTAAAAAATGTTCTTTAAAGGTATATGATTTCATAAATTAACTATTTACCTAGATTCCGTGTGTTAAAGTAGTAATGGCATCGAATATTGTAAGCTGTCATTCCCGCGTAGGCGGGAATCTAGGAGACTGTCGGAGATGACTAATTAATTATATTTTGAGCTATTTTTCGGTGAGAATAAATAGGATTTTTGCAGGAATAGTGTACCTATTTCAAGAAAATCATGTTTATTCGCAGCCAAAAAGAGCCAAATATAGAATTACTTTAGTCATTTCCGACAGTCTCCTAGATCACAGTTGTCGAAAATTAGAAGGTAGAGCGGGTTTAGAGCTCATCATGGCAGTTTAAAAGTTGCAGGAAAATAACTGGCGTCATTGCGAGGAGGTGTAAGCCGACGAAGCAATCCATTTTTGTGTCATCCCTGCGAAAGCAGGGATATAGATTCCCGCCTACGCGGGAATGACATCTTACAATTGTGCTTCGTCGACCTACGGTCTTCTCGCAATGACGTTGACCACATACGACTTTTAAAGTACACTATCTAAAACCCCTTCCTCTTCTAACTTTCGACAGCTGTACCACTTTAGTGGCGACGAAGCAATTGTCAGTTGTCATTCCCGCGTAGGCGGGAATCTAGATCCCTGCGTTCGCAGAGATGACACAAAAAACAGGATTGCTTCGTCTCCACTAAAGTGGTTTCTCGCAATGACGTTTGTGAATTTGGCATAGTGTTAGCTATACTCGATAGTTTAGTCATG